>JBFKOW010000081.1:0-15145 GCA_041628615.1 Paracoccaceae bacterium | reverse complement strand
GTGCTCGTGGTCCACCGCCGGATCGCCGACGCTGAACTCGGGCTTCCACTCGATCTTGGGCATGGCGATGGCTCCGTGTCTGGGCGCGGTCAGCGCAGGAAGAACCCGCCCGCGGCGGCGTCGAAATCGATGGCGACGCTGGCGCCGGGGGCGGGGGAGATGTCGAACCGGGCCTCGTGGGCGAATCCGGGCGCGGCGGGATCGTCCTGCAGCCCGACCTCGATCCGGTGCGGCCCGGCCGGCAGGGCGACGCCGTGGTAGATCCGGGACGGCCCGCTGCCCGCCAGCCCGCTGGGGGCGAGATCGGCGGCGAGCAGCAGCGCCCCGTCCACCCGCATCTCGACCCGGACCGGGGCGCGGCGGCGGTCGCAAATCTCGGGGGCGCGCATGTTGCGGGGCAGGGCGGCAAGCTCGGCCTCGGTCCGGGGCCGGCAGTTGCGGACCCCGGAATGGGTGAAGCTGAGCCGGACCAGCGCGTCGCCCTCCGGCAGACCCTGCCAGGAAGGCGCCGCCGACAGC
The DNA here is from genome assembly GCA_041628615.1 of Paracoccaceae bacterium. Lineage (GTDB taxonomy): Bacteria > Pseudomonadota > Alphaproteobacteria > Rhodobacterales > Rhodobacteraceae > JAMWZF01. Next base: position 14,626 of record JBFKOW010000081.1, on the reverse strand, counting down.
GTCGCCACGCCGAGCACCACCGCCAGCGCCAGCGCCCCGCCCAGCGCCAGGTGCCGGGTGCGGGTCCACCAGCGGGGATCTGCCCGGTCGGTCATCCCGCCGCCCTCCGTCCGTTGCGCTTGGCCCGCGGGGCGGGGGCCGCGTCATCGGTCTCCAGCGGGCGCGCGCCGGCGTAGGGCGGCAGCGCTGCCAGCCGCCCCGAGAAGCCGGCGAGGTCGGCAGCGAGCCGCGCCGCCTCGGTCGGCCCGGCCCAGACCGTCAGCAGCCGCTCGCGCGGGACGCGTGCGCGCAGGAACGGGTCGCGGCGGCGGGCCAAGCGGTCCTCGGTCCAGGTCTTGCCTACCCGGTTGAAGCAGTCGCGCCCGGCGCAGCCCGCGATGGCGACCCCGTCGGCCAGGTCGCGGCTGAGGATGAAGTCGATCAGCGACGGCGGCGCCATCGCCACGCAGGGCATCACCAGCCGGCCCGCCGCCGGGTCCGCGGCCGCGCCGTGGCCGCAGGCCAGCGTCAGCACCCGGCCCGGCCCGGTCAGGGCCTGCCCGGCGGCGATCGCCTCGGCCCGCAGCGCGGCGAGCGGCAGGTCCGGCAGGTCGATCCCGGTCACCAGGTCGCCCGAGCGGCGGAACGGGGTCGAGGACGGGCAGGCCCCCATGCAGATCCCGCAGGCGACGCATCGGTCCGGGTCGACCACGACCTCGTTGGCGAAGGGCAGCCCGTCGGACCGCGGCACCAGCGAGATCGCCGAGTAGGGACAGTCGTCGACGCAGCGGGCGCAGCCGTTGCAATGGTCGAGGAACACCTCCGCCGCCGCCGCCTCGCGCCGGGGCGGCAGCCAGGGCAACCCGATCAGCAGCACGGTGAAGACCAGCACCCCGGCCCAGACCGCCCCGGCGGGCAGCACGTCGATGACCGGGTAGAGCGGCAGGATCAGCCAGTCGATCCCGACCGCTTGCGGCACCGTGGCGAGGTCGGCCGCCGGCTGCGAGGTGGCCGGCAGGATCAGCGCCCCGACGACCAGCGCCCCCAGCGTGATCGCCGCCAGTCCCCGCGGCGGCGTGGTCCGCGCGTCGGCGATCCGCTGGACATGGACCCACATCATCACCAGCAGCAGCAGCGGGATGGCGATGTGCAGGAACACCATCAGGGTGAAGAACCGCGACGACAGCAGGTCCGGGGCGAGGAAGTTCCGCGCGATCGGCTCGCCGAAGATACCCAGCGCGTCAAGCAGTTCGGTGCTGGTGACGGCGACGAACTGCGCCAGCCGGTCCCAGACCAGCCAGTAACCGGTGATCCCCGACAGGTAGACGAACCACAGCACCGGCACCCCCGTCACCCACGAGAACCAGCGCTTCCCGCGGTAGCGGTCGAGCGCCCATTCCCGCAACAGGTGGACCAGCATCACCAGCACCATCAGGTCCGAGGCGTAGCGGTGCAGGCTGCGGGCGACCCCGGCGTGCCACCAGTGATCCTCGGTCAGCCACTCGATCGAGTCATAGGCCGCGGTGACCCCGGTGTCGAAGAAGATGAACAGGTAGATGCCGGTGGCGGCGACGATCCAGAACAGGAACCAGCCCAGCGACCCGAGCCGGGCCAGCGGGTTCCAGTCCGCGCCGAAGGCCGCGTCGAGCCCCCGTTCGGCGCGGTCGAAACCGCGCCGCAGGATTTGCCGGAAGCCCGCCATCAGACCGCTCCGCGCGGCCCCGCGGCCCGCCGCAGCGCCCGGCGCCGGTCGAGCCAGAGCCGCAGGATGACGATCAGGCAGACGATCAGCGACAGCCCGCCGAAGAAGATGCCGAAGAAGATCCCGTAGTCGAAGCGGTAGGCGCCGGTCAACGGGTTGTAGACGGTGCACAGAAAGCTGATCCGGTCCCAGATGTCCTGCGGTGCGGCCGAGGCGGTGGTGGTGCCGAGCACCAGCTCCTTCAGCGGCTGCATCAGCACCGGCAGCGGGTAGGATTCGCCGTAGACCTGCCGGTAGACCCGGCCCTGCGCGTCGAGGATCGTGGTCTGGGTGACGTGGTCGAAGCCGCCCGCCGCCTCGCGATAGGAAAAGCCCAGCTCGCGCAGGAAGGCGGCGGTGGTGCCGGCGTCGGCGCTGGCGATGTGCCAGCCGGGCACGCCGTCGATCCCGTGGGTGCCGGCGAACCCGGCGAGCCGGGCGGGCGTGTCGCCGCGGGCGTCGAAGCCGAAGGTCAGCACTCCGAAACGCTCGCCGCCCAGCGCATCGCGGGTCCGCTCGACCTGCTCGCGCAGGTAGTCGGTGGTCAGCGGGCAGACCGTGGCGCAGGTGGTGAACACCAGCGACACCACCAGCGGTCGGCCGCGCAGGTCGGCCAGCGCCAGCGGCGCGCCGGTATGGTCGGTCAGGACGTGGTTGCCGGTCTGCCCGCCGATCGCAGCCTGGCTTTCCTCGTAGGCGATCTCGGCGTCGAGCTTCTGCGCCGCCGCCCCGCCGGGCAGCGCCGCGGCGAGGGTGGCGGCCAGCAGCGCGCGCAGAATGCTCAGCCGACCCATGCCGCGGCCCCCCGGTCGAGGATCACGCCGAGCGACAGCAGCGCGAAGTGCATCAGCGAGGCGAGGAAGGTCGCGCGGGCATGGGCCTTGGACGGATCGCGCCACAGCCGCCAGGACGGGATCACGAACAGGAGCCCGCTGACCACCGCGAAGGCGCCGTAGATCGGCCCGTAGCCGAAGAACAGCGGCCCCAGCGACAGCAGCGCCAGCGCCGCCACGTGGTTGAAGATCACCGGCGCCCAGAGCGCCGCGTCGTGGGTCACCGGCAGCATCGGGATGCCGGCGCGGCGGTAGTCCTCGCCGCGCACCGCGGCCAGCGCCCAGAAATGCGGCGGGGTCCAGAGGAACAGCACGGTGGCGAGGATGATCGGCACCGGACCGATCGCCGGGCCGAACTGCGGCGCCGCCGCGGCGGCCCCGGCCAGCAGGGCGAAACTGCCCGCGGCGCCGCCGATCACGACGTTCCAGACGGTCCGCCGCTTCAGCATGAGGGTGTAGACCAGCCCGTAGGTGGCCGCCCCGGCAAAGACCAGCGCCGCGGCCAGGGTGCCGCCGGTGGCCCAGCCGAGCAGGATCGACACCGCCAGCAGCGCGCTGAAGGTCACCGGCCAGACCGGCCCGGCCCGCAGCTTGCCGCTGGCGAAGGGCCGGCCGAAGGTCCGGGCCATCAGCCTGTCGGTGTCGCGTTCGAAATACTGGTTGAAGGCCCCCGCCGCGCCGGAAGCGCCCAGCACGGCGAGGGTGAAGCCCGCGGCCTCCGCCCAGCCCATGGTGCCGCCGGCGGAGAGGATCCCGACCACCGCGGCGAGGGCCACGAAGGAGCCGATCCTCAGCTTCAGGATGGAGACGGTCATGGACAGGGCGGTATGCATCTGCGGGCCTTTCCGGTCAGTAGAACAGCCAGAGTTCGGACAGGTACTTCCAGTTGACGAAGTAGTAGAGCACGAAGCAGGCGAAGAAGATGCCGACCAGGATCAGGGTGCCGGGCAGCTTCAGGGTGCCGTGGCTGCCGTATTCCGACACCGCCTCGCGGCTGGCATCGTGCAGCGGGAAGGTCAGCTTCGCGTCCGCCCGGTCGAGCCGGGGTCCCGCGAGGATCGAGCCGACGATGATGACCACGAAGATCACCCCGCCGAGCGCCGCGAGGATGGCGGCGATCCCGTTCAGGCCCATCATCAGGTAGGCCGCGGCCGGGAACTCGTAGGCGTGCACCGCGTCGGTCAGGGCCAGGTCCCAGTGCCGCCGCGACACCCCCAGCGTGCCCGCACCCATCATGAACAGCGAGATGCCGCCGGCGCCGATGCCGAAGATGAAGGGCTGCCAGCGGGCCAGACCGGGCAAGATGATGTCGCGCTGGAAGATCAGCGGCACCACCAGGTAGGTCATCGCCATGAAGGCCAGCGTTGTCCCCGCCACCACCGTGCCGTGGAAGTGGCCCGGCACGTAGATGGTGTTGTGCATCAGCACGTTGAGCTGCTCGGTCCCCAGCACCACGCCCGAGATGCCGCCGATGAAGCCGAACATCACCAGGCTCAGGAACATGCCGGCGAAGGCGGGGTTGCCCCAGGGCGCCTTGCGCAGCCATTCGAAGGCCCCGCGGGTGAACCCATTGCGCCGCTGCGCCGCCTCGATCGCTCCCGGCACGGTGAGCCCGTGGATCATCGAGCCCATCACCGCGAGGTACATCATGTAGGAGGTGTTCACGATCTTCCACGACGCGCTCATCCCCGGTTCGGCCAGCAGGTGGTGCGCCGAGGCGAGCTGCAGGAACAGGATGTACATCAGGAACGCCATCCGGCTGACCTTCTCGGACAGCGGCCGCGCGCCGACGACCATTGCCCCGATCGCGTACCAGATCGCGACATGGGCCGAGACGTTGATCTGCTGGCTGGAATGGCCCATCCCCCACCAGACGACCTTGTACATCAGGCTGTCCATGTTCGAGATCAGGCCCAGCGACCACAGCCAGGTCGGGATCAGGATGATCGCCCCCGAGGCCAGCGTGAAGACCGCGATGATCGCCGCGGTGATCGCGCCGAAGGTGACCAGCGGGACCGACCCGTCATAGGTCTTCTCGTTCTTGGCGACGACGAGGGTGCCGAAGAACACGAAGACCGCGATCAGCGCGCCCACCGCGAAGACGATCAGCGACAGGTAGAACCACTGCGAGGCCATCATCGGCGGGTAGGAGGTGAACATCACCGAGCTGTCGCCGCGCAACACCGCGTAGTTGGCCATCAGCGCGCCGACGATCATCAGCGCGAAGCCGAGCCAGGCGAAGCGGGGCGCCGCCAGCCGGCTTCCGAGGATCACCGCCGAGGCGAAGTAGAGCACCGCGATCTCGAAGAAGATGATCCAGAACAGGAGCACGTTGGCGCCGTGCCCGGTGAGCATGAGGTAGAACAGGTCGGCGGGCAGGATCTGCACCGCCGGCCAGCGGGTCAGCGCCACCAGCAGGCCCATCAGCCCGCCGAGCGCGAGAAAGACCACCGCCGCGACGGCGTTGACCTTGATGAGCCGTTCGGCATTGCTTTCGATCCGCAACCCCGAGAAGCGGCAGGTGCGGAAACTCGCGGGGGCGGCCCTTTCGGGGATCGCGCCGTGATCGATCGATGTCATGGTGTCTCTCCCTTCAGTCCACGACGCGGATGCGGCCCGTCATCGTGTGATGGCCGATGCCGCAGAACTCGTTGCAGACGAGACCGAACACGCCGGACTCGGTCGGGGTGAGCGTGAGGACATGCTCGTAGCCCGGGTGCACCGAGATGTTGATGTTGGTGGGTTGCAGCGAGAACCCGTGCTGCCAGTCCGCCGAGGACAGGTGGATGCGATAGCTCTCGCCCCGCTTCAGTTCGAGGATCGGCCAGAACTCCCACAGCCGCGCGACGATGTAGGCGTCGCCGCCGACCGGAGGCCGGACGATCGGCACGCCGTCCTCTTCCAGCGGTGCGCCGCTGGCGTCCATCGCCTGGTATTCGTCGGCGAAGGCCTCGACCTTGTCGACATAGACATGGGGCTGGATCCTGTAGGTCTCGGTGGACAGGTTCTGATTGCCGATGAAGTGCCAGGCGATCATGAAGAAGAACATGAACAGCCCCCACAGGAAGGCGATCACGATCCAGCCCAGCTCGATGCCGTGGATCGGTTCCTTCCACCAGAGGCGGTTCGACGGAGGGGTTATGGCCATGACGGTGTCTCCTCTCTCGACCGGTCAGTTGGCGACCGGGATCGAGGCGATCTCCATCACGCCCCAGACGGTGTAGAGGACCGCGGGAACGGTCACCCCGAGAAAGAGCAGCAGGAAGGGGTTGTCGAGAATCTGCTGCATGACCGGGATGCGCGGCGCCGGTTCGGCCGGGCCTGTCGTGTCGTCTGTGGTCTGGTCGGACATCGGATTGTTCCCCCGTCAGGATTGTGGCGCCGTTGCGGGCCGGGTTGCCGGATGGGAGGAGCCGCGGGCACCCGCCGGCGCGGCCGCGCTCGCCGAGGATGGTTCGGCGCCAGGCTGGCCGGTCCGGGCAGGTGCCCGCGGAGGTCTCCTCCCGCCGTCATCCTAGACCGCGCCGAAGGTCCCGAATTTGCGGAAGATCAATGATCGGAAGCGCGGACCCGGCGCAGCTTTGCCGGCCGCGGCCGGGCCCATGGCTGCAAGGCTGTCCGTCGGGGGCACCCGGCGCGCGGCGCAGCCTCGCCGGGATCGCGAATTCCGGGTTCGGCAGGTCCGTATTCAGACCGGAGGTCGCGGTGGCCGCGTCGGACTCCAGGCCGATGCCGGATATCTCGACCGGGCGTTCGCCGCTGACCGGTTCTTCCGAGCCGGTCAGTCCCTGCTGGCCCCTGACCCGCTCCGAACGCGAATACGCCACCACCCGCCGCACCGAAGCGACCCGACCGGGCCCCGGAGCCGCCTCGCCTTCACGGGGCGCCCGGAATGGTCGGGGCGCACTCCGTTCCGGCCGCCGCCATGCCATCCGGCGCTGCCCGCGACGGGAACAAATCCGGGCGCCATCGGTTGTTTCCGTGCCAACCTCGAAGGCCGCTGCGGCGGCCGGCAACATCGGAAGGTAAAGCCATGCTGGCCTGGACCCTGATATTCCTGGGGCTCGCGATCATCGCTGCCATCTTCGGTTTCGGCAGCATCTCCTCGGTGGCGGCCGGGATCGCGCAGTTCCTGTTCATCCTCTTCGCCGCGCTGTTCGTGGCGGCCGTTCTCGCGCAGGTGTTCCAGCGGCCCTCGCGCTAGGTCGCGCCGGGCCGGGCGCCCGGCCCCCCGATCACGTGGACAGGACCGCCCCGCCGGGCGACCCGGACCGGCCCGGCGGCCGCCCGGCCGCCGGACGCGGGGCGATCAGGCCTTCAGGGTTTCGGTCGAGGAAAAGAACATCGCCTGGCTGACCGCCGACTTCACCTGCTCCTCGCTGTAGGGCTTGGAGATCAGGAAGGCCGGTTCCGGGCCATCGCCGGTCAGCAGCCGCTCGGGGAAGGCGGTGATGAAGATCACCGGCCGGTCGCCCCGGCGGGCGATGATCTGGTTCACCGCGTCGATCCCGCTCGATCCGTCGGCAAGCTGGATATCCGACAGCACGAGGTCGAAATCGTCCTTCTCGGCAAGCCGCAGCGCCCCGTCGAGGGTGCGGGCGACGCCGGTGACCCGGTGGCCCATGTCCGAGACGATCGATTCGAGGTCCATCGCGATGATCGCCTCGTCCTCGATGATGAGCACCCGGCCCGCCATCGACTGCGCCATCTCCTCGTAGGCGATGTCGATCAGGTCCTGCGCCTCGGACGCGGCGATGCCCATGATCCGCGCCACGTCCTCGGCCGCAAGCTCCTCGATCGTGTGCAGAAGCAGCGCCTCGCGGGTGTTCGGGGTCAGCCGCGCGAGGTGGCGCTGGGCGCGGCCGGCAAGGCGGTCCTCCTCGTCCCCCTCCATCGCCGCCCCGGTCGAGGTCCAGATCACGTGGAAGGCGCGGAACAGCGCGACCTTCGGCGGCAGGGCCGCGTCGTATTGCGCCGGATCGGCGAGAATCGCCTCGAGCGTGGCGGCGGCGTAGCGGTCGCCGCTGTCCCTGCTGCCGGTCAGGGCGCGCGCGTAGCGGCGCAGGAAAGGCAGGTTGGCGCCGATCCGGTGGGCCAGGTCGTCCCCGGTCAGTTCTGGCATGGCTTTTGCTTTCTTGCTGTTTTCCACTACTGTTTCGGAACCAAACGTCCGGTCCCGCGTTTTGGTTCCGACACAGGCCGGATAGAGCAATTCATGGCACGGATCATGGCAGACCGCCGACGCAACCCTGATCTCGACCGCGAGATTGACGATAGTCTCAAGCGCGCTTTCGACAAGCTGGCCAGCGAGCCGGTGCCGGACCGCTTCACCGCTCTTCTCGACCGGCTCCGGGCCTCCGGGCCGGTCCCGCGCGATGCTGCGTCCTCCGACGGGGGCGCCGGCGATGAGTGACCCGCGCGAGGAACTGGTTGAGCATCTCGGGCCGATGCGCGCCTTTGCGATGAGCCTCTGCCGCAACAGCGCCACCGCCGACGACCTGGTGCAGGAGGCGCTCATCAAGGCGTGGTCCAACATCGACAGTTTCGAGCCGGGCTCCAACATGCGGGCCTGGCTGTTCACGATCCTGCGCAACACTTACTATTCGCTGCACCGCAAGCGGAAGCGCGAGGTCGAGGACGTGGACGGCAGCTATGCCGCCGCGCTGTCCGAGAAGCCCAGCCATGACGGCCGCCTCGCGCTGCACGACTTCACCCAAGCCTTCAACCGGCTGAACGACGAACAGCGCGAGGCGCTGGTGCTGGTGGGCGCGGGCGGGTTCACCTATGAGGAGGCCGCCGAGACCTGCGGCGTCGCGGTGGGCACGATCAAGAGCCGAGTCAACCGGGCCCGCGCGCGGCTGTCCGAGCTGATGGGACTCGAGGAAGGGGAGTCGGTCGACCTGACGGACAAGGTCACGTCCGGCGTGGTGACCAACATGCCCGCGGTCTGACCCGTGCGGCCGGACCTGTCGATCCGGGGCCTGTCGGTCCGGCTCGCCGCGCTGATGACCCTGGCCCTGTTCCCGATCGGGGCCATCGCGCTGTGGCAGACCCGCGAGGTCGTGGAGGGCACCGAATCCCTGGCGCGCGCCGCGGTTCTCGCCGAGACCGAGCGCGCCACCGCGGTCGAGCGGCGCCTGCTCGAACGGGCCCGCGGCGCCACCGAGGGGCTGGCCGGGGCGATCCTCGCCGGGCACATGGACACCGTGGAATGCTCCGCGATGATGCGCGAATTCATCGCCAGCCAGCCGCAATTCGCCTTCGCCGGCTTCATCGATGCCGGGGGCCTGATGGCCTGCACCTCGAACGGCGCGGTGGTGGATTTCTCGGACAGCGAGGCGTTCCAGCGCGCGCGGGACCGCCGCGAGACGGTGTTCGAGGTCAACCCCGCCGGCGCCGCCACCGGCGAGTCGGTCGAGATCGTCAGCACCCCGGTGATCGAGAACGGCCGCCTGCTGGGTTTCGTCTCGATCTCGCTGCCGCACCGGATCACCGTCGCGCTGGCCGCCGGGACCGATGCCGGGATCGACGTCGAATACCTCACCGTCAACCGCGACTGGCGGGTGCTGTCCTCCACCGTGGGGCTCGACCGGGCGGCCGACCTGCTGCCCGCGGATGTCGCCCTGTCCGACCTGCCGGACCGGATCGACCGGACCTTCACCGGACGCGACGCCGCCGGCCGGTCCCGGCTCTACGCGGTCAGCGAGATGATCCCCGGGCAGGTCGTCGTGCTGGGGTCCTGGCCGGTCGATGCCGAGTTCTCGGGGGCCGTGGTCAACAATCCGGTCGCCCTGACCCTCGCCTTCCCGGTGCTGATGTGGTTCGCCGGGATCAGCGTCGCGCTGTTCGGGCTGCACCGGCTGGTGATCCGGCACATCTACGCCCTGCGCGGCGCGATGCGGCGCTTTGCCCGCGGCGAGCGGTCCATCGCGTCGCCGTTCCTCGAGGATCCGCCCGCCGAGTTCGAGGTGCTGGAGACGTCGTTCAACCGGATGGTCCGGATCCTCACCGCCGCCGAGGCCCAGCGCGAGCGGGACCTGCACGACAAGACGGTGCTGCTGCGCGAGGTCCATCACCGGGTGAAGAACAACCTCCAGCTCATCGCCTCGATCATGAACATGCACCGCCGGACCGCCCAGACCCCCGAGGCGCGGCGGCTGCTGTCGCAGTTGCAGCAACGGGTGCGCGGCCTCTCCACGGTGCACCAGACGCTCAACGACACCACCGACATGACCACGGTGAACAGCCGCGCGCTGCTCGAAGAACTGATGACCGGGCTGATCCCCGCCCGCGAGGTGGACGGCCAGAGCGTCGCGGTGGATGCCGGCTTCGAGGCGGTCGCGCTGAACCAGGACCAGGCGATCACGCTGTCGATGATCGCCGCGGAAGCGATCACCAACGCGACCAAGTATGTCGGCCGGCCCGAGGGCGGCCGGCCCCGGATCACCGTCAGCTTCGACGTGACCGGGGGCGACCGCGCCCGGTTCCGGATCGGCAACACCAAGGGGGTCCGCGGCGCCGACCCGGACGAGGACTTCGCCGGTGCCGGCGCCGGCGGCGGCATCGGCCGGCGGCTGATGCAGGGCCTCGTCCGGCAGATCGACGGGACCGAGACGCTGTCCGAGACCGAGACCGACTACACCTACGAGGTGTGCTTCCCGCTGTCGGAACTCGACGCGACGGTGCCGCCGCGCGACCTGCCCCGGACCGACGGCGCGGGGCCGCGGCCCGACGGGGGGGCGGCGGCCGGCGAACCCGCGGGCGGCACGCCGGTCCCGGAACCCGGCGATGGCACCACCGATGACCGGCCCCGGCGCAGCGCCTGACGCCCCGCCGCTCGAGGTCCTGATCACCGCCGACGCGGCGTGGCCGGTGTTCGAGAGGCTGGTCCTGTCCGCCCGCGAGGACATCCGCGCCGGGTTCCGCATCTTCGACTTCGCCACCGCCCTGCGCAGTCCCGAGGCGCGGGCCGTGGGCCGGACCTGGGGCGACCTGATCGCCGACGCGCTGCGCCGCGGGGTGCGGGTGTCGCTGACGGTGAGCGACTTCGACCCGGTGATGGCGGCGGACCTGCACGGCCTCAGCCTGCGCTGCCGCAGGCAGGCCGCGGCGCTGGCCGAGATCGTCGGCCCCGAAGCGGCGGCGCGGCTGACGGTGCGGGCCGGGATGCACCCGGCCCGGGCCGGGATCCTGCCGCGGATCGCGCTTGCGCCGCTGGTGATGGAGCGGATGCGGCGGAGCCGGCGGCGGCTGGCCCGCCGCTGGCCGGCGCTGGACGAGATCGGCGGCCGCGCCGCGCTGCCCCGGCTCCACGCCGTGTCGCACCACCACAAGCTCGCGGTGATCGACGGCGAGGTTCTCTATATCGGCGGGCTCGACCTCAACGAACGGCGGTTCGACACTCCCGGCCACGACCGGCCCGCGGTGCAGACCTGGTCCGACGTGCAGGTGGTGCTGCGGGACGGCGACGCCGCCGCCGAAGCCGCCCGCCACCTCGCGGGGTTCGAGGCCGAGATCGCCGGCCGGCGGCCCGCCGCCGCTGGTCGCCGGCTCGCCCGCACGCTGTCGGCGCCCCGGCGGTGGGGGTTCTGGTCCATCTCGCCGCGGACGCTCCTGTCCGAGATCGAGGCCGACCACCTTGACGCGTTCCGGGCCGCCCGCCGGATGATCCACATCGAAACCCAGTTCTTCCGCTCCCGCCGGGTCGCCGCGGCGCTGGCCGCCGAGGGGCGGGCGCGGCCGGACCTCACGCTGTTCCTCGTCCTGCCGTCGCTTCCCGAGGACGTGGCCTTCGAGGGCAACCGTGGTCTCGACGCCCGCTACGGCCTCGCGCTGCAGGCCGAATGCCTCGACATGCTGCGCGACGGCTTCGGCGACCGGGCGGCGATCCTGACCCCGGTGCAGCCGGTGCTTGCCGCCCTCGTCGGGCCCGACACGCTGGCCGGTTCGCCGGTGATCCATGTCCACAACAAGGTGCTGGTGGCCGACGCCGACCGGGCGCTGATCGGATCGGCCAATCTCAACGGCCGGTCGATGCGGTGGGACACCGAGGTGGCGCTGCGGATCGGCGATGCCGGCGACGTCGCCCGGCTGCGGCGGGCGCTGATGGGCCATTGGCTGGGCGGCGACGACCCGCCGCCCGAGGCGCTCGATCCCGCCGCCGCGGTCCGCTGGTGGCGCGGGATCGCCGCCGCCAACGCGGTCCGCCGCCCCGAGGCCCGGCGCGGCCTTCTGGTCCCGCACGATGCCGACCGGATGGCCGACCTCCGCCAGCCCCTGCCGGGCGTCACCGAGAACATCGTCTGATCCCGGAACAACGCCGCCGCCCGCGCGTTTCTTTCCTGGAGCCATAACGGAAAGGAGACGCCATGAATCTCGACCAGATCCAGGGCAACCTGAAGGAATTCGAAGGCCAGATGCGCAAGAAGTTCGCCGGCCTGACCAACGAGGAAATCGAGGGTGCCAAAGGCGACCGGCAGAAGCTCGAAGGGCTTCTGCAGCAGAAATACGGCATCGCCAAGGAAGAGGCGAAGGAGAAGATCGACGGCATCATCAAGCAGATCCGCTGATCCGACCGGACTTGCGGCAAGACGCCCGGCTCCCCCGAGCCGGGCGTTTTTTTGCGGGAGAGGGGAAATCGTCAGGTCGCCGCGGCGACCGCCTCGATCTGGCACCGTCCCTCCGTCCGGGCGCGGGCGGCCCGGACCAGCGCGCGGAACACGGCCCGGTGGCGGGCGCGCAGGAACAGGTGCTCCGGGTGCCACTGCACGCCCAGCGCGAAGGGCGCGGCCTCCCGCTCGATCGCCTGCACCATGCCCCCGGCATCCCGCGCCGACACGCGCAACCCGTTCCCCATCCGGTCGACGGACTGGGTATGCAGCGAGTTGACCCGCATCGGCGCAGTCCCGACATGGGCGGCCAGAAGTGTCCCCGCCACGACGCGCACCTCGCGCCGGGGCAGCACCGTGCGGTAGCGCCGGGATGCGGGGTAGGCGGCCCAGGCATCCTGGTGCAGCGAGCCGCCCAGCGCGACGTTGAGCATCTGCGCGCCCCGGCAGATGCCCAGAACCGGGATGCCCCGGTCCAGCGCTTCCTCGGCCAACCGCCGCTCCAGCCGGTCGCGCTCGGGGTCGAGCCGCGCCGAAACGCGGAGTTCCCCGCCGTAGAGCTCAGGGCCGATATCGTCGCCGCCGCCGATGATCAGCCCGTCGACCCGGTCGAGGTCGGCCGGCCGGCCGGTGCCCCATCGCTCGCCCCGTCCGCCGGCAAGCCACAGGTTGAGGGCCACAAGCGGGAAGATCCGCCACCCCGACCGCGCCGAGGTGGTCACGGCGATACGCGGTCCGGTCATGCCGAGAGCGCCTCGCCCGTCGGGCCGATCACCTCCGCCACCTGCCGTCCCCAGGCCTTGCGGTCGCCCAGCAGCGCGCGGTCGCGCCGCATCCATTCGACCCGCAGGTCGTCCAGCAGGTCCGCGTTGTCCGCCAGACGCTCCACCATCAGCCAGCGCCACCACTCGTCGGCGAGGCTCCAGTCCGGGTCGCCGATCCGGCAATCCGGCAGCCGGAAATGGAAGGCCGGCCGCGCTTTCACGGCGTCGAGGTCGGGGAACATCCGCTCGAAGGCCGCGCCATCGGCGGCCTTCAGCAGCGGCAGCAGGTCGAGCCCGTGATTGCGGCCGGACAGGTGTTCGGCGCAGATCCTCCGCAGCCGGTCGAAGTCCGCGCCCGGCTCGGCGGCGAGCGCGTCGACGAACGCCGGCGGCCAGGGGTCGACGAAGGGCATCGCCCGCCGCGTGCCGTCGATCGGCGCCGCCCGCCGCAGCCAGTCCTCGATCAGCGCATAGGCCAGCACCGCGCGGCAGGTCTCGCGCCCGTCCGGTGCGACGGTCTCGACGTTGAAGTGGATCCCGAAGCCGCGATGGCGGCCGCTCTCGGTGCCCACGGCCCCGGCGGCGCGCAGGTCATCGCACAAGGCCGCCATATCGCCCAGCCGGTCGGGCGGCAGAGGTTCGGTCACGACTTCGATCGGAACGAGGCCCCGGGATAGCTCGAGCCCCGCCTCGACGAGACCGGACCCGGCATGGGCGCGCAGCGCGGTGTCGAGAATGAACGTCAGGTCGCCGAGGGCGCTTCCCCTCAGCGTCACCGAGAACTCCTTCTCGGGGCCAAGATCGCCACCGAACCGTGCGCGGGCGACGGATGCGGCCTCGCCTTCGGTCAGGCCGCCGAACTCCACCTCGACGCCGACGCGACGAGCATCGCCGCTGCGGGTCTCGGGCACGGGCAGCGGCGGGAAGGAGGGGGTGTCGTTCGGTTTCGGCATGGTCTCGAAACGCGCGACAGGGCCGGACCGTTCCACCGCGTGCCCCCGGTTCGGGGCGGCGCGCGGGTCAGGAGCGCAGCGCCTCGATCAGCTCGTCCTTGGCCATGTCCCAGCGCCCCTCGATGCCAAGCTCGCCCGCCCGTTCGATCAGCTCGTCGCGGGTCCACTCCTCGTAGGGCGGCGCCTTTCCGCCTTTACGGGACGGCGACATATCCTCGCTGGCCTGCGCGTTGGCGATCGCCGCCGCCTTGGACTTGCCGTAGCCCTTGTCGCGCAGGGCTTCGTAGGTGTCCTCGTCCTTGATGGATGGTCCGTGCTGCTGGCCCATGTCGATCCTCCTCGCTGTGCGCGCCGGGGGTCAGTCGGTTGCGGCGGCCTCGGGTTGCGGCGCGTCCTCGTCCACGGCGTCCGACAGGTTCAGAATGAACATCGCCGCGCCGAACAGGACCGCCGCGCCGATGATTAAAAGGGCCGGGCGGTGCCGCCGCTTCTGCTTCTCGATGTTGGTTTCGGGAGCTGACATGATCTGCCTTTCCGGTTGTGTCGTTACGTTGGCCGCTCAACGTCCCCGCGCCCGGCCGGTTCCGGCGGCGGCGCGGCGGGCGATCACGACATCGCGAGCGGGAGGGCAGGGAACCGGCACCGTCCGGGGGCGTTGAGCAGCGTCGGCCGCATCGGGCCGGCCGATCCCGAGGACCGCATGATCCGATACCGCCGACGCCGGCCCGCCCGGTTCGCCACACCGTCC
>JBFKOW010000080.1:0-15234 GCA_041628615.1 Paracoccaceae bacterium | reverse complement strand
TTCCTCGCCGCCGCGCTGCTGGCCCCCGCCGCCCTCTGGGCCGACACCGATCCCGCCGACTGGGACGCCGTGACCGCGGCGGCACGCGGCCAGACCGTCTACTGGCACGCCTGGGGCGGGTCGACGACGACCAACGACTTCATCGCCTGGGTCGGCAGCCGGGTGGCCGAGGATCACGGCGTCACCCTCGAGCACGTCAAGCTGACCGACACTGCCGACGCCGTCACCCGGGTCCTGACCGAGAAGCAGGCCGGCGAGGATGCCGACGGCGCGGTCGATCTCATCTGGATCAACGGCGCCAACTTCGCCGCGATGAAGGAGGCCGGGCTGCTCTACGGCCCCTGGGCCGAGGCCCTGCCGAACTGGGCGCTGGTCGATGTGGACGGCAAGACGGTGCAGACCGATTTCACCGTCCCGACCGAGGGTTACGAAAGCCCCTGGGCGATGGCGCAGGTGGTGTTCATGCACGACACCGCCGACGGGATAGATCCGCTGCCGGACATGGCCGCGCTGCTCGACTGGGCGCGGGCCAACCCGGGCCGGTTCACCTATCCGCAGCCGCCCGACTTCCTCGGCACCACGTTCCTCAAGCAGGCGCTGCTGGAACTGGCCGCCGACCCCGCCGCGCTGTCCGCCGCGCCGGATGCCGCGACCTTCGCCGCCGTCACCGCGCCGCTCTGGGACTGGCTCGACGCCCTGACCCCGGCGCTGTGGCGCGAGGGCCGGGCCTATCCGCAATCCGGCCCGGCGCAGCTGCAGCTGATGAACGACGACGAGATCTCGCTCGCCATCAGCTTCTCGCCCGGCGAGGCCTCGACCGCGATCGCCAATTTCCAGTTGCCCGAAACGGTGCGGACCTTCGTGCTCGACGGCGGTACCATCGGCAACGCGTCGTTCGTCACGATCCCCTACAATTCGGGGTCCAAGGAGGGCGCGATGGTGGTGGCCAACTTCCTGATGTCGCCCGAGGCGCAGGTGCGGGCGCAGAACCCCGAGATCCTGGGCTACGGCACCGTGCTCGACATGGCGAAGCTGTCCGAGGCCGACCGCGCCGCCTTCGAGGCCCTGCCGCTCGGCCCGGCGACCCTGACCCCGGCGGAACTGGGCACCGTGCTGCCCGAGCCGCACCCGGCCTGGGCGACGATGCTGGCCGAGGAATGGCAGCGCCGCTACGGCGCGAACTGACCCCTTGGCGGACCGGCCCGGAGCCCTGCGGCCGCGGCGGCGGATCCTGCCGGCGGTGCCGCTGCTGACCCTGCTCTGCATGGCCGGGCCGGTCGCCGCCGGGCTGGTCTGGGTGTTGCTGCCCGCGTTCGGGCACCTGCCGGCGGCGGGGCTGACCGGGCCGTCGCTCGCCCCCTTCGCCGCGCTGCGGGCCGCGCCGGGGATCGGAGCCGCCTCCGTCCTGTCTGTCACGACCGGGTTCCTGTCCACCGGCGGGGCGCTGGTCATCACCGCGCTGATCCTCGCCGGCTGGAGCGGGACCCGGGCCTTCGCGGTGCTGCAACGGCTGCTGTCGCCGCTCCTGGCGGTACCGCATGCCGCCGCCGCCTTCGGGCTGGCCTTCCTGATCGCGCCGTCGGGCTGGATGATGCGCGTCGCCTCGCCGGGGCTGACCGGGTTCGAGCGGCCGCCGGACTGGCTCATCGTGCAGGACCCGCTGGGGCTCGCCCTCGTCGCCGGGCTGATCGCCAAGGAGGTGCCGTTCCTGCTGCTGATGGCACTCGCCGCGCTGCCGCAGACCGAGGCCGGCCCCTCGCGGCAGGTGGCGCAGGCGCTGGGCTATGGCCGGGTCACGGGGTTCCTCAAGGCGGTCTTTCCCCGGCTCTACGCCCAGATCCGGCTGCCGGTCTACGTCACGCTGGCCTACTCGATGTCCACGGTGGACGTGGCGCTGATCCTCGGGCCGACGACGCCGCCGCCGCTCGCCGTGCTGATCGTGCGCTGGATGGGCGACCCGGACCTGAGCCTGCGGCTGATGGCCTCGGCGGCGGCGCTGTGGCAACTGGGGCTGGTGATCGGGGCGCTGGCGGTCTGGCGCGGGCTGGAACACCTGGCGGCGCGGGCCGGGCGGCGCTGGGTCGAATCCGGCAGCCGGGGGCGGGCCGACGGCGCGGTGCGGGCGGCGGGCTTTGCCCTCGGGGTGGTCTCGGCGGCGGCGGTGCTAGCCGGGATCGCCGGGCTGGCGGTCTGGTCGGTGGCGGCGCGCTGGGGGTTCCCCGACGCCCTGCCCGACGCGCTGACCCTGCGCAGCTGGGCGCGGCATGGCCCCGAGGCCCTGACGGCGCTGGGCACCACCGCGCTGGTCGCGGGCGCGGCGACGCTGGCGGCGCTGGTCCTCGTGATCGGCTGCCTCGAGGCCGAGGCGCGCTTCGGGCTGACCCCGGGAAGCCGGTCGCTCTGGCTGCTCTACCTGCCGCTGCTGGTGCCGCAGATCGCCTTCCTGCCGGGGTTGCAGACGCTGATGCTGACCGCCGGGCTGGCCTCGGGGCTGGGGCCGGTGATCCTCGCCCACCTCGTGTTCGTGCTGCCCTACGTGTTCCTGTCGCTGGCCGACCCGTTCCGGGCGTGGGACGGACGGCAGGGGCAGGTCGCGGCGGCGCTCGGAGCCTCGCCCGACCGGGTGCTGTGGCGGGTGCGGCTGCCGATGCTGCTGCGCCCGGTGCTGACCGCGGCGGCGGTGGGGCTGGCGGTGTCGGTCGGGCAATACCTGCCGACCCTGCTGATCGGCGGCGGCCGGGTGGCCACCCTGACGACCGAGGCGGTGGCGCTCACCTCGGGCGGCGACCGCCGGGCGATCGGGGTGCTGGCGCTGATGCAGACGCTGGCCGCGCTGGTCCCCTTCGCGCTGGCGCTGGCGGTGCCGGTGCTGGTCTGGCGCAACCGCCGGGGGCTGGCCCATGCTTGAGTTCCGGCAGGTGACCATCCTGAAGGACGGCGCGCCGCTGGTGGCGCTGGACCGCACCGTGGGCCCCGGCGAGGTGCTGACCGTGATGGGGCCGTCCGGCGCGGGCAAGTCCACCCTGCTGTCGGCGGTGACCGGGCAACTGGCCCCGGACTTCGCGCTGGAAGGCGAGATCTGGCTCGACGGGGCCGAGATCACGCACCTGCCGCCGCATCGCCGGATGGTCGGCATCCTGTTCCAGGACGACCTGCTGTTCCCGCACCTGAGCGTCGGCGGCAACCTCGCTTTCGGGCTGCGTCCCGGCGGGTCGCGGCAGGACCGGCGGGCGCGGATCGAGGCGGCGCTGGCCGAGGTCGGGCTCGACGGCTTCGCCGACCGCGACCCGGCCACCCTGTCGGGCGGTCAGCGGGCGCGGGTGGCGCTGATGCGGATGCTGCTGGCCGAGCCTTGCGCGCTGCTGCTCGACGAACCCTTCTCGCGGCTCGACGCCGCACGCCGCGACCAGGTCCGGCAACTGGTCTTCGACCGGGCGCGGGCGCGGAACCTGCCGGTGCTGATGGTCACCCACGATGCCGAGGATGCCCGCGCCGCGGGCGGCGACGTGATCGAGCTGGGCCGGGGCTAGAGCTTCTCGACCCGCAGGTAGCCGAGGCCGGGCAGGACGAACTGCTGGCTGCGCCAGATCGTGCCGGCGCGGTCGATCCAGTACCTGTTGCCGAACCGGCCGCTGTCGTTGCCGCAGACGACCAGCACGCGGGTGGTATCGTAGCGCCGGTCGAGGATCGTGACCGGGTCGGCTTCGCGCTCGGCCACGGCGCAGGTGAAGGTCTCGCGCTGCACCCGGTCGCGGCCGTCGAGGGTCTCGCGCACGTAGCCGCCGCTCTCGGCCCCGCGCAGCACGGCGCGGATCCCCGAGACATCTGCCGCCATCAGGTCGAAGCCGAAGCCACGGGTGGCGACGACGAGGCCCGCCTCCAGCGTGGCGCTGATGCCGTCCTGCGAGATCCAGGTCTCGCGCGGGCCGTTGGCACCGGCGCGGAGCAGCGCCGCGGTGACGCCGCGGTCGGGCACGCCGACGAGGATGAGGTCGGTGGGCAGGGACTCCACGACCTCGCGGGTCAGCATCTGGCCGGCGCCGAGGACCTGCCCCGCCGGGGCGGCCCCCTCCGCCGCCGCACCGCCGGTCAGCCGCGTCGCCAGCCCGGCCAGCGGGTTCTCCCCGGCCAGCGGACCGCAGCCCGCCAGCAGCCCGAGCCCGATCAGCAGCGGGGCGAGGATGCGCGTCGCTCTCATCTCCAGAACCGTCCCCATCCCTCGGCCAGCGCCGGTTCGTGGCCGTCGCGGATTACCTCGTAGAGCCGGCCATCGACGTTGAGCCGCGCGCCGCCGTCCCGCGACAGCGAGGTGAGCGTGGCCGAGACCTCGCGCCGGGTCGGCTGGCCCAGAACCCAGTCGATCGGCACCGTGACCCGGATCCCCTTGTCGAACGAGCCTTCGCCGAAATCCTCGGCCGAGACGTCGGTCAGGGTGAAGTAGCCGCCCACCGACCAGCCGTTCTCGAACTCGCGGTCGAGGCCGACGGTCGCGCCCACGTCGCCGGCGAGGTAGCGGCCGACATCGACCTGCCCGTGCCAGCCGGCGCCGAAATCGTAGTAGGCCGACAGGTGCCCGGTGACGACGTCATAGTCCTGGAAGCCGAGCAGCATGTCGTAGTCGCGCTTGACCGCGTAGTTCAGTTCGGCCCCCAGCGCGAGCCGGCTGTCGACCGGCTTCCACAGCAGTTCCGCCGAGACCCCGCCATACATCCGTTCGAGGTAGCCCACCGTGGCCCGGCCGTAGAGGTCGGCGCCCAGCCGCCCGTGCCAGGCCATCGTCAGGTATTCGATGCCGGGATCGCCCTCGACCGCGTAGACCGCCCGGTCCCGGCGCACTTCTGGCAGGGTCGAGTCCGAGATCGAGCCGGGATCGTCGAAGCTGGTCACCACGCTCTTGCGGATCGCCCCGGCGAAGGTGAGGTTCGGCGTCGCGTCGTAGCGCG
Source organism: Paracoccaceae bacterium (assembly GCA_041628615.1). Taxonomy (GTDB): domain Bacteria; phylum Pseudomonadota; class Alphaproteobacteria; order Rhodobacterales; family Rhodobacteraceae; genus JAMWZF01. The sequence goes on along the minus strand of JBFKOW010000080.1, from coordinate 10,291 downwards.
CCGTCGCTTCGATGCCGATCTCGCCGCGCACCGGGTCGTTGCCGTCGAACAGGCCGAGTTCGCCGTAGGGCGCGAGGCCCCACTTGAACCCGCCCTCGAAGCTGCCGGTATCGGTCAGCCCGGCTGTCGGGCCAGGCGCACCAAAGCCGGCGGCGGCGAGGCTCGCCTCCACCGCGCCGGGCCGGTTCTCCAGCCGTTCGATCTCGGACCGGCTGAGGGTGGCCTGGCTGAGCGGGATGCCCCGGCGCACGGGTTCGAGCCGGAAGGTCTCGACCGAGCCGGGGACCGCGTTGGTCAGCACCCGCGCCACCCGGCCCATCGCCTGCGCCTCGGAGCGGTAGCGGGTGTTCTCGTAGCGGACCCGGACCGCGCGGTCGGACAGTTCCACGCCGCGCACCGCGATGCCGTCGGCGGCGAGGGCCGTGGTGATCGCGGACACGATCCGGTCGTCCGGGATCGCCCCCCGGTCCCAGGTCCGCGCCGCCCGCGCGTCGGCGCCGCGCACGAAAACCGGCAGCGGCGCGCTGTCGAGCCCGGTGCCGCTGTTGCGGCTGGTCGGGTCGAGGGTGATCGTGCCGCGCAGCGCCAGTTCGGAGCCGTACATGTAGGCCAGCCCGAGTTCGTAGTTGGGCCGGGGCCGGTAGCTCAGCCCGATGTTCCACGGGCTCTCGTGGGTGAAGTCGCCGTTGGCGATCTCGGTCACGTAGCCGTCCGAGGAATATTCGGCGATCAGCGACAGGCCATCCGTCACCCGGTATTCGACCCCGCCGAAGGCCGCCATGTCGCCCCGGAACAGCTGTTCGAAGTTCACGTCGCCGCCGGGATCGCCGACGGTGTAGACCGGCCGGTCGTCGAGCCCGAACGGATTGTCGATCCCGTTGAAGCTGCCGAAGCGGCCCCAGCCGACCCCGCCGGTGACCCGAAGCTGCGGCGTCAGGGTCTTGGTGGCGACGAGGTATTCGCCGGAATAGACCCCGGTGCCGAGGAAGTCCTGCAACCCCACCGCCACCGCGGGCAGCAGCGGCCCCTCGTCCAGCAGCCGGTAGCGCAGGTCGAAGGACCGGTCGAACAGCGGGTCGTCCTCGCTGCCCTCGGGGACGTAATCGTCGTTGCGCCCGTAGCGGAAGGAACCCGAGAGCCGGTCGGTGACCTGGAAGGTGATGGTGCCGCGCAACTGGCCGTCGAAATGGCCCAGCGTGACGGCGATCCGTCCGTCCGGGTCGCTGCCCGCGGTCGGCATGTCGAGAAGTCCCGGCGTCCCGTAAAGCGTGTAGGACCCGGGCCAGTCGAGCGTCTGCCCGGCCATCGGCCCGGTGGACCCGACCAGCGCGGCAAGAACGATGCTGAAACGGCAAACCTGCATGGCGCGACGGCGACCCCACCTCTTTGCCGCGACACTAGCGGCGGGGCGGCGGCAGGGGAACCGCCCGCCATCAGGATCGGCGGAAGCGTGTCAATCGCGCTTCGGTGCGTCGTCGTAGTCGGGCCGCAGGATCCGCGCCGCGTCGCCGTCCGGGTCCTCGTATTGCCGCGACCGCAGGGTCCAGAAGAAGGCGAGGAGGCCGACCAGCCCCAGCCCGATCGACACCGGGATCAGGATCGACAGGACCTCCATCAACGGGTCCTCAGGGCGTTGACCGACACCAGGATCGACGAGGTTGACATCGCGATGGCCGCCGCCAGCGGCGAGGCCAGCCCCGCGAAGGCCACCGGGATCGACACCGCGTTGTAGGCGGCGGCGATGGCGAAATTCTGCAGGATCCGGCGCCGGGCGGTGGTGCCGATGCGCAGGGCCTCCGCCACCGGTTCGAGGCTTCGGGCGGTCAGCACCACGTCGGCGGCGACCCGGGCCGCCTCGAGCGCCGAGGCCGGGGCGATCGAGACATGGGCGGCGGCCAGCGCGGCGGTGTCGTTGAGCCCGTCGCCCAGCATCAGCACCCGGCCCGGGGTGCCGGCGACGATGCGGGCCTTGTCCTCGGGCAGCACCGCGGCGTGCCACTGGCGGATGCCCAGCCGGCGGGCCAGCGCCGCCACCGGCGCCTCGGCGTCGCCCGAGAGCAGGATCACCGGCAGGCCGCGCGCCTTGAGCGCGAGCACCAAGTCCATCGCGCCGGGCCGCAGCCGGTCCTCGAAGGCGAAGGCCACCGGCGCCTCGCCCTCCACCGACAGGCAGGTGCCCGACCCGTCCGCGCCGACCCAGGCGGCCCGGCCGAGCCGCACCCGGCACCCGTTCCAGCGGCCCTCGACGCCGTGGCCCGGCACCTCGCGGATCCCGGTCAGGGCGATGGCGGGCAGGCCCTGGGCCGCGTCGGCGGCGGCGGCGATGGCGCGGGACCGCGGATGCGCCGATCCCCGCGCCAGCGCCGCGGCCAGCGCCAGCGCCCGCGGCGGCAGTTCGTCGGCCCCGACCAGCCGCGGATCGCCCATTGTCAGGGTGCCGGTCTTGTCGAAGATCACCGTGTCCACCTCGGCCAGCCGTTCCAGCGCGGTGGCGTGCTTGACCAGCAGCCCGGCCCGGAACAGCCGCCCCGAGGCCACGGTCGAGACCGCCGGCACCGCGAGCCCGAGGGCGCAGGGGCAGGTGATGATGAGCAGCGCCACCGCGACGTTGAGCGCGGTGCGCACGTCGCCGCCGGTGGCCCACATCCAGACCGCGAAGCCCGCCAGCGCCAGCAGGTGCACCGCCGGGGCGTAGATCCGCGCCGCCCGGTCGGCGAGCGAGTTGTAGCGCGATCGCGCCTCCTCGGCGACGGCGACGAGATCGGCCAGCGCGTGCAGGGCGGTGTCCTTGCCGACGGCGGTGGCCCGCAGGGTCAGCGGCCCGGTCAGGTTCACCTCGCCGGCGCGCATCGTCGCGCCGGGGCCCACCGCCACCGGGTCGGTCTCGCCGGTGAGGATGGCGCGGTCGACCTCGCTTTCGCCGGTCTCGACCACGGCGTCCACCGGCACCGCCGCGCCGGGCCGGACGAGAACCAGGTCGCCGACCGCCACCTGGTCGCGCCGCACCGTCTCGGTCCGGCCGTCCTCGCCGATCCGCACCGCGACCGGGCTTTCCAGCGCCGCCAGTTCCGCCGCCGCCGACCGCGCCGCCGACCGCATCTTCTGGTCGAGGAACCGCCCGCCCAGCAGGAAGAAGGTCAGCGACAGCGCGGCGTCGAAATAGGCATGCGCGCCGTGGCTCATCGTCTCGTAGAGCGACATCCCAGCCGCCAGCAGGATCGCCAGCGAGATCGGCACGTCCATGTTCAGCCGCCCGTGCGACACGGCCCCCCAGCCCGAGCGGAAGAACGGCACCGCCGAGAAGGCGATGGTCGGCAGCGCGATGGCGGCGCTGATCCAGTGGAACAGGTCGCGGGTGGCGTCGGTCGCACCGGACCAGACCGCCACCGACAGGAGCATGACGTTCATCATGCTGAACCCGGCGACGCCGAGCCGCATCAGCAGGTCGCGGGCGCGGGCATCGCTTTCGCCGGCGCCCAGCGTCGCGGCGTCGAGCGGCAGGGCCTCGAAGCCGAGCCCGGTCAGGTGCGCGGCGAGGTCGGCCGGATCGGTGCCCGGCGCGGCCTGCACCGTGGCGCGCTTGCGGGTCAGGTTGACCCGGACGTCGCGGACGCCGGGCAGCGCGGCAAGGCCGCGCTCGACCCCCGAGATGCAGGCGGCGCAGTGGATCGCGGGCAGCGAGAGGGTGATCTCCTCGACGTCCCCCGCCGCGCCGGCACCGGCCCGGCGCAGCCGACCGGCGGGCCCGGCATCGGGACCGACAAGACAGCCCGGACAGGCCGCGGCGCCGGGATGGTCGACCGCGGTCATGCGCCGTCCGCGCCGTCGCGGACCGGCACGACGATGCGCTGCCGGAACAGGGTGCCGTCGGCGGCGCGGGCCTCGATCCGCAGGTTCCAGTTGCCGCGCCCGGCGGTGACCGGGGCCCGGAACGCGGTGCCGTCGAAGCGGAAGTCGGGGACCTGGTCGGCGGCGACGCTGGTCGCCCGGCCGAACACCGCGCGTTCGATCACCGGCTCCACCGGCCCCGCCGCGCCCGCGAAGGTCAGGACCAGTTCGTCGCCGATCACGCTGGCCGCGACTTCCCAGCCCAGCGCCTCCTGCGCCGCGCGGTCGCGGTCGAACTGCTGGCTGGCGACGTAGGAGTTCTTGACTTCCAGGCCCGGGAAAGTGCGCACCGCGCTGACCGCGAGGGCGATGTTGACCGCGATGATGACGCCGAAGGCGCCGACGAAGCCCAGCGCCACGTGCCGGCCGGTGATCGTTCGGTCGCTCATTGCTCGGTCCCCTTGCCGTTGAAGTGGGTGTCGCGGTGGGCCCGGTCGCCGTTGCCGACGTCCTCGACCCAGAGCCGGAAATCGGTGCGGGCGGTCTCGGCGGGGTCGGACCCGGCCGGGGCGGTGACGTAGACCCGCTGGCGGAAGGTGGTGTCGGCGGGCACATCGATGGTCTCGTAGGGGGTGCCCTCGAGGCTGATCCGCAGCGCCGGGTCGCCGGTCAGGGTCAGCCGGAAGGACCGCGCCTCGCCGTGCTTGTTGAGGATCCGGGCGTCGTAGGTGTTGCGCACCGACCCGTCCGACAGGGTGATGTAAGTCGGGTTGCGGATCGCGGCGACGGTCATCTCGATGTCGGCCCGGATGAACAGCGCGAACAGCAGCGCCACCCCGATCAGCGACCACAGCGAGGTGTAGAGGATCGTGCGCGGCCGCAGGATGTGCTTGCGCACCGGCTTGGCGGTGCCGCCGACCCGTTCGAGGGTCTCGTCGGACAGGGCGAAATAGTCGATCAGGCCGCGGGGCTTGCCCACCTTGGCCATGATGTCGTCGCAGGCGTCGATGCACAGGCCGCAGGTGATGCACTCCATCTGCTGGCCGTCTCGGATGTCGATGCCCATCGGGCAGACGTTGACGCAGGCCATGCAGTCGATGCAGTCGCCCAGGTCGGCGGCCGCCTCGGCCTTGCGGTGCTTGCCGCGCGGCTCGCCGCGCCAGTCCCGGTAGCCGATGGTGATGGTGTCCTCGTCCATCATCGCGGCCTGGATCCGGGGCCAGGGGCAGGCGTAGATGCAGACCTGCTCGCGGGCGATGCCGCCCATGAACACGGTCGTCGCGGTGAGGATCGCCATGGTGGTGTAGGCGATCGGGTGCGCCTGCCCGGTCACCAGGTCCGTCGCAAGGGTGGGCGCGTCGGCGAAGTAGAACACCCAGGCCCCGCCGGTGGCCAGCCCGATGACCGCCCAGAGCGCGTATTTCACCAGCCGCAGCCGGATCTTGCGGGCGTCCCACTTGGCGTTCCACAGCCGGACTCGGGCGTTCCGGTCGCCCTCGATCCAGCGCTCGGTGAGGATGAAGAGGTCGGTCCAGACGGTCTGCGGACAGGCATAGCCGCACCAGACCCGGCCCAGCGCCGAGGTGAACAGGAACAGCCCCAGCCCGGCCATGATGAGCAGCCCGGCGACGAAATAGAATTCGTGCGGCCAGATCTCGATCCAGAAGAAGAAGAACCGCCGGCCGGCGAGATCCACGAGGACGGCCTGGTCCGGCAGGTCCGGCCCCCGGTCCCAGCGGATCCACGGCGTCAGGTAGTAGATGCCGAGCGTGACGATCATGATCCACCACTTCATCCGGCGGAAGAAGCCGCTGACCTTGCGGGGAAAGACCGGCTCGCGGGCGGCGTAGAGACTCGGGGGGTCTTGCGGTGACATGGCGTTCCGGGGTGATTCGACCTCGCGAACCAAAACCTGAGGCTCGCGTGAGTCTTTTATCCCCGAGACTGATGGCGGCCTTGATGCAGGTCAAACGCCATTGCCGGGTCATCGTCGTCCCGCGACGATGTGACCGGCACCGGCTGGGCCGGCCCCGCCGCCGGCCGGGCGGGCACGCCCCCGCCATCGCGGGACGGGACGGCGTCCGCGGCGCCATTGCTTTCGCAGAGATGACGCACGTCGTTGTAGGTCTGCGCGTCGACCGCCCCCAGGCGGAGCAGCGGGCAGACCGCGGGCTCGGGTCCGGACACGGCGGGCGGGGGTCGCGGCGGCCGGGCCGTCAAGATCACCCGGTCCCGCCCCTTCGCCTTGGCCTCGTAGAGCGCCTTGTCGGCGGCGGCGAGCCAGTGCTCGGCCCGCTCGTGGCCCGGATCGGCCTCGGCGACCCCGAAGCTGGCGGTGACGGTCAGGCTGCAGCCTTCGTCGGTGACGATCGGTTCGTCCGACAGCGCCCGCCGCATCCGCTCGGCCAGGATCCGCCCGCGATCCGCGTCGGCCCCGTGCAGAAGCACCCCGAATTCCTCGCCGCCGAGCCGGCCGACGACGCCGCCCGCGCGGGAGACCCGCCCGATCCGGCTCACCGCGATCCGCAGCACCTTGTCGCCGGCGACATGGCCGTAGCGGTCGTTCACGTCCTTGAACCGGTCGAGGTCGAGCAGGACCAGCGTCGATGTCAGACCGCCGCGCCGCCGGTCCCCGAGCGCCTTGCTCAGATGCGGCAGGAAAGCCCGGCGGTTCAGGGCCTCGGTCAGCCAGTCGGTCGAGGCTTCGAGGGTCAGCCGGGTGCGGGTCTGCTGCAGGTCCACCTCGTGCGCGATCAAGGATGACAGCAAGCGGACCAGGTCGGCATCCGTGCGGGAGAAGTCCGGCCGGGCGTCCGGGCCGCTGAAGCAGGTGACGCCGACGGCGGCGCCGTCCACCACCAGACGGGCACCGATATGGCTGCTGACAACGCGGGACGGCGCGACCCGATCGGCCCCGGACCCGGCCGCCCCGCCGGCGGCATCGTCGATATCGGACCGCATCACCGGGTCGGGCGACCGGAACGTCTCGACCAGCAGCAGGTCGGCGACGGGCAAGGCGCTGCCCGGCCGGAGCGGCGGGCCGTCGAAGGACAGATCGTGGCGCAGCGTCGCGGTTTCCCCGGCGACCTGCGCCACGCTCCCCCAGGGCAGTCCGAAATGGTCGCAGCCGACCCGCAGGATCGCCGCGATCCGGCGCGCGCCGCGGAGGGTCCGGTCGGCGGCGATCCCGGACAGCCGGGACAGCGACTCGTGCATCCGGTCGGCCGGCGTCGCGTCCCGGATCACCGCAAGGGTTCCGGCGGCCGGGCCGCGCCGGTTCAGGCGGATCGGCGAAAGCGAGGTCTTGGTGGCGAGGATCTTCCCGGACCTGTGACGGAACCGGACCGGGCGGGGCGGGAAACCGACTGCCCAGGCGTCCGGCCCCGCCGCCATGCCGCCGGCACCTGCCGGTCCGGCCTCGGGGTCGGCGGTCAGGGTGCGCAGGTCACGCCCGCGCAATTCGTCCGGCCGGAAGCCCAGCAGGTCCTCGGCGGCAGCGTTGATCCAGAGAATGCGGCCCTCGTCGTCGGTGACCAGCGCGGCCTCGGCCATGCCGGACAGCACGGCGAGAAGGTCGGTCCGCCCGGCCAATCGTCGCAGTCCGGCGCGGGCGGTTTCGGTCAGGCCGGACGAAACTGGCATCTTCTCCGCCAACATGGTTTCTCGGGCGGCGCGATACTCCGGTGACGACCCCAAACGCCGCCCTAACCCGGCGCGCGGTCGGAGCCGCCGCGCGCAACGGAGCCCGAAAGGCCCCGGAAACGGCGAGGACCGGGCCGCAAGACCCGGTCCCCGAAGTGTCGTCGTGCCTCGGTGCGAGGGGGCTACTCGCCGCCCCCGAGCTGGTGGACATAGGCCGCGACCGCGTTGATCTCGGCCCGGGTCAGGCCGCCGGCGGGCCGGAACTCCTGCGACCAGGGCGGCATCACGCCGAAGCGCGAGTTGTGCACCGTCTCGGTCAGCGTGGCGACATCGCCGCCGTAGAGCCAGATCGCATCGTTCAGCGCCGGCGCGCCCAGCGCGGTCTCGCCCGAGCCGTCCTCCATGTGGCAGGAGGCGCAGTTGTCGAGGTAGAGCGCCTCGCCCGGCGCCGCCAGCGCCGCGTCGTGGTCGGCCCCCGACAGCGACAGGACGTATTGCACCACCTGGTCGATCTCGGCGTCGGTCAGGATTCCGTCGCGGCCGAAGGCGGGCATCTCGGACCAGCGGGCGTCGAGGCTGTCCTCGTTGCGGATGCCGTGCTCGACGCTGAACGCGATCTCCTCGATGGAGCCGCCCCAGAGCCAGTCGTCGTCGAGGAGGTTCGGGAACCCCTTTGCCCCCGCCGCGCCGGATCCGTGGCACTGCGAGCAGTTGGCGAGGAACACCGCCGCGCCGGCGTTGATGGCGTAGCCGTGCAGGTCCGCCTCATCGGCGATGGAGGCCAGTTCGACCTCGGCCAGCCGGGCGTTGATCTCGGCGTTGCGGGCCTCGACCGCGGCGATGTCCTCGGCCACCTGCGCCCGGGTCGAGAACCCGAGGAAGCCGCCGGTCGCGCGCTCCACCAGCGGCCAGGCCGGGTAGGCGATGGTGTAGATCAGGCCCCAGGCGATGGTCGCGTAGAAGGTCCAGACCCACCACTTGGGCATCGGGTTGTTCCACTCCTCGATGCCGTCCCATTCGTGGCCGGTGGTGCCGTAGCCGTGTTCGTTGACCTTGTCCTCGGTCTTGTTCTTGCTCTTGTCGGTGCTCATGACCGGGCCTCCGTGCGATCGGTGGTGTCGTCGGCGGGACTGTCCTCGTGCCGGAACGGCACGTTGGCCGCGTCCCTGTGCAGCGCCCGGGAGCCGGGCCGGAACGCCCAGGCCCAGGTGCCGACGAAGAAGACGAACAGCAGGAGCAGCACCCAGCTGTCGGCGATTTCCCTCAACAGAGAGTAGGTATCCATCTCGGCGCCCCCGTCAGCGGCTGGCGTCGGGGGTGAAGGTGGAGAAGTCCACCAGCGCCCCGAGCATCTGCATGTAGGCGATCAGGGCGTCCATCTCGGAGATCCCCGGCGCACCGTCGAAGTTGCGCACCTGGGCCCCGGGATAGCGTTCGAGCACCCCGTCGTAGCCGTCCGAGTTCGGATCGGTCTGCGACACGAAGTCGACGCGGGCATTCTCGATCATCTCGTCGGTGTAGGGCACGCCGACGAGACGGTGGGTCGCCAGCAGCTCGTCGATGTGGTCGGGCTCGATCAGGGTGTCGGCGAGGTAGCCGTATTTCGGCATCACCGATTCCGGCACCACCGATTGCGGATCGGTGAAGTGCAGCACGTGCCATTCGTCCGAGTAGCGGCCGCCGACCCGGGCGAGATCCGGCCCGGTCCGCTTCGATCCCCACTGGAACGGGTGGTCGTACATCGATTCCGCGGCGAGCGAGTAGTGCCCGTAGCGCTCGACCTCGTCCCGCATCGGCCGGATCATCTGCGAGTGGCAGACATAGCAGCCCTCGCGGATGTAGATGTCCCGGCCGGTCAGTTCGAGCGGCGAGTAGGGCCGCATCCCCTCCACGTCCTCGATCGTGTTCTCGAGGTAGAAGAGGGGGGCGATCTCCACGATCCCGCCGATGGTCACCACCGCGAAGGAGGCGGCGAGGAGCAGCGTGGCGTTCTTTTCAAGGACCTTATGCTTTTCAAGGATGGCCATTGCTCGCGCTCCTTATTCGGCGGGGCTGACGGCGGCCGGGGCCTGGCGGACGGTCTCCGCCTTGCCGCGGATCGTCATCCACAGGTTGTAGACCATGATCAGCGCCCCGGCGAGGTAGAGCACCCCGCCCAGCCCGCGCACGATGTACATCGGGTACTTGGCGCTGACGGTGTCGGCGAAGGAGTTCACGAGGAAGCCGTTGGCGTCGACCTGCCGCCACATCAGCCCTTCCATGATCCCGGTCACCCACATCGACGCCGCGTAGAGGACGATGCCGATGGTGGCGAGCCAGAAGTGCCAGTTCACCATCGCCAGACTGTAGAGCCGGGTCCGGTTCCACAGCCGCGGCGTCAGGAAGTAGAGCGCCGCGAAGGTGATCATCCCGTTCCAGCCCAGCGCCCCGGAATGGACGTGGCCGATGGTCCAGTCGGTGTAGTGCGACAGCGAGTTGACCGCCCGGATCGACATCATCGGCCCCTCGAAGGTCGACATGCCGTAGAAGCCGAGCGAGATCACCATCATCCGGATGATCGGGTCGGTCCGGATCTTGTCCCAGGCGCCCGACAGGGTCATCAGGCCGTTGATCATGCCGCCCCAGGAGGGCATCCACAGGATCACCGAGAACACCATGCCGAGCGTCGAGGCCCAGTCGGGCAGCGCGGTATAGTGCAGGTGGTGCGGACCGGCCCAGATGTAGAGGAAGATCAGCGCCCAGAAGTGGATGATCGACAGGCGGTATGAATAGACAGGCCGGTTGGCCTGCTTCGGCACATAGTAGTACATCATGCCGAGGA
>JBFKOW010000079.1:0-15251 GCA_041628615.1 Paracoccaceae bacterium | reverse complement strand
GGGTCGCGGGATCCTCGGTCTGCGGCACGTCGAAGGTGTCGCCGGCTTCCATGATCGTCTCGTAGATCACGGTGCCGTCGGAGGCCCGCACCCGGACCCAGGCCGGGCGGACCGCGACGAGCTGCACGCCCGGCGCCGGCGGCTCGGTGACCTGCACGGCCGGGACCGGCAAGTCGCTGCGCGGGTCCTCGGCATCGACGGCGGCGACCGACAGGGGCAGCCCCCCGCCGTCGCCCACGAGGGCACCGGTCGTGGCCGGATCGAGCGCCGAGATCGGCGCGTCGCGAGCCACCATCACCGGCACGTCGAGCGCCTGCGGCCGGTAGAGGCGTGACACCGGCTCGGGCGCCGGCGGCACGTAGGCCGCGACCTCGGCCGGCGCCGACACGCCGCGGGTGACCGCCGCGTTGCCCGACAGCGGATCGACGTCGAGATCGCTGATCACCGTCGGGGTCTGCTCCACCGGCGCAAACTGCACGCGCTGGACCTCCTGCAGGATCGTCCAGCCGCCGTAGCCAAGTCCCGAGATCAGCACCAGCAGCACCAGGATCGAGCCGATCGCGCCGGGTTCGACCCGGGCGAACATGCTTTCCCCGGCGGGCACGAAAGGCGTCACGGGTGCGGAGAAGATATCCTTTTCGACGGAACGCCTTGCCATGCGTTCTTCACGCGATGCGCGGACCCCGGACGCCTCGACGGACATGCCGTGGGCAGTGGTGAAACCGCTCTCCGCGCAGAACGTGTCGTAGGCCCAGTCCGGATCCATGCCGAGATAGCGCGCGTAGGACCGCACGTAGCCGGCGATGAAGCCCGGCGTGTCGAAGGCGGTGGGGTCGGCGTTCTCGATCGCGGCGATGTAGGCCGCCTTGATCTTCAATTCCCGCTGCACGTCGAGCAGCGACTTCCCGAGCGTGGCCCGTTCACCGCGCATAAGGTCTCCGAGACGCAACTCATATGCGTCGAAGCCCTTCGTCTCCCTTGCGGTATATGCAGGTTGGTCGCGCTTGAAGCCTCGCCCGATCATCCCCGGTCCCGTCGTCTACTGCCCCGAAGCGGCGCAGCCCGATTCGTCCCTACAGGCGCGCCTTGACGAACCGTTACCACAGCCGGCGAAAACTTGCACATCGGAACGGTACGTCAGCCGGCCAAATCAGCGCGATTCAGCGCACAGTGCCGCCAAAGCGCATCAAGAGCGGTCACCAGCGCATTGATTTCCCGCGTTCCGTGCACCGGAGACGGCGTGAAGCGCAGCCGTTCGGTGCCGCGCGGCACGGTGGGAAAATTGATCGGCTGCACGTAGATCCCGTGTTCTTCCAGCAGCCGGTCGCTCAGCAGCTTGGTGTGCACCGGGTCGCCGACCATCACCGGCACGATGTGGGAGCCGTGGTCGATCAGCGGCAGCCCGAGGCCGCGCAGCCGGGTCTTGAGGATCCGCGCCTGGGCCTGGTGGGCGTCGCGCAGGGCCTGGTCCGACTTCAGATGCGCGACCGACGCCGCCGCGCCCGCCGCAACCGCCGGCGGCAGCGATGTCGTGAAGATGAAGCCCGGCGCATAAGACCTTATCGCATCGACCATTTTCGCGCTTGCGGCGATGTATCCGCCCATCACGCCGAAGGCCTTGGCGAGGGTCCCGTTGATGATGTCGATCCGGCCCGCCAGGCCGTCCCGCTCGGCCACGCCGCCGCCGCGCGGCCCGTACATGCCGACCGCGTGAACCTCGTCGAGATAGGTCAGCGCGCCGAACTCGGCGGCGAGGTCGCAGATCGCGGCGATCGGGCCGAAATCCCCGTCCATCGAGTAGATCGATTCGAAGGCGATGAGCTTGGGCGCCGCCGGGTCGTCCGCCGCCAGCTTGGCGCGCAGGTCGTCGACATCGTTGTGCCGGAACACCCGCTTCGCGCCGCCGTTGCGGCGGATGCCCTCGATCATCGAGGCGTGGTTGAGCTCGTCCGAGTAGATGATCAGCCCGGGGAACAGCCTCGCCAGCGTCGACAGGGTCGCGTCGTTGGCGATGTAGGCCGAGGTGAACAGCAGCGCCGCCTCCTTGCCGTGCAGGTCCGCCAGCTCGGCCTCCAGCCGCTTGTGATAGACGGTGGTGCCCGAGATGTTGCGCGTCCCGCCCGAGCCGGCGCCGGTGGCGTCCAGCGCCTCGTGCATCGCTTGCAGCACCGCCGGGTGCTGCCCCATCCCGAGATAGTCGTTGCCGCACCACACGGTCACCGGCCGCTCGGTCCCGTCGGGACGGCGCCAGACGGCATGCGGGTAATGGCCACGGCTCCGCTCGATGTCGATGAAGGTGCGGTACCGGCCCTCCTGGTGGAGACGGGCCAGCGCGGCGTCGAGGGAGTCGTCGTAAGTCACTGGGCCTTTGACCTCGTGGTGGGAACCCGCGGGTTCGGAAACTGCCGCCCGCATAAGGCACTGCGCACGACGCCGACAGAGCGCAAAATGCCGCGACCCGCCGGCACTTCCTTTGTAGCTCCGGAGGGGCCGCTGGACAACCGCGCGCGGGGCCGTAGGCTGCGGCCGTTCACCACCTGACGGAGCGCCACATGACCCTCGAAGCCGTTCTCGACCGGATCGACGCCGATCTCGACGCCAGCCTCGACCGCCTGATGGCGTTCCTTCGGATTCCGTCGATCTCGACCGACCCGGCCTACGCCGCCGAGGTGGACCGCGCGGCCGAGTGGCTGGCCGCCGATCTCGCGTCGATGGGGCTGGCCGCAGGCAAGCATCCGACCACCGGCCACCCGATGGTGATCGGCAAGGGGGGCGAGGGAGACCGGCACCTGCTGTTCTACGGCCACTACGACGTGCAGCCGGTGGACCCGCTGCACCTGTGGGACCGCGACCCGTTCGATCCCGCGCTTCAGGACACGCCGAAGGGACGGGTGATCCGGGGCCGGGGATCGTCCGACGACAAGGGCCAGCTGATGACCTTCGTCGAAGCCTGCCGGGCCTGGATCGCGGTGCACGGCACCCTGCCCTGCCGGCTCACGCTGTTCTTCGAGGGCGAGGAGGAATCCGGCTCGCCGTCGCTGGTGCCGTTCCTGAAACAGAACGGCGCCGCGCTGACCGCCGATCTGGCGCTGATCTGCGATACCGGCCTGTTCGACAGCCGGGTACCGGCGATCACCACCATGCTGCGCGGTCTCGTCGGTCAGGAACTGACCCTGACCGGACCCCGGATGGACCTGCATTCCGACAGCTTCGGCGGCGCCGCGATGAACCCGATCCGGGTGCTGGCGCGCATCATCGCGGCCCTCCACGACGCCGACGGGCGGGTCACCGTGCCGGGCTTCTACGACGGGATCGCCGAGATCCCCGAGGACGTCCGCGCCCAGTGGGAGGCGCTGGGCTTCGATCACGCGAAGTTCCTCGGCGATGTCGGCCTGAGCGAGCTGGCCGGCGAGACGGGGCGCTCGGCGCTGGAGATGCTCTGGTCCCGGCCCACCTGCGAGGTCAACGGCATCACCGGCGGCTATACCGGAAACGGGTTCAAGACCGTGCTGCCCTCGCAGGCCAGCGCCAAGATCAGTTTCCGGCTGGTCGCGGGCCAGGATCCGGCCCGGATCCGCGAGAGCTTCCAGGCGATGGTGCGGGACCTGCTGCCGCCCGATTTCGAGGTCGCCTTCCGGGACCACGGCGCCTCCCCCGCCTCGGTGATGTCGATCGACGACCCGGCCTTCGAGGCCGCCCGCCGGGCGCTGTCCGACGAATGGCCGGACCCCGCGGCCTTCATCGGCTCGGGCGGATCGATCCCGGTCGCCGGCTACTTCAAGTCCGTGCTGGGGATGGATTCGATGCTCATCGGCTTCGCCAAGGACGACGACCAGATCCATTCCCCGAACGAGAAATACGATCTCGACAGCTTCCACCGCGGGATCCGGAGCTGGGCGCGGATCCTCGACGCCCTGAGCCGGGGGGACGGCGCCGCCTCCGCCTGACGCCGCGCCGCCGAACCCGGCCGCCGGCCCCCGCCGCGGCCCGTCCGCGCCACAGGGACCGCGGCCCGCCCAACGCCGAAAGGACACCGACCCGATGGACGACGACGCGGCGCACGCCATCGTGCAGGACTTCCTCGACCGGCAGGGCGCCGCCACGGTTGCGGGCGACATCGAGGAAACCCTCGCCTGGTGCGAGATCCCCTGCACGATGGAAAGCCTGGAGGGCCGCGCCGTGGCCACGACCGAAGCGGAGATGCGCGCGATCTGCGCGACGTTCATCGAGGCTCTGGCCCGGCAGCGGCTGACCCACATGATGCGGCGCTGCCTGCTGGCGCAGGCCCGCGATCCCGACACCATCTGCGCCACCTACGAGACCCGCTACATCCGGGAGGGCAAGCTGCTCACCGCGGAGCCCTATCTGGGCTTCGTCGCGCTGGGCCGCGGACCGGACCGCTGGCGGATCCGGGAGATCCGCTTCGCGGTCGGCGGCGAAAGCGCGGCGAACCTCGCGCTGCGGAACTGGGAGGCGCGGACGGCCGTCGGACCGGACCGCGATCCGGCGGGCTGACCTGCCGGCACCCGGCCGCCCGCCCGCGGGCCCGACGGCATGGGTGCTTGTCTCCGGCAGTCCGACCGGACTATCGTCGCCGCAACAATACACGTCAGGGAGGAAAAACCATGAAACACGTCGTCTCCACGCTCGCGGTCTCGGCCGCGCTGCTGTCCGGCACCGCCGCCGTCGCGCAGACCGAAATCCAATTCTGGCATGCCTTTACCGGCCGCCTCGGCGAACTCGTTGCCGAGCAGGTCGAGACCTTCAACACCTCGCAGTCCGACTACGCGGTGGTCGCCAGCCACAAGGGCAACTATTCCGAGACCCTGAACGCCGGCATCGCCGCCTTCCGGGCCGGCGAGCAGCCCCATATCCTGATGGTGTTCGAGGTCGGCACCGCGACGATGATGGCCGCCGAGGGCGCGATCAAGCCGGTCTACGAGGTGATGGCCGAGGCCGGCGCTGAGTTCGACCAGGACAAGTACATCGGCTCGGTGAAGGGCTACTACACCTCCGCCGACGGCGACATGCTGTCGTTGCCGTTCAACTCGTCCACGCCGGTGCTCTGGGTCAACCGCGACCTGCTGTCCGGGGCCGGGATCGACCCGGATGTCGACCTGTCGACCTGGGAGCAGGTGGGCGAGGTGCTCGACCAGCTCAAGGAGGCCGGGGTCGGCTGTCCGATGACCACCGCGTGGCAGAGCTGGATCCACCTGGAAAACTTCTCGGCCTACCACGACACGCCCTTCGCCACGAAAGCGAACGGCTTCGGCGGCACCGATACCGAACTCGCCTTCAACGGGCCGGCGCAGGTCGCGCACATCTCGGCGATGGGCGAATGGGCCCGTGACGGCAAGTTCATCTACGCCGGCCGCCGCAACGAGGGCGGCGCCAACTTCCGCTCCGGCGAATGCGCGCTGTTCACCGAATCCTCGGCCGGCTACGCCGGGATCAGCGCCGAGGCCCAGTTCGACTTCGAGGTGCGCCCGCTGCCCTACTGGAAGGCGGTCGCGGACGAGCCGCAGAACACCATCATCGGCGGCGCGTCGCTCTGGGTGATGGAGGGACACGAGGCCGAGGAATACGCCGGCGTCGCCGCCTTCCTCAACTTCCTGTCCTCGCCCGAGATCCAGGCCAAGTGGCACCAGGACACCGGCTACCTGCCGATCACGGCCGAGGCCGGCGACCTGACCCGCAGCCAGGGCTTCTACGACGCCAATCCGGGCACCGACATCGCGGTGATCCAGATGACCGCCAAGGAGCCCACGGACAACTCCAAGGGCCTGCGGCTGGGCTCCTTCGACCAGATCCGCGGCATCATCGACGAAGAGCTCGAGGCCGTCTGGGCCGGCGACAAGTCGGCCGAGGAGGCGCTCAACAGCGCGGTCGAGCGCGGCAACCAGCTGCTGCGCCGCTTCGAACAGGCCAGCCGCTAGGCGGGCCTCGGGCCGCGCCCCCCGGCGGGGCGCGGCCGATCCGGGCGCCATGATCGAGACATTTCCCACCGATTCCGGACAGGCGCGGCCGCCGTCCGGCGCCGGGACGGGCGCATCCGCCCTGCCCCCGCGCCGCCGCCGCGCCGGACCATGAGGGGCTGATGGAAAAACGCGTCACCTTCCGCGGCATCTGGCTGCCGATCCTGCTGGTCGCGCCGCAGATCTTCATCACCGCGGTGTTCTTCTTCTATCCCGCCGGGCAGGCGATCTGGCAGTCGCTGTTCATCCCCGACCCGTTCGGCCTGTCGATGCAGTGGGTCGGGCTCGGCAACTTCGAGTTCCTGCTGTCGGACCGCTTCTACCGCGCCTCCTTCGTCACCACGGCGGTCTTCTCGATCCTCGTCACGGTCGTGTCGATGGGCGTGGCGCTGTATCTCGCGGTGCTGGCGGACCGGCTGATCAAGGGGTCGGGCACCTACCGGACGCTGCTGATCTGGCCCTACGCGGTGGCGCCCGCGGTGGCCGGCGTGCTGTGGCTGTTCATGTTCAACACCCGCGTCGGCGTGGTGACCTGGTATCTCGGGCTGCTGGGCTACGACTGGAACCACGTGCTGAACGAGGGCGAGGCGATGGGCCTCGTCGTCGTGGCCAGCGCCTGGGGCCGGATCAGCTACAACTTCCTGTTCTTCCTCGCCGGGCTGCAGGCGATCCCGCGCAGCGTGATCGAGGCGGCGGCGATCGACGGCGCGCGGTTCTGGACCCGGTTCCGCACCATCGTCTTTCCGCTTCTGTCGCCCACCACGTTCTTCCTGCTGGTGGTGAACATCATCTACGCCTTCTTCGAGACCTTCGGCGTGATCCACACGATCACCAGCGGCGGGCCGCAGCAGGCCACCACGATCCTCGTCTACAAGGTCTATGCCGACGGCTTCGTCGGGCAGGACCTCGGCTCCAGCGCGGCGCAGTCGGTGATCCTGCTGTTCATCGTGTCGATCCTGACGGTGGTCCAGTTCAAGTACATCGAGCGCAGGGTGCACTACTGATGGCGGAGCACACGGGCATGGTCGAGAAACGCGGGCGCGGGCTCTGGCTCACCCATCTGGGACTCATCATCGGGGTGGCCTTCATCTTCTTCCCGATCTGGCTGGCCTTCGTGGCCTCCACCGTCGAGCAGCAGGACATCGTGCGGCCGCCGATGCCGCTCCTGCCGGGGGACAAGCTGTTCGAGAACTACGCCCGGGCGCTGACCTCGGGGGTGAACGCGCCGGTGGCGACGATGCTGCTGAACTCGGCGGTGATGGCGATCGGCATCTCGCTGGGCAAGATCGCGATCTCGCTGCTGTCGGCCTTCGCCATCGTCTATTTCCGCTTCCCGGGGCGACGGCTGTTCTTCTGGTTGATCTTCCTGACGCTGATGCTGCCGGTCGAGGTGCGGATCGTGCCGACCTACGAGGTGATCGCCAATT
Organism: Paracoccaceae bacterium; assembly: GCA_041628615.1. Taxonomy (GTDB): domain Bacteria; phylum Pseudomonadota; class Alphaproteobacteria; order Rhodobacterales; family Rhodobacteraceae; genus JAMWZF01. The sequence continues at coordinate 7,849 of JBFKOW010000079.1, read as the reverse complement.
TCGGGATGCTGAACAGCTACCAGGGCCTGATCCTGCCGCTGATCGCCTCGGCCACCGCGACGTTCCTGTTCCGGCAGTTCTTCATGACCGTGCCGGACGAACTGGCCGAGGCGGCGCGGGTCGACGGGGCGGGGCCGATGCGGTTCTTCTTCGACATCCTCCTGCCGATGAGCCGGACCAACATCGCCGCGCTGTTCGTGATCCTCTTCATCTACGGCTGGAACCAGTATCTCTGGCCCCTGCTCATCACCACCGACCCGTCGATGAACACCATCGTCATGGGCATCAAGCAGATGTTCCCGTCCGGCGACGACACCGCCGACTGGCCGGTCATCATGGCGACCTCGATCCTCGCCATGATCCCGCCGGTGCTCGTCGTGATCGGGATGCAGAAGCTCTTCATCCGCGGCCTAGTGGACAGCGAGAAATAACCAGATGGCGACAGTCACCCTCGATTCCCTGAAGAAGTCCTTCGGCAAGACCGACGTCATCCACGGCGTCGACATCGACATCGCCGACGGCGAGTTCATCGTCATCGTCGGCCCCTCGGGCTGCGGCAAGTCCACCCTGCTGCGGATGGTCGCCGGGCTGGAAACCGTGTCGTCGGGCGAGGTCCGGATCGACGGCCGCCGGGTCAACGAGGTCGAGCCGATGGACCGCGACATCGCGATGGTGTTCCAGAACTACGCGCTCTACCCGCACATGTCGGTGTTCGAGAACATGGCCTACGGGCTGAAGATCCAGAAGGTGCCGAAAGCCGAGATCGCGCAGCGGGTCGAACAGGCCGCCGAGATCCTGCAGCTCGGCCCCTACCTGCAGCGCCGGCCGCGCGAACTGTCGGGCGGACAGCGGCAGCGGGTGGCGATGGGCCGGGCCATCGTCCGCAAGCCGGCGGTGTTCCTGTTCGACGAGCCGCTGTCCAACCTCGATGCCAAGCTGCGGGTGCAGATGCGGCTCGAGATCAAGGCGCTGCAGCGCGACCTCGGGGTCACCGCGCTCTACGTCACCCACGACCAGGTCGAGGCGATGACGCTGGCCGACCGGATGATCGTGATGAACGCCGGGATCGCCGACCAGATCGGCCGCCCGCTCGAGGTCTATGCCGATCCGGCCACCGCCTTCGTCGCCGGGTTCATCGGATCGCCGCCGACCAACTTCCTCGATCCGGCGCGGCTGGGGCGCAGCGGCCTGGCAGGGGCGAGGCTCGGGATCCGGCCCGAACATGCCCGGCTTGCCGACGCTGCGGACGGCGGTCTTGGCGGCACGGTGGTCTATGCCGAGCCGCTTGGCGCCGAAACCCTGGTCCACCTGCGGCTGGCGGACGGCGAACAGATCACCGTGCGGCAGGACGGCGCCCTTCCGGTGCCGGAAGAGGGCGCGGCCTGCGGCCTGCAGTGGGACCGCAAGGACGAGATGATGTTCGACGCCGGGGGCGCGCGGCTGCGCGGCTGACCGCCCGGTTCAGCCGTAGATCGAGGCGACCACCGCGAGCAGCGCGCGGCGCATGTCCGAATCCTCGGCCAGCGGCTCGACGATCGCGGCCAGGATCGCCCGCTCGACGCCGATCCCGCCGGTCATCAGCACCGCCGCGTGGACCAGCAGCCGGGTCGAGACACCGCCGGCGAGCGGTGCCGTCCCCATCGCCCGGATCCGGCCGGCCAGCCGCACCAGCGGCGCCACCCGCCCGGCCTCCAGCCCGCTTTCCCGGGCGACGATGGCGATCTCGGCTTCGGGCGCGGGCACGTCGAGGCGGAGCGCGACGAAACGCTGCCGGGCCTCGGGCGGCAAGGGCGCCGGCCGCGCGCCGGCGGCGGTATCGCTGGCCACCAGCATGAAGCCGTCGGGTGCCTCGAGCACCTCCCCGGTGGCGCCGATCACCAGCCGCCGCTGGCGGCCGATGAGAGAGCCGAGAACGCCGATGACATCGCGCCGCGCGGCGCCCAGGCCGTCCAGCAGGCAGACCGCCCCGATCCGGACCGCCCGGGTCAGCGGCCCGTCGGCCCATGCCGTGTCGGAGCCGGTATAGACGAACCGGCCGATCAGGTCGGGCGAACCGAGATCGGCATGGCAGGCCACCGGCACCAGCGGCCGGCCGAGCCGCGCGGCCATGTGCGCCACGAAGCGGGACTTGCCGCAGCCCGCCGGGCCGGCGATCAGCACCGGCAGCCGCCGCGCATGGGCGGCGGCGAAGAGCGCGCATTCGCGGCCCGTCTCCAGGTAATAGGGCAGGTCCAGATCGATGTCGGCGCCCCCGGCCGGTAACGGCGGCGCGGCGTCGGGCGGAACGGGCAACGCTGTCATCGAAACCTCCTCGGACTGCGGCGGTTTGTCCATGTCTAACCCGGCGGACCGGGGACGGACGTTGAGCCAGCGCAAGCCGGGGCAGGATTCAGGTCCCGGAGTTCTCGCAAAAGGCTTCGAGCCGGTCGGGCGCGCGCACCATGATGCGGCGCCGGCCGCTCTCGACGATGCCGTCGCGCTGCCAGGCGCTCATCAGCCGGCTGACCGTGTGCAGCGTGGTGCCGGTCATCTCGGACAGGTCCTGCCGGGTGATCGGGAAGTCCACCTCGATGCCCTCGGGGGTGGTCCGGCCGGTTTGCTCGATCAGCCGCAGCAGGGCCAGCGCAACGCGCTGCTCGACCCGCTGGGTCGCCAGTTCGATAAGCCGGTCCTGCATCTCGCCCAGCCGCGACCCGACGGTGTGCGAGATCGAGGCGCGGAATCCCGGAAACCGCTCGCAGAAACCGTCCCAGAGCCGCGTCGGCCACATCAGCACGAGACATTCGCGCGCCGCCTCGGCATTGGCCGGATAGGTGGTCCGGCCGATCGCGCGCGCGAAGCCGAACAACTGGCCGCTGGGGATGTGCAGGGCGATGATCTGCTCGCCCTGCGGCGTGGTGCGCACCACCCGCACGGTGCCGTCGAGCAGCAGGAAGAAATGCGCGGCCTCCTCGCCTTCGGCGAAGATCGTCTCGTCGGCCTCGAACCGCCGCGGCACGGCGAGGTCGAGCGCCTCGCGGATGTCGCGCCGGCTCAGGCCGTCGAACGGCGGCACATGGGTCAGAAGGGATTCGTCGAGATACTTCATCGGCCCGCACCACTCCCGAAGCGGCGGCCATGCGACGGCCGCGCCCCGTCGATAGCGGGCCGGGCCCCGGAAGCAAAGACTGCTGCGGGCCATTGATCCAAATCATGTCCCGTTCGCCGGCATCCCGGTAGCAGAAACACAGGCCGGATATCCGCCGCGAAGTTGACGAGATGCAACGAAGGAGGCGCGGCGGACTCCTAGAATGCCCCCGATACCCAATGACTCAGACCGAAAGACTGAAAGGAAGGTCCAGATGTTTCGCATGATCGGTTCGGCTCTTGCCCTGGCCGCCGCGATGGCGACGGCGGGTCACGCCGAGACCTACGAAGTGAAGATGCTCAACGCCGGCGAAGAGGGACGCATGGTGTTCGAACCCAGCTTCCTCGCCGTCGCGCCCGGCGACACGGTGAAGTTCCTCGCCACCGACCGCGGCCACAACGCCGAGACGGTCGACGGGATGATCCCCGAGGGGGCCGAGGGCTTCAAGGGCCGCATCAACGAGGAGATCGAGGTGACCCTCGAAGCCGAGGGCGTCTACGGCGTCCGCTGCGCCCCGCACTACGCGATGGGCATGGTGATGGTGATCGCCGTGGGCGAAGCCAGCCAGCCCGACGATTTCTTCGCCGGCCGCGTGCCGCCCCAGGCCAAGAGCCGGTTCGAAGCCCAGCTCGGCAATCTCTGACCGCAATGACCGGCGGCGCCGGGCATCTCTCCCGCCCGGGCCGCCCCCGCCCTGAATGGAGGATACCATGACCAAGAAATTCAACCCCGGACAGACGCCGACAAGCCGCCGCAACGTGCTGCGCGGCACCATGCTCGCCGGCGCGGCCGCCGCTGTCGGCGGCGGTGCGGCGCTCGCCTCGCCGCGGCACACGCCGAAGGTCTCGATCCCGAAGCTGGCGCCGCAGTTCATCCAGGCCCAGGCCGAAGCCCAGTCCGCCGCCAAGGCGGTCGACCTGTCGGGCTACACCCGGGTCAGGCAGGAGCTCGTCGCCCCGCCCTTCGCCCCGGCGCACGAACACGTCGCCACCGGCGGGCCGAAGATCGTCGAGATCACCCTGGAAACCCAGGAGCGCCTGATGGTGGTCGACGAGGACACCGGCGCCTCGGTCTGGGCGCTGACCTACAACGGCTCGGTCCCCGGTCCGCTGATCATCGTCCACGAAGGCGACATGGTCGAACTGACCCTGCGCAACCCGACCGACAGCCTCATGGAGCACAACATCGACTTCCACTCCTCGACCGGCGCGTTGGGCGGTGGCGGCCTCACCCATGTCTATCCGGGCGAGGAATGCGTGCTGCGCTGGAAGGCGACCAAGGCCGGCTGCTTCACCTATCACTGCGCCCCCGGCGGCGAGATGATCCCCTACCACGTCTGCCACGGCATGAACGGGGCGATCATGGTGCTGCCGCGCGAGGGTCTGCGCGACAAGGACGGCAACCTGCTCGACTATGACAGCATCTTCTACATCGGCGAGCAGGACTACTACCTGCCGATGGACGAGAACGGCGACTACAAGACCTATGACGCCGCCGGCGACGACTACGCCGACAGCATCGCGGCGATGCGGACGCTGGTGCCCACCCACTCGGTGTTCAACGGTGCCGTCGGCGCGCTGACCGGAGACAACGCCCTGCGCGCCAAGGTCGGCGACACCGTGCTGATGGTCCACAACCAGGCCAACCGGGACTCGCGCCCGCACCTGATCGGCGGCCACGGCAACTATGTCTGGGAAACCGGCAGCTTCACCGACAATCCGCTGACCGGGCTCGAAACCTGGTTCGTGCGCGGCGGGTCGGCGATGGCGGCGATGTACACCTTCGAACAGCCGGGGGTCTACGCCTACGTCAACCACAACCTGATCGAGGCGGTGCTGCTCGGCGCGACGGCCCACGTGGTGGTCGACGGCGAGTGGGACAACGAGCTGATGGAACAGGTCGTGGCGCCTCGCGCCTTCGGCTAAAGGAAGGACCCGGGAAATGACGGTCGTCGCGCGGATACCCAGATCGATCGGGGCGCTGCTCAGCGTCCTGGCGATCACCGCCGCCGCGGCGGCCGTCGTCGCCGTGGGTCTCGCCCGGCAGGAGGCGGCTCCGCTGCCCCTGCCCGAAGCCGCCGATCGGCCGGTCCAGCTGGCCGACGGCACCCCGCTCTACGTGCAACGGTTCGAGGTCAGCGTGGCCGAGTGGAACCGCTGCCATGACGAGGGCGCCTGCCTTCTCGAACTCCGGGTTCCGGCCGGCCGCAACGCCGAGGACATGCCGGCGACCGGCCTCAACTACCTCGACGTGCAGGACTACCTGGCCTGGGTCCGCGACCGGACAGGGCATCCGTTCCGCCTGCCGACGGCGGCGGAATGGGCACGGATGGCCGAAGGCGTCCTGCCGGACGAACCGGACCCGATCTTCACCGACCCGGCGCTGACCTGGGCCTCGGCCTATCTGCTCGAGGGCAACGCCCCGCGGGCCTGGCTGCCGCGCGGCGCCTATTCGACCAGCCCCGAGGGCATCGCCGATCTGGATGGCAGCGTCTGGGAATGGACGCAGGATTGCTACGCCGGCAGCGCCGAGGGCATCGACCCGGCCCGGTGCCCGGCCTTCTTCGTCGGCGGCGAGCACGTGGCCGCGATGTCGTTCCTCATCCGCGACCCGGCCCGCGGCGGTTGCGCCGTCGGCAGCCCGCCGGCCCATCTCGGCGTCCGGCTCGTCTCCGACGCGCCGTTCTGACCGCGATCCGCGGACTGCCGGACCGAATGGTAAATACCCCAGTTCCGCCCCATTGTCGCAAGAATGCGAACAAACGGGCCGATCACTCCTGAACCCGGGGAACCGGAACAGCATTGGGAGTGAACCGAGATGATCCATTCGACCCTCGATACCGCAGAGATCGCGCGGGTGCAGGACTTCGTCCTCGCCGAGCGCCGCAAGTGCCTGAGCGACCGGGAATGGCAGTTCCGGCTGCGCGGCTACGGCTACGGGCTCCGCCAGGCCGGGGGCGCCTGCGTGGTGACCGCCCTGCCCCGCGGCGCCGACCTGTTCGAGATCGACGCCGCCGCGCTCGCCGCCCCGGTCAGTTCCGCGAACTGAGCGTCCGCGCCACCGCGTCCTTCCAGCCGGCATAGAGCGCGTCCCGCCGCGCCGTGTCCATCTGCGGCTCGAACCGGCGCTCCAGCGCCCAGGTCGCCGCGAACCCCTCCCGGTCGGGATAGACCCCGGCCCGCTGCCCGGCCAGCCAGGCCGCGCCCATCGCCGTCGTCTCGAGCACGTCCGGCCGGTCCACCGGCGCCCCGAGGATGTCGGCGAGGAACTGCATCGCCCAGTCCGACGCGCTCATCCCGCCATCGACCCGCAGCACCGCCGCCTCCGCATCGGCCCCCTGCCAGTCCGCCCGCATCGCCTCGACAAGGTCGCGGGTCTGGTAGCCGACGCTCTCCAGCGCCGCCCGGGCCAGTTCCGCCGGGCCCGTCGCCCGGGTGAGCCCGAACATCGCGCCCCGCGCGTTGGCGTCCCAGTAGGGCGCGCCCAGCCCGGTGAAGGCCGGCACGAGGTAGACCGCCTGTTCCGGGTCCGCCGCCTCGGCCAGGCCCTGGGTCTCGGGGGCGCTGCCGATCACCTTGAGCCCGTCGCGCAGCCACTGGACCACCGCCCCGGCCACGAAGATCGCGCCCTCGAGCGCATAGGTCACCTCGCCGTCGAGCCGGTAGGCGATGGTGCCGAGCAGCCGGTTGCGGCTTTCCACGAGGTCGGGCCCGGTGTTGAGCAGCGCGAAACAGCCCGTGCCATAGGTCGACTTGAGCATCCCCGGACCGAAGCAGGCCTGCCCGATCGTCGCTGCCTGCTGGTCCCCCGCGACGCCGAGGATCGGGATCGGCGCGCCGAACAGGTCCGGGTCGGTGGTGCCGAAATCGTCGGCGCAGTCGCGCACCTCGGGCAGCATCGACAGCGGGATGCCGTAGCGGCCGCAGATCGTCTCGTCCCAGCGGCCCTCCCGGATGTTGTAAAGCATGGTGCGGGCGGCGTTGGTGGCGTCGGTCACATGCGCCTTGCCGCCGGTCAGCCGCCAGATCAGGAACGAGTCGATGGTGCCGAACAGCACCTTCTCCGGGTCCGCGCCGGTCTCGTTCAGGATGTGGCGCAGCTTGGTGCCGCTGAAATAGGGATCGGCCAGCAGCCCGGTGCGATGGGTGATCTCCGCCTCGAAACCCTCGGCGCGCAGCTCGGCGCAGAACGGCTCTGTGCGGCGGTCCTGCCAGACGATGGCGCGGTGCACCGCCTTGCCGGTCTCGCGGTCCCAGACCACGGTGGTCTCGCGCTGGTTGGTGATGCCGATGCCGGCGATGTCGGCGGCGGTCAGCCCGGCCTTGTCGAGCGCCGCCCGGCAGGTCGCGACGACGCTGGCCCAGATCTCCTCGACATCGTGTTCGACCCAGCCCGAGCGCGGGAAATACTGCGGGAATTCCTCCTGCGCGGTGGCGACGATCTTCAGGTCGCCGTCGAAGACGATCGCCCGGCTCGACGTGGTGCCCTGGTCGATGGCAAGAACGTGGGTCATCGCAATCCTCCCTCAGTCGCCTTCGCGCGGTCGTTGCCCTGCCGCGCCAGCGCGAACATGCCGGGACGCCGCGCCGGGTGCAACCGGTGCCGCGACGGCCCGCGGCTCAGCCGCGAAAGCCCGTGGCGACGACGAATTTCTCGGAAGAATCCGACCGCGAGGCCGGCGGCTTCACGTTCGCCACCTTGTCGAAACGGCGCTTGAGTTCG
>JBFKOW010000078.1:0-15736 GCA_041628615.1 Paracoccaceae bacterium | reverse complement strand
GTCCGCGTTGGCGATCCGGTAGCCCCGGCCGGCGGCGCGGCCGCAGGCATGGGCGAGGAAGATCTCGCTCGCCGCGCCCTTCCACTGCGGATCGGTGGGCGGGAAGTGACGCCCGATATCGCCCTCGGCCAGCGCGCCGTAGATCGCGTCGGTCAGCGCGTGCATCCCGACATCGGCGTCGGAATGTCCCTGCAGGCCGCGGCCGTGGGGCACCGCGACGCCGCAGAGGGTGACGTGGTCGCCGGGGCCGAAGCGGTGCACGTCGAAGCCGGTCCCGGTGCGGACGTCGAATGCGGGGCGGGCGGTCATGTCGGCGGCCTCCTCTGACAACAGGCGTTCGGCGCGGGCAAAGTCGTCCGGGCCGGTGATCTTGAGGTTGCGTTCGTCGCCCGGCACCACCGCCACCGACAGCCCGGCGGCCTGCGCCACCGCCACGTCGTCGGCGGCGTCGCCGGCATGGGCATGGTGGGCGGCCCGGATCGCGGCGAGGCCGAAGCCCTGGGGGGTCTGCGCCCGCCACAGGCCGGCGCGGTCCCGCGGGCCCGCCACCCGGCCGTCGGCCACCGCCCACAGCGCGTCGGTGACCGGCAGGGCGGGCGCGGCGCCGTCTGCCGCGCCGAGCGCGGCGATCACCCGGTCGATCACCGCCGCCGGGACCAGCGGCCGCGCCGCGTCGTGGATCAGCACCTTCTCCGCGCCGGTGCCGCCGGCGGCCAGCGCGTCGAGCCCGGCGAGGACGGACTCGCGCCGGGTCTCGCCGCCGGTCACCACCCGGCAGGAACCGTCGCGGGCCTGCCGCGGCCAGAGCGCCGGGTCGCTGTCGGCGGCCACCACGAGGACCATCGGCCCGATCCCGGGGTGGCGGTCGAAGGCGTCGACGCTGCGCTGGGCGATGGTGGCACCGGCCAGCGGCCGCCACTGCTTGGGAAGGCCGCCCCCGGCCCTCAGGCCGCGTCCGGCGGCGACGATCAATGCGGCGATGGTCATGGGCGCGTCCTTTCCGGCCTTGTCTAATCCGGGGTCCGGCGGCGCGCAAACGGCATTGCGCCTGACCAAGATGCACAATAATTGTGCAGATGCCGGTTTGCGGTGCGAAAAACCCTGGCGTGGCGTTGAGGCCGCGCGGCGAACGCCGCTAGATAGGCCGGAGACCCGGAGCGGGAGAGGCTCGTGACGATACGGCTGGGCGACATCACGTTGACGCCGCCGGTGGCGCTGGCGCCGCTGGCGGGGATCACCGACCTGCCGTTCCGGCAGCTCGTCGCCGGGTTCGGCGCCGGCTGGGTGGTGTCCGAGATGGTCGCCAGCCAGGAGATGGTGCAGGCAAAGCCCGGCGTCCGCGAGCGGGCCGAACTGGGCTTCGGCGACCGCCGCACCGCGGTCCAGCTCGCCGGCCGCGATCCGCACTGGATGGCCGAGGCGGCGCGCATGGTCGAAGCCAACGGCGCCGCCCTGATCGACATCAACATGGGCTGCCCGGCCAAGAAGGTGACCGGCGGCTACTCCGGTTCGGCGCTGATGAAGGTGCCGGACCACGCGCTGCGGCTGATCGAGGCGGTGGTCGGCGCGGTCTCGGTGCCGGTGACGCTCAAGACCCGGCTGGGCTGGGACGACGACTGCCTGAACGCCGCCGACATCGCCCGCCGGGCCGAGGCCGCGGGGGTCCGGATGGTGACGATCCACGGCCGCACCCGGTGCCAGTTCTACAAGGGCCGGGCCGACTGGGCGGCGATCCGGGCGGTCCGCGAGGCGGTGCGGATCCCGGTGATCGCCAACGGCGACATTCTCGATGCCGACGACGCCCGCGCCGCCCTGGCCGCCTCGGGGGCCGACGGGGTGATGATCGGGCGCGGGGCCCAGGGCCGGCCCTGGATCGTCGCCGAGATCGGCGCCGCGCTGACCGGCGGCCCGGCGCCGCGGCGGCCCCGGGACGCCGCGTTTTCCGACATGGTTGCAGCGCATTACGAGGCGATGCTCACCTTCTACGGCGCCGCGCTGGGGGCCCGCGTCGCGCGCAAGCATCTCGGCTGGTACATGGACGAGGCGGGAACCGGCGACGGGCTGCGGCGGGCGGTGCTGACCGAGGCCGATCCGCGCCGGGTGTTGCGGCTGCTGTCGGACGCGCTGTCCGGCGGTCCGCGGGAGGCGGCGGCATGACCACGGATCAGGCGCTGTGGAACTCGCTGCCGGTGCCGGCGCTGCTGCTGAACGAGGACGACACCATTGCCGACAGCAACCCGGCGGCGGAACTGTTCCTCAATCTGTCCTCGCGCAGCCTGCTGGGGGCCAAGGTCTGGGACAAGGTGATGGTCGACGCGCCGCTCGAGGCGCCCTTCGCCCGCGCCCGGGCCAACCGCACCTCGCTGTTCGTCAACGATGTCGATGTCGGTTCGGGCGAGCGGCCGCCGATGCTGTGCAACCTGTCCTTCGCGCCGCTGCAGGGCAGCGAGGCGCAGATGCTGATGATGTTCTCGCCGCGCGAGATGGCTAACCGGGTGATCCAGAACCAGACCACCGGCCGGGCCGCGAAGTCGGCGATCGGCATGGCCGAGATGCTCGCCCACGAGATCAAGAACCCGCTGGCCGGGATCGCCGGGGCAGCGCAGCTCCTGTCGATGAACCTGTCCAACGGCGATCTCGAACTGACCGACCTGATCGTGGAAGAGACAAGGCGGGTGGTGAAGCTGCTCGAGCAGGTCGAACTGTTCGGCAACCTGCGGCCGCCGGCGGCGCGGGTGCTCAACGTCCACGACGTGCTGGACCGGGCGCGGGCCTCGGCGGCGGTGGGCTTTGGCGCCCACATGCGGTTCGTGGAGGATTACGACCCGTCCCTGCCGCAGACCTACGCCGATCCGGACCAGCTCTTGCAGGTGCTTCTCAACCTGTTGAAGAACGCCTCTCAGGCGGCTGACAAGACAGGGGAAATCCGGCTTCATACCTTCTACGAGCCGTCGCTGCGCCTGCGCCGCGAGGGCGGCACGCTGGCGCATCTGCCGCTGCAGATCGAGATCATCGACGACGGCCCGGGCCTGCCGCCGGCGATCGCCGACGACATCTTCGAGCCCTTCGTGTCCGGCCGCGAGAACGGCACCGGGCTGGGTCTCGCGCTGGTCGCCAAGCTGGTGGCCGACAACCAGGGCTGGATCACCGTCAACAGCGTGCCCGGCCGCACCGTGTTCCGTATCAGTCTGCCGCGGGCGCAGGAGGCGCCGCCCGCGCCGCAAGGAGAAACCTGATGGATGGCACCGTTCTGGTCGCGGACGACGACCGCACGATCCGCACCGTTCTGACCCAGGCGCTGACCCGCGCCGGCTGCAAGGTGCATGCCACCTCGTCGCTGGTGACGCTGATGCGCTGGGTCGAGGAGGGCAAGGGCGACCTGGTGATCTCGGACGTGGTCATGCCCGACGGCAACGGGCTCGACACGCTGCCGAAGATCGCCGACGCACGGCCCGGCCTGCCGGTGATCGTGATCTCGGCGCAGAACACGATCATGACCGCGATCCAGGCCGCCGAGAAGGACGCCTACGACTACCTGCCCAAGCCCTTCGACCTGCCGGACCTGATGCGGCGGGCGGCCCGCGCGCTGGAGGTCAAGCGCCGGGCTCCGGCGCGGAGGCCGGCCGGCGCGGACGATGCCAAGGACGACCTGCCGCTGGTCGGACGCACCCCGGCGATGCAGGAACTCTACCGGCTCGTGGCGCGGGTGATGAACACTTCGCTGCCGGTCCTCGTCACCGGCGAGAGCGGCACCGGCAAGTCGCTCATCGCGCGGGCGATCCACGACTTCTCGGACCGCCGCACGCTGCCTTTCGTGGTGGCGCAGGCCAGCGATCTCGAGGGCGCCGACGGCCCGTCCGCCTTGCTGGCGCGGGCCAAGGGCGGCAGCCTCGTGTTCGACGAGGTCGGCGATTTCCCGGCCGCGGCCCAGACCCGGATCGTGCGGATGCTGGACATGCTGGACGAGGGCGGCACCCGGGTGATGGCCACCTCGCAGGCCGACCTGACGGCGCTGATCGAGACCGGGGAGTTCCGCGAGGACCTGTTCTACCGATTGGGCGGGGTGACGGTGGCGGTGCCGTCGCTGCGCGAGAGGGTCGACGACATCCCGCTGCTGGCCGAGCATTTCCTCGCCCGGGCCGAGCGCGACGGCGGCGCCATGCGGCGGCTGTCGGACAGCGCCCGCGACCTGGTGCGCACCTATTCCTGGCCCGGCAATGTCCGCCAGCTCGAGAACGCGGTGCGCCGGCTGGTGGTCACCGCCAACGAGGAGGAGATCACCCGCGCCGAGGTCGAGGCGGTGCTGGGCGCGCAGCCGGCGATGGAGCCCCTGCGGCAGGGCGGGGCGGGCGAGAAGCTCTCGGCCTCGGTGGAAAAGCACCTGCGGCGCTATTTCGACCTGCATGGCGGAGTGCTGCCGCCCCCCGGCCTGTATCAGCGGATCCTGAAGGAGGTCGAATTGCCGCTGATCGAGATCGCGCTGGACGCGACCGGCGGCAATCAGGCCAGATGTGCCGATCTGCTCGGCATCAATCGCAATACCTTGAGAAAAAAGATCACCGATCTCGATATTCGCGTGACACGCCGCCGAAAGTTGATGTAAAAGCGCAACAGACCGTGGCCCTTCGGTCCCATTCGTGCCGCTCGCGCGGCGCAGGCGGGGGCGGAGAGAAGCCGCGGCGCGAGCGGTAATCGGCCCGTCCGCGGGTCCAGGTGAGATGCGAGGCCATCGCGTGCAGCGATCCCTCTCGGGTGACATACTCGGCCGGTTCAGCCGATGGCGCCGTCGGCGCGCGGTGCAGAACGCCGCGACGCTGAGCCTGGTGATCCTCGGCCCGGTCCTCGCCGCGCTGACCTTCACCGTTCTCGGCCCGCTCGACCAGGGCGGCTCGGCGCTGACCCTGCGGGTCGTCCTGCTGGCCGACTTCGTCTACGTCCTGGTCGTCGCCGCGCTGGTGCTGCTGCGGGTCGGGCAGATGATCGTCGCGCGGCGGGCGCGCTCGGCGGGGTCGCGGCTGCACCTGCGGCTTGTCGGCACCTTCGGCCTGCTGGCGCTGATCCCGACCATCCTCGTGGCCGTCTTCGCCGTCTTCACCGTCAATCTCGGCCTCGAGGGCTGGTTCTCGGAGCGGGTGCGCAACGTGGTCGGCAATTCGCTCAGCGCCGCCGAGGCCTACGAGGAGGAGCACCGGCAGGACCTCGCCCGGGACGGCAACGGGCTGGCCGCCTTTCTCAACGCCGAGCGGCAGCGGACCTTCTTCATGTCCGACGGGCAGGTGCGGCAGGCGCTGGGCCGGGTCCAGCCGCAGATCGAGCGGAGCCTGACCGAGGTCTTCGTGATCGACGGCTCGGGCGAGATTCGCGCCCGCGGCGCCCGGTCCTACGAATTCGACTACGAACGCCCCTCGGCGCAGCAGCTGGAGGAGGCCCGCGAGACCGGCCTGCTGATCGTCGAGGACTGGGCCAACAACGAGTTCCGCGCGCTGATACCGCTGGAGGCCTTCGTCGACCGCTACCTCTATGTCAGCCGCGAGGTGGACGGCGGCATCCTGTCCCTGCTGGACGAAACCAAGGAGACGGTGGCGCTGTACGAACAGCTCGAGACCGAGCGCGGGCGGCTGCTGTTCGAGTTCGGGCTGGTCTATCTCGGCTTCGCGGTGATCCTGATCCTCGCCGCGGTCTGGCTCGGGTTGTGGTTCGCGGAGCGGCTGTCGCGGCCGGTGGGTCGGCTGCTGTCGGCGTCGCAGCGGGTCGGCGGCGGGGACCTCGATGTCCGCGTGCCCGAGGAGGAGGGCGACGACGAGATCGCCCAGCTCGGCCGTGACTTCAACCGCATGACCACCCAGCTCAAGGCGCAGCGCCAGGAACTGATCGACACCGCGGCCCAGATCGACCGGCGGCGGCGGCTGTTCGACAGCGTGCTGTCCTCGGTGACGTCCGGGGTGGTCGGGCTCGATTCCAGCGGTCGGATCACCTTCGTCAACCGCTCGGCCGAGCGGCTGCTGGATGTCGACGGCGCCGCGCAGGCGACGGCGCTGGCGGTGGCGATCCCGGAATTCGGCCCGGTCTTCGACGCCCTGCGCGACGACAAGCGCGACGTGATGCAGGACCAGGTCAACCTGATCCGCGGCGGCAAGCAGGAAAGCCTGCTGGTGCGAATGGCCCCGCGCCGCAACGAGGATGGCCGGCTGGAGGGCTACGTCGTCGCCTTCGACGACGTGACCGACCTCGTGAGCGCGCAACGGATGGCCGCCTGGGGCGACGTGGCCCGCCGCATCGCCCACGAGATCAAGAACCCGCTGACCCCGATCAAGCTTTCCGCCGAGCGGATCAAGCGCAAGTTCGGCCCGGCGGTGGGCGACGAGGCGGCGAGCCTCGAGTCGATGACCGACGTGATCGTGCGGCAGACCGACGACCTGCGCCGGATCGTCGACGAGTTCTCGCGCTTCGCCCGGATGCCCGAGCCGCAGCGGACCCGGATCGACCTCGTCGAACTGGTGCGCGACGCGGTGACCCTGCAGGAGGCCGGGCAGCCGGACGTGCGTCTCTCGGCCGACCTGCCGGAGGGCCAGATCTGGGCCGAACTCGACCCGACGATGATCTCCCAGGCGCTCAACAACCTGATCAAAAACGCCGGCGAGGCGATCGAGACGCTGATCGAGAGCGGCGCCGCGCCCGAGGGCCACCGGCCCGAGATCCGTATCGGCCTCGCGGTGCAGGCCCCGACCGCCCGGATCACCATCGCCGACAACGGCATCGGCCTGCCCGAGGACCGCGCCCGCCTGTTCGAGCCCTATGTCACCACCCGCGACAAGGGCACCGGGCTGGGCCTGCCGATCGTCAAGAAGATCATCGAGGAGCATGGCGGCAGCCTGACGCTGACCGATGCCGCGCCGTTCGCGCCCGGCGCGCGGCCCGGCGCGATGGCGGTCATCGACCTCGCCGTGCTGCCGGCCGTGGCCACCGGGGCCGCCGCAGACGCCGAACCGGACACCGACACCGATACCGACACCGACAGGACGCCGCGCGCGGCGTCGCAAGAGAAAAAGGCCGTTTGAGGAGGGCACCGAAAAATGGGCGACATTCTGATCACCGACGACGAGAGGGATATCCGGGAACTGATCTCGGACATCCTGAAGGACGAAGGCTATACCACCCGGCTGGCCGGCACCTCGGAGCAGTGCATGGCCGAGATCGCCAAGGAGCCGCCGGCGCTGATGATCCTCGACATCTGGCTGAAGGACAGCGCGATGGACGGGATCGACATCCTCAAGGCGGTCAAGCGCGATCATCCGAACGTGCCGATCGTCATCATTTCCGGCCACGGCAACATCGAGATCGCGGTCGCCGCGATCAAGCAGGGGGCCTACGACTTCATCGAGAAGCCGTTCAACATCGACCAGCTTCTGGTGGTGATCCGCCG
Organism: Paracoccaceae bacterium; assembly: GCA_041628615.1. GTDB lineage: Bacteria > Pseudomonadota > Alphaproteobacteria > Rhodobacterales > Rhodobacteraceae > JAMWZF01. The sequence goes on along the minus strand of JBFKOW010000078.1, from coordinate 8,313 downwards.
CGCGATGGAGACGAGCCGCCTGCGCCGCGAGAACACCGAACTGAAGCGCGGCGAAACGGTCCCGGCCGACATGATCGGCGAAAGCGCGGCGTTCCGGGCGCTGCGCGCGCAGCTCGACAAGGTGACCCGGTCGAACGGCCGGGTGATGCTGACCGGCGCGGCCGGTGCCGGCAAGGAGATCGCCGCCCGCTACATCCACGCCAAGTCGAACCGGGCGCAGGCCCCCTTCGTCTGCGTCAACTCGGCCTCGATCGAGCCCGACCGCATGGAGGAGGTCCTGTTCGGCCGCGAAAGCGCCGAGAAGGGGATCGAGAAGGGCCTGCTGGAAGAGGCCAACGGCGGCGTGATCTATTTCGACGAGGTGTCCGACATGCCCCCCGGCACCCAGTCCAAGATCCTGCGCGTGCTGGTCGACCAGCAGTTCCAGCGCGTCGGCGGCGCCGACAAGGTGCAGGTCGACCTGCGGGTGATCTCGTCCACCAACCGCGACCTGCAGGCCGAGATCGAGGCCGGCACCTTCCGCCAGGAGCTCTATCACCGGCTGAACGTGGTGCCGATCCACGTGCCCTCGCTGGAGGAGCGCCGCGAGGACATCCCGCTGCTGGCGGAGCACTTCATCCAGGTGTTCAACCGCACCCAGGGGCTGCCGCTCAAGGCGCTGTCCGAGGACGCCCGCGCGGTGCTGCAGACGATGGTCTGGCCGGGCAACGTCCGGCAGCTCAAGAACGTGATCGAGCGGGTGCTGATCCTCGGCGACGGCTCCGAGGAGATCACCGCCCGCGACCTGCCCAGCACCGAGGCGGCGCCCGGCGAGGGCGAGGGCCGGGTAGTGCTGTCGGGCGGTCTCGCCACGCTGCCGCTGCGCGAGGCCCGCGAACTGTTCGAGCGGGAATACCTGCTGACCCAGATCAACCGCTTCGGCGGCAACATCAGCCGCACCGCCGCCTTCGTCGGCATGGAGCGGTCGGCGCTGCACCGCAAGCTGAAGTCGCTGGGCGTGGTCACCACGAACAAGTCCGGCGCCCGGGTCGCCTATATCGACGACGAGACGCGGGCGGCCTCCTGACCGGCCGTCCGCCGGGTGCCGGTGCCGGGCCCGGACCCGGTCCCGCATTGACCGTCTCGGCCCCTTCTGTCACCACCTGCGGGCGGCAATCACCTGGGGTGGCTCGATGAAGGTCATCATCTGCGGCGCCGGGCAGGTGGGCTGGCAGATCGCCCGCCACCTGTCGGGAGAGCGCAACGACGTCACCGTCGTCGACAACAACCCCGACCTCGTGCGGCGGGCCACGGACACCCTGGACGTGCAGGGCATCGCCGGTTTCGCCTCCTATCCCGACATTCTCGAGAGGGCCGGGGCGCGCGACGCCGACATGATCATCGCCGCCACCCATTCGGACGAGGTGAACATGGTCACCTGCCAGGTGGCCCATTCGGTGTTCTCGATCTCGCGCAAGATCGCCCGGCTGCGGGCCCGGTCCTATCTCGACGCGATCTATTCCGACCTCTATCGCCGCGACCACATGCCGATCGACGTGGTCATCAGCCCCGAGAAGGAGGTCGCCGAGGCGGCGCTGCAGCGGCTGGCCGCGCCCGCCGCCTTCGACACCGAGAGCTTTCTCGACGGCAAGGGCATCCTGCTGGGCATCGCCATCGAGCCCGACTGCCCGGTCATCAACACCCCGCTGCGCCAGCTGACCGACCTGTTCTCGACGCTGCGCGCGATCGTCGTCGGCATCCGCCGCGAGGGCGCGCTGTTCGCGCCCGAGGCGGGCGACCAGATCTTCGCCGGCGACCAGGTCTACGTGTTCACCCACACCGAGGACATGAGCCGGACGCTCGAGATCTTCGGCAAGACCCATCGCAAGCAGGAGCGGGTGGTCATCATCGGCGGCGGCAATGTCGGCCTCGCGGTGGCGCGGGCGCTCGAATCCCGCACCGAGCGGGTCCGGGCGAAGGTGATCGAGCGCAGCCGGGCCTGTGCCGAGCGGGCCGCCGACGCGCTGGAGCGGACCATCGTGCTGAACGGCGACGGGCTCGACGCCGCGCTGCTCGAGGAGGCGGGGATCCGGCAGGCCGACGCCGTGCTCGCGGTCACCGACGACGACAAGACCAACATCCTCGCCGCCGTGCGGGCCAAGGCGATGGGCTGTCCGATGGCCATCGTGCTGACCAACGACCCGACCCTGACGCCGCTGATGAAGCCGCTCGCCATCGACGCCCACATCAACCCGCGGGCCACCACCGTCAGCTCGATCCTGCGCCACATCCGGCATGGCCGGGTGCGGGGGGTCTACTCGATCGGCGACGCCGAAGCCGAGATGATCGAGGCGCAGGTGCTGTCCACCTCGCCGATCTCGGGCAGCCGGATCCGCGACATCGACTTTCCCGAGGGCGTCATCGTCGGCGGCATGATGCGCGCCGGCAAGGTGATGACGCCGCGCGGCTCGACCCGGATCGAGGAGGGCGACGTGGTGGTGATCTTCGCGATGGCCGCGGATGTCCCCGAGGTGGAGCGGCTGTTGCAGGTCTCCATCGACTACTTCTGAGCCGCGGCGATGGTTGCCCGGCTGCCGCTTTTCGTCCTGATCGTCTGGGTCGCCGCGCTGGCGATGCTCGGGCCGGCGCTGCTGGCCGCGGGGGCAGGGGACTACCGCATCGCGCGGGCCTTCTTCTTCGGCACCCTGCTGTCGGCCATCGTCGCCGGGCTGGTCGCCATCGCCACCGGCGGCCAGCGGTCGGCCAACCTGATGCGCGGCCAGCTCGTCACCCTGCTCGCCGCCTATACCGTGCTGCCGCTGCTGCTCGCCCTGCCGTTCTACGTCAGCCTGCCGCGGGTCGGCTTCCTGAACGCCTGGTTCGAGATGGTCTCGGCGATCACCACCACCGGCGCGACGATCTTCGACAGCCCGGGACAACTGCCCCGGCCGCTGCATTTCTGGCGCGCCATCGTCGGCTGGCTGGGCGGGCTGATGGTCTGGGTGATCGCGGTGGGCATCTTCGCGCCGCTGGTCATCGGCGGGTTCGAGGTCCGCGGCGTCGGCAGCCGGGCCGAGGCCGCCCGCTATGCCTACACCGGCGGCGAGACCGATCCCGGCGACCGGCTGGCGCGCTATGCCGCCCGGCTGACCCCGGTCTACGTCGCCCTGACCGGCATCCTGTGGCTGGCGCTGACCGCGGCGGGCGAGGTGCCCTTCGTCGCCCTGTGCCACGCGATGGCGGTCCTCTCCACCTCGGGGATCTCGCCGGTGGGCGGGATCTCCGGCGCCACCTCCGGGGTCGTCGGCGAGGGGCTGATCCTGCTCTTCTTCGTCTTCGCCCTGTCGCGGCTCACCTTCAGCCGGGGGATGCGGGGCGAGGACCGGGTGCCGCTGCGCCGCGACCCCGAACTGCGCCTCGGCGCGCTGCTGATCCTGCTGGTTCCGGCGCTGCTGTTCCTGCGCCATTTCCTCGCCGCGCCGGGTGCGGGCGCGCCTGACCAGACCGCGTTGCAGAGCCTGCGGGCGATCTGGGGCGCGCTGTTCACCGTCGCCTCGTTTCTGACCACCACCGGGTTCGAAAGCCGGCACTGGCTCGGCGCCGCGGACTGGTCGGGGCTGAACACGCCGGGCCTGCTGCTGGTCGGGCTGGCGCTGATCGGCGGCGGCATCGCCACCACCGCCGGCGGGGTCAAGCTGCTCAGGATCTACGCCCTCTACGTCCACGGCCGGCGCGAGGTGGAGCGCCTGGTGCATCCCTCCTCCGTGGGCGGGTCGGGTTCGGAAGCCCGCCACATGCGCCGCGAGGGCGCGCAGATCGCCTGGGTGTTCTTCATGCTCTTCGCGATCTCGATCGCGGCGACCATGGTGCTGCTGGCGCTGACCGGGCTGCCGTTCGAGGTGTCGATGGTGCTCACCGTCTCGGCGCTCAGCACCACCGGGCCGCTGGCGCAGGTCGCGGCCGAGGTGCCGATCTCCTTTGCCGGGATCCCGGAGGCCGCCAAGGTCATCGTCGCCGGCGCGATGGTTCTCGGGCGGCTCGAGGCGCTGGTGCTCATCGCGCTGCTCAACCCCGAATTCTGGCGCCGCTGACGGGGGGCGGGCGGTTTCGCGACAGCCTTCGGGCGGCCGGATTTTTCGGGGTGGAAACCCCGCAGGAGCCGCGACATACTTGCGCCTGCGAGGGAGTGGGGCGGCGCCCCGGCCTGAGACCGACGAGACGAAGACCTCGAAAAGAACAACAAGGGTGACCCATGGCGGCCGACAAGCAGAACCTTCAGGACGCGTTCTTGAACCATGTCCGCAAGACGAAGGTGCCGGTAACGATCTTTCTGATTAACGGGGTCAAGCTGCAGGGCGTCATCACCTGGTTCGACAGCTTCTGCGTGCTGCTGCGCCGCGATGGCCAGTCCCAGCTTGTCTACAAGTCCGCGATCTCCACGATCATGCCCTCCCAGCCGATCAACCTGTACGAGGGCGAGGACTGACCTCCGGCCCCGTTTCCACCGACGCACCGGTCACCCGGGCCTGGGTCCTGCACCCGGACATCCGCAACGATCCCCGCCGGCCCGCCCCCGGACCGGCGCTGGATGAGGCCGTGGCGCTGGCCGCCGCGCTGCCCGGTCTCGAGGTGGTCGGGGCCGAGGTCGTGCCGCTGCGCGAGGTCGCTCCGGGGGCGCTGTTCGGGACCGGCAAGATCGCCGAGCTTGGCGAGCGGATGAAGGCCGCCGAGGTCGGGCTCGTCCTCGTCGACGGTCCGGTCACCCCGGTCCAGCAGCGCAACCTCGAAGAGGCGTGGAAGCTCAAGCTGCTCGACCGCACCGGCCTGATCCTCGAGATCTTCTCGGACCGCGCCCGCACCCGCGAGGGCGTGCTGCAGGTCGAGATGGCGGCGCTGTCCTATCAGCGCACCCGGCTGGTCCGGGCCTGGACCCACCTGGAACGCCAGCGCGGCGGGCTGGGCTTCGTCGGCGGCCCCGGCGAGACCCAGATCGAGGCCGACCGCCGCGCCATCGACACCCAGCTCACCCGGCTGCGCCGCCAGCTCGACAAGGTGCAGAAGACCCGCGCCCTGCACCGCGCCAGCCGCGCCAAGGTGCCGTTCCCGATCGTCGCCCTCGTGGGCTACACCAACGCCGGCAAGTCGACCCTGTTCAACCGCCTGACCGGGGCCGAGGTGATGGCCAGGGACATGCTCTTCGCCACCCTCGACCCGACCCTGCGCCGGGTCGCCCTTCCGGACGGGACCGAGGCGATCCTGAGCGACACCGTGGGCTTCATCTCGGACCTGCCGACGCAGCTCGTCGCCGCCTTCCGGGCCACGCTCGAAGAGGTGCTGGAGGCCGACATCGTGGTCCATGTCCGCGACATCGCCCATCCCGAGACCCGGGCGCAGAAGGCGTCTGTCCTGTCGATCCTGTCCGATCTCGGCGTCGCCGAGGAGACCCCGATGATCGAGGTGCTCAACAAGCTGGACCTGCTGCCCGCCGACGAGGCGGCGGCGGTCGAGACGGCGGCCTCCCGGCACGATGACGTCTTCGCCGTCTCCGCGGTCACCGGCGCCGGCCTGCCGGCGCTGCTGGCCGATCTCTCCGCCCGGATCGCCGGGGCCCGCAGCACCGAGGAGGTCCGACTGCCGTGGCGCGACGGCGCCGCCCAGGCCTGGCTGCGCGAGCAGGGCGTCGTCGAGGAGGTGACCGAGACCGAGGAGGGCTGGCGCCTCACCGTCCGCTGGACCCCGCTGCAGAAGGCCCGGTTCGAGGCGATCCTGCGCGAAGGCGGACCCGCCGCCGGGGACTGACCGGCGCGCCTTGAAACCCGCTGCCCGCGCCACAGGTCCCGGGACAGCCCCGCCGCCCCCGCCCTCGCCAAGGAGCCCGGCCATGACCCTGCCCGTGATGCTTGCCGCCTACCTCGCCTCGGCGGTGGTGTTTCTCGCCGCCGACGCGGTGATGCTGAGCCAGGTGATGCGGCCGCTGTTCGAGCGCCATCTCGGCCCCGAACTGCGCGAGGCGATCCGGATCGGCCCGGCGGCGGCCTTCTACCTGTTCTACCTCGGCGTGCTGATGGTGCTGGTCACGGTCCCGGCGGTCGGCGAGGGCTGGTCCTGGGGCAAGGTGGCGCTGCACGGCGCGCTGATCGGCGCGGCGGCCTACGGCACCTACGAGTTCACCAGCTACGCGGTGATGACCCGCTGGCACTGGTCGATGGTGGTGGTGGACCTGGCCTGGGGCACGGTTCTGACGGCCGTCGTGGCGCTGACCGGGGTGGCGGCGGCGCGGACGCTGGCGGGCTGACCGGGCTTTGCCCGGGGGAGAGGCCGGCCGGATGGGCCGGACCGGGGCCGCCGGGTGTCAGTCGCCGGCTGCGGCCTCGGCCGGGCGCAGCGCCGTCACCCCCACCGCCGCCGCCCGCGCCAGCGCCGGGTCGAGCGACATCGGGATGTATTCGCCCCGCCGCCACAGCGCGCCCAGATCGTCGTAGTGCCGGCTGAGGAAATGCCCCGACTGGCCGGTCGCGGTGATGAAGACCGAGGAATCCGGGTCCGCGAAGTCGTAGACCCCGCGGTAGCCCGCCGCGTGGACGTTTCGGAACGGGTGGGTGCCCGGCGCAGGCACGCCTTCCGACCCGGCGGTCCGGCCCCGCTGCAGGGTGAAATCGCCGCCCGAGGTGGACTGCCGGATGTTCACGAACCAGCGCAGCAACGGCACCTCGCCCAGCACCGGGTGGTCGTGGGTCGCCTCGTGGGCATCGCCCCAGCGCAGCGATTGCAGGTCGGTGCCGTAGGTTTCCCCGATCCAGACCAGCGCGTCGTCGAGCGCCTGCCGGGCGATGTCGGTGCAGGTTTCCTCGGGGGCGGACTGGATCACGTCGCACCAGGCGGCGGCGCCGCCCACGTCGCGGTAGACCCGCTCGATGAACAGCGGCTCGACATGGGTGAACTCCCGGGCCAGCGGGCCGAGTTCGTCGCGGATCAGCCGGTCCTGCAGGAACCGAAGCCAGGCGGCGTAGAGCAGCGGCTCGGGGAGGTGCTCGTTCATCTCGCCGTTCCACTCGGCCAGCAGCGACAGCGCAACCTGACGCTGGCGCGCCGGGGTGCCCTCGGGGGCCGCGTCGCCGGTGAACCAAAGGTTGGCCCCGATCAGCGGCAAGAGCGACCGGGCGGCGAAACTTACGGTGTCGAGCTGCGCCTCGATGAAGCTTTCGCGGGTGTGCACCTCGCGGGCCTGCATCAGCCGCCGCCAGCGGTTGATCCGCTGGCTGTCGCCCCAGTGAAAGCTGACGTGGTTCGGGAACGGCCGGTCGGTGACCTTGTTGTTGGTGTTGCCGACGATGCCGCCCTCGGGTTCGACGAATTCGGGGTTGTCGGCATAGGGCAGCCGGCCCTGCCAGCGGTTCTCGGGGACGTAGCCGTAGGTCGGCATCCGGCCCTGCGACTGGTGCGCCGGGTCGCGGGCGGGAAACGCGCCAATCACCTTCATCGCGATCCGGTTCCGGTCGGCGAGGATGAGGTTCTGGGCCGGGGCGACGTGGCCCTCGGCGGCGGCGATCGCGTCTTCCACGCTGGTGGCGCGCATCACCCGCAGCCCGGCCGACAGGGTGGTGTCGTCGCCCGACAGCGCGGTCCAGGCCAGCGCGGTGACGTGCCCCGGCGGCCGCACCGTGCCGAGGTCGAAGGCGTCGGGCGGCAGCACCGGCCCGTTGTCGGTCCAGCGCATCTGCACCGTGACCGGGGCGCCGTCGCGGACCTGGATGATGCTGTCGCGGGCCTCGAAGGCCTTCCAGCCCTCCGGCGTCCGGTACTGGCTCGAATCGGCCGGGTTGACCTCCTCGATGAACACGTCCTGGTCGTCGAGATAGGCGGTGGTGAGGCCCCAGCCGAGATCGGCGCTGCGCCCGGCGAGGATGACCGGCACGCCGGGGATCGAGCCGCCGATGATCCCGCCGCCCCGAAGCTCCAGCCGGACCAGGTACCAGATCGTCGGCGCGGTCAGCCCGAGATGCGGATCGTTGGCCAGCAGCGTCGCGCCGGTGGCCGAGCGCGAGATCCCGGCGGCCCAGCCGTTCGAGGCGCCGGCCAGCTCGGGCGGGTTGAACGGCGACAGGCCCGGCCCGGCCGGCAGCCGATCGGGCAGGGCGGCGTGGCGCGGCACGTCGCGCACCAGTTCGGCGTAGGACGGCAGCGCGGCGATCCCGGGGCCGGGGGCGTCGGGCAGGATGTCGGCCAGCCGCTCGGGCGGGATCAGCAGCGAAGTCCGCGCCCGCTTGACCTCGGCTTCCATGTGGCCGGTCAGTTGCAGCGCCATCAGCTTCAGGATGGCGAGACTGTCGGCGG
>JBFKOW010000077.1:0-15771 GCA_041628615.1 Paracoccaceae bacterium | reverse complement strand
GGTGGTGCAACTGGAGGCCGACGACGCGGTCCGCGCGGCCTGGGCCGGCAACGAGGCGATGATCCGCCGGCTGGCGCGGATCGACAGCCTGACCGAGGCGGCGGCGGCGCCGAAGGGCGCGCTGACCATTGCCACGCCGGGCGCGAGCTTCGCCCTGCCGCTGGCCGACGTGATCGACGTGGCGGCCGAGAAGGCGCGGGTGGAGAAGGTGCTGGGCAAGCTCGAGAAGGAACTGGGCGGCCTGCGCGGCCGGCTCGACAACCCGAATTTCGTGGCCTCGGCCCCGGAAGAGGTGGTCGAGGAGACCCGCGAGAACCTCGGCTTGCGGCTGGAGGAGAAGGCGCAGCTCGAGGCGGCGCTGGCCCGGCTGGCCGAGATGGGCTGACGCCTGCGGCGCGCGGCGGCCCGGCACGGGCAGCGGTGGGTGGAGACCCACCTTACAGCCCGCACGGACCGCGGGGCCGCGTGTGAGGTGGGTCTCGACCCACCGGCCCCCGCAGGTCCTCCCAGCGCGCATGACCGACCGGTGCCGCAGTCTCGCCGAACGCCGGATCGCCAAGACCGCCGCCGAGGGCCGGTTCGAAGGCCTCGCGGGCGAAGGAAAGCCGCTTCCCGACCGCTCGGGCGAGGCCCGTCTCGATATCGGCACCCGCGTCGGCGACCGGATGATGGCCGAGGCCGGCGCCCTTCACGAGGACATCCGCCTGCGCAAGGCGCTCGACGCCGCCCGCGCGGCCCATGCCGGATCCCGGACCGAGGCCGACCGGAGGGCGGCGATGGCGCGCATCGCCAGCGCCGAACTGGCCTACGACATCGCGGTGGAGGCACCGCGCCGGTTCCTGTCGGGCTGACTTGCCAGTTCCGCCGCCCGTGCCATAGTCGCGCCATGACGGACCCCCGCCTCACCCCGCTTGCCGCCGGCCTGCCCGCCACCGTGCCCTTCGTCGGGCCCGAAGCGCAGGAGCGCGCCGCGGGCCAGCCGTTCCGGGCCAGGCTCGGCGCCAACGAATCCGTCTTCGGCCCGTCGCCGAAGGCCATCGACGCGATGCGCGCCGCCGCCGCCGAAAGCTGGAAATACGCCGATCCGGAGGCCCACGACCTGCGGACCGCGCTGGCCGCCCATCACGGCATCGACCCGCTCCATGTCATGGTCGGCGAGGGGATCGACGGGCTGCTGGGCCTGCTGGTGCGGCTCACCGTCGGCCCCGGCACCCCGGTGGTGACCTCCGCCGGGGCCTATCCCACCTTCAACTACCACGTCGCAGGCTTCGGCGGCGCGCTGCACGCCGTGCCCTACAGCGCCGACCACGAGGACCCGGAGCGGCTCGTGGCCAGGGCGCGGGAGGTCGGCGCGCGGCTGATCTACCTCGCCAATCCGGACAACCCGATGGGCACCTGGCATGGCGCCGACACCGTGGCCCGGGCGATCCGGGCGGTGCCCGAGGGCAGCCTCCTGGTGCTCGACGAGGCCTATGTCGACACCGCGCCGGAGGGAACCGCGCCGCCGCTCGATCCCGCGGACACCCGGGTGATCCGGATGCGCACCTTTTCCAAGGCCTACGGGCTCGCCGGGGTGCGGGTCGGCTACGCCGTCGGGCCGGCCGACCTGATCGCGGCCTTCGACCGGGTGCGGAATCACTTCGGCATGACCCGGATCGGGCAGGCCGGGGCACTGGCGGCGCTGGCCGACCAGGACTGGCTGGCGGAGGTCCGCGCAAGGGTGGGCGCGGCCCGCGACCGGATCACCGCGATCGCCGCGCAGGCCGGGCTCAAGGCCCTGCCCTCGGCCACCAATTTCGTCGCCATCGACTGCGGCGGCGACGGCGCGCTGGCCCGCAAGGTCCTGAACGGACTGCTCAATCGCGGGATCTTCGTGCGGATGCCCGGCGTCGCTCCGCTCGACCGCTGCATCCGGATTTCCTGCGGCGGCGCGGCCGATCTCGACCTGCTGGCACAGGCGTTTCCCGAGGCCCTTGCCGAGGCGCGGGGCTGACGGAACAGGCGGCACGGAAAATTTAGGTGAAATTCACCAATCTGCGGCTAGCCTCGGCTCATGCAGAGAGGTGACGAGGTCGTTATGGAACAGGACAACCGGATCGGACGGGTCGAGGATTACACCAATGCCTTCCTGACCACGGCGGGGGCGATCCTCTTCATGGGGTTCTTCACCATCGGCGCGGTGTTCGGCATGGCCGGGGTGCTGATCTCGGCGATGATGGTGGACCTTGCCATCCGCTGCCTGCCACGGCTCCGCCACAGCCGCATCTGAGCGCCGGATCAAGCCGCCGACTTGCCATCCGGGCGGGGCGCCCTTACCTGCCCGGGGCATGACCGACCGCCCTCCCCTCGCCGTCAATCCCGAGAAACGGTTCAAGCTCGAACACCGCCTGCGGGTCTGGCTCGGCAACGACCTGTCGACGCCGCGCGGACGGCGGCGGGCGTTCTGGGCGATGCAGCTGCTCGACCATGCCTTCCTGCGCACGTTCTGGCACAATTTCCACGAGGTCGCGCCGGGCGTCTACCGCGCCAACCAGCCGGATGCGCGGCGGCTCGCGGCGTTCAGGGCGATGGGGATCGAGGATGTGGTCTCGCTCCGCGGCCACAGCGTCACCGCGGTCCGGGCGTTCCAGATCGAGGCCTGCGAGACGCTGGGCCTGCGGCTGCACACCGCCCGGCTGTCGGCGCGCAAGCTGAAGCCGGCCGAGAACTACCTGGAACTGCTGGACCTGTTCGAGACGGTGCGGCGGCCCTTCGTGTTCCACTGCAAGTCCGGCGCCGACCGGACCGGACTCGCCGCCGCCTTCTACCTGATCCATTGCGAGGGCCGCAGCGTCGACGAGGTGCGCGACCAGCTGTCGTGGCGCTACCTGCATTCGCGCCGCACCTCGACCGGGGTGCTCGACCACATGCTGAACGCCTATGCCCGCACCGGCGAGGCGGCCGACATGGACCTGCGCCGCTGGCTGGCCGAGGTCTACGACCCCGCCGCGCTCACCGCCGAGTTCAGGGCGACGCCGTGGTGGCGGCGCGGTCGGCGATGACCTGACTGGCCGCCTCGAGCGCGCCGCGCCCGTGCGGGATGGCCAGCGCCTTCAGCCCGGCATCGATCACCGCCAGCGCCCCGAGAACCATGTGCGCGTTGACGTGGCCCATGTGCCCGATCCGGAAGAACGCGTCGGCCGGGGTCCGGCCGAGGCCGATGCCGAGCGTCAGCCCGGCCCGGTCCCGGCACCAGTCCTGCAGCGCCAGACCGTTGGGCGAGCCCGCCTCGACGCTGGTCACCGCGTGGCTGCGCAGCGCGGGATCGGCGATGTTCGGGCGCAGCGGCCCGCCCTGCGCCCAGGCGTCGAGCGCCGCCCAGATCGCCCGCGCCAGACCCTCGTGACGGGCCCAGATCGCCGGCAGGCCCTCCTCGGCGATCATGTCGAGGGCCGCGCGCAAGCCGTAGAGGTGATGGGTCGGGGCGGTGCCGTCGAAGTAGCGCCAGTATTCATCGGCCTCGACCCGCGGTTTCCAGTCCCAGTAGCGGGTCACGCAGCGCGCCGTCTCGCGCGCCACCGCGGCCCGGGCGGTGAACCACACGAAGGACATGCCCGGCGGGGTCATCAGGCCCTTCTGGCAGGCCGCGACCATGACGTCGGCGCCCCAGGCGTCCATCTCGAACCGGTCGCAGCCGAGCGACGCGATGCAGTCGACCATGAACAGCGCCGGATGGCCCAGCCGGTCAAGCACCGCCCGGACCCCGGCGATGTCGTTCTTCACCGAGGACGAAGTGTCGACGAACACCGCCAGCACCGCCTTGATCCGGCCGTCCCGGTCGGCGGCCAGCACCTCCTCGACCCGGTCCAGCCCGATCGCCGCGCGGTCGCCGAAATCCAGCGTCTCGACGCTGACGCCCAGCCCCTCGGCCATCTCGCCCCAGCCGTGGCAGAACCGGCCGGTGCCCAGCACCAGCACGGTGTCGCCGGGGCTGAGCACGTTGGCCAGCGCCGCCTCCCAGGCGGCATGGCCGTTGCCGATGTAGATCGCCACCTCGCCGGCGGTTCGGGCCACCGCCTTCAGATCGGGAATCAGCCCGCGGGTCATCTCGATCAGGTCGCCGGTGTAGATGTTCGGTGCCCCCCGGTGCATCGCCCGCAGCACCCGGTCGGGCATCACCGAGGGACCGGGAATCGCGAGGTAGGGGCGGCCGTTGGCAAAGGTCATCGAATTCTCCGGAAGGGTCGTGTGCGCGACACTAGCTGCCGGCGGCGCGGCGTCAACTTGCCCCCGACCGGCCTTTCGCCCATAGACCGTGAGGTCATGGACCGGAAGACCTCGCTCCTTCGCTGGCTCTGGCGGCGCTACCTGTCGCGGCACTGGCCTTGGCTGGCCGTGGCGGTGGTCTTCATGTCCGCCGAGGGCGCGATGCTGGGGGTGCTGAGCTGGGTCGTCGGCCCGCTCTTCGACGAGGTCTTCGTCGGCGGATCGACCTCGGCGCTGCGCTGGGTCGGTCTGGTGATCCTGACCATCTTCATGGTCCGGGCGCTGTCCTCGGTGGTGCAGCGGGTGCTGCTGACCCGCATCGCCCAGCGCACCGCGGCGCGGATCCGGTCGGACCTGCTGCGCCACCTGATGACGCTCGACGCCGGGTTCCACCAGATCAACCCGCCGGGCACCCTGATCGAACGGGTGCAGGGCGACGTCGAGGCGCTCAACAACGTCTGGACCGGGGTCATCACCGGGTTCGGGCGCGACGCGGTCTCCGTCGTGGCGCTGTTCACCGTGGCGCTGATGGTGGACTGGCAATGGACGCTGGTGGCCCTCGTCGGCATCCCGGTCCTCGTCGCCCCCGCCCTCGTCGCCCAGACCTATGTCCGCAAGCGCGCCCGCAAGGCCCGCGAGGTGGCGGCGCAGGTCTCGGTCCGGCTCGACGAGGTGTTCCACGGCATCGCCCCGATCAAGCTGAACCGGCTGGAAGAAGCGCAGGCCAAACGCTTCGACGGACTTATGGAGCGGCGCGTCGGGTCGGAGGTCAAGAGCGCCTTCGGCCAGTCGATGATCCCCGCGATGGTCGACGTGATGGCCGGGCTCGGCTTTGTCGGGGTGCTGTTCTACGGCGGCGCGCAGATCATCGACGGCACCCGCAGCGTCGGAGAGTTCATGTCGTTCTTCACCGCGATGTCGCTCACCTTCGAGCCGCTGCGCCGCCTGGGCAATCTCACCGGGCTGTGGCAGGCTGCGGCGGCCAGCGTCGAGCGGATCTTCGACCTGTTCGAGCAGACGGCGACCCTGCGCCTGCCCGCCGAGCCCAAGGCGCCGCCCGAGGGCGCGCCCGAGATCGTCTTCGACGACGTGCACCTGTCCTATGGCGGCCAGCCGGTGCTCCGCGGGCTCAGCTTCACCGCCGAGGCGGGCCGGACCACCGCCCTTGTCGGCGCCTCCGGGGCGGGCAAGACGACGATCTTCAACGTCCTGACCCGGCTGGCAGACCCTTCTGGCGGAACCGTCACGCTGGGCGGCGTGCGGATCGAGGACATGGCGCTCGACGACCTGCGCGGGCTGTTCTCGGTGGTGTCGCAGGACGCAGCCCTGTTCGACGAGAGCCTGCGCGACAACATCCTGCTCGGCACCGAGGCGGACGAGGCGCGGATCGCCCGGGCGCTGGAGACCGCCCACGTCACCGATTTCCTCGACAGCCTGCCGTCTGGGCTCGACAGCCCGGCCGGGCCGCGCGGGTCGAACCTGTCGGGCGGCCAGCGCCAGCGCATCGCCATCGCCCGCGCGGTGCTGCGCGACACGCCGGTCCTGCTGCTCGACGAGGCGACCTCGGCGCTCGACACGAAATCCGAGGCGCGGGTGCAGGAGGCGCTCGAATCGCTGTCGGCAGGCCGCACCACGCTGGTCATCGCGCACCGGCTGTCCACGGTACAGGGCGCCGACAAGATCGTGGTGATGGACCAGGGCCGGGTCGTGGATGAAGGCCGCCACGACGAACTGCTGGCCCGCGGCGGCCACTACGCCGATCTGCACGCGATGCAGTTCCGCGACGGGGCGGCCGGGCCGCGCCGGCGGTCCCGCCCGCGGCGCCCGGATCGCGGCGGCGTCATCGGACGGCTTTTCCCGGGCCGCGATGCATCCTAGATCAGGGACATGACCCGCACCCTGATCCGCCTCTCCGGCGACGCCGCCCCCGACTTCCTCGACGGCCTGGTCACCAACCGGGTGCCGGCGCCGGGGGACGGGTTGCGTTACGCCGCCCTGCTGACGCCGCAGGGCAAGTTCATCGCCGATTTCCTGATGCTCGCCGAACCCGGCGCGCTTCTGCTCGATGTCGCGGAAAGCCACGCGCCGGCCCTCGCCCAGCGGCTGACCATGTACCGGCTGCGGGCCAGGATCGACATCGCCGAGGATGGCCGCAAGGTCCGCACCGGGACCGGCGCGGCGCCGGACGGGGCGCTGCCAGATCCCCGGCATCCCGATCTCGGCTGGCGGCTCTACGGCGACACCGGGGACATCGCCGACATGACCGCGATCCGTGTCGCCCGCTGCATCCCGGAAACCGGGATCGAGCTGACCCCCGACACCTACATCCTCGAAGCCGGCTTCGAGCGCCTGCACGGCGTCGATTTCACCAAGGGCTGTTTCGTCGGGCAGGAAATCGTGGCGCGGATGAAGCACAAGACCGAGTTGCGCAAGGGGCTCGCCACCGTCCGCGTCGACGGCGCGGCCCCGGTCGGCACGGCGATCGAGACCGCCGACGGCAAGCCGGTCGGCACCCTCTTTACCCAGTACGGCGGCCAGGGCATCGCGCAGTTGCGGTTCGATCGGGCCGTGGGCGAGATGCGGGCCGGCGCGGCGGCGGTCACCTATCCCTGACGCCGGCCTGATCCGCACGCTTGCCGCGGCGGCGGAGCGGCGCCTTGGCCGCAAGCCGACCACCATGCGCAGGCTGCATGGCGGCGACCTGTCGACGGTTCTGAGGCTCGACTTCGACGCCGGCCCGCCGGTGGTCGCCAAGACCGGACCGATGGTGGCGCGGGAGGCGCGGATGCTGGAGGCGATCCGGGCCGCCGGCGCCCCGGCCCCCGAGGTTCTGGGGCTCGACGCGGAGGTGCTGTTCCTCGCCTGGCTCGCCGAGGGCACCCCCGGCGGCGCGAAGGCGCTCGGGACGGCGCTCGCCAGGCTGCACCGGGCGCGGGGCGCGACCTACGGCTGGCCGGAGGATCACGCCTTCGGCCCGGTCCCCATCCCCAACGGGGCCCTGCCCGACTGGCCCGCCTTCTGGGCCGAGCGGCGGCTGATGGCCGACCCGGCCGCCCTGCCCGCCGACATCGCCCGCCGGATCGAGACCGTCGCGGCGCGGCTGTCCGACCTGCTGCCGCAGCGGCCCGCCCCCGCCCTGCTGCATGGCGACCTGTGGCCCGGCAACGTGCTGTGGTCCGGCGGGCGGCCGCATCTCATCGACCCGGCCTGCTATCACGGCGATGCCGAGGTGGACCTGGCGATGCTGGCGCTGTTCGGCGGACCCTCTGCCGAGGCCCTGCCCGGATACCCGGCCCCGGACGCGGGCTGGCGGGACCGGCGCGCGGTCTACCAGCTCTGGCCGGCGCTGGTGCACCTGAGGCTGTTCGGAAGCGGCTATCGCGGGATGGTCGAGGCGCGGCTCGCGGCGCTGGGGGCCTGACCCCGGCGCCGCGCAGGGAAGGGCTCAGGCGCGCTCGGAATATTCCATCGTCTCGGTGTTCACGACGATATCCTCGTCGGGCCCGACGAAGGGCGGCACCATCACCCGCACCCCGTTGTCGAGCACCGCCGGCTTGAACGAGTTGGCGGCGGTCTGGCCCTTCACCACCGGCTCGGTCTCGACCACCTTGCAGATCACCTTCTGCGGCAGCGTGGCGTTCAGCGCCTCGGTCTCGTAGTACTCGATGTGCACCATCATGCCGTCCTGCAGGAACGGACGGCGCTCGCCAAGGATCTCGGCGGGCAGTTCGATCTGCTCGTAGGTCTCGCTGTCCATGAAGACCAGCATCCCGTCGGTTTCGTAGAGGAACTGCTGGTCCTTCTGTTCGAGGCGGACCCGCTCGACCTTGTCGGCGGACCGGAAACGCTCGTTCAGCTTGGTCCCGGTGCGCAGGTTGCGCAGTTCCACCTGGGCGAAGGCGCCGCCCTTGCCGGGCTTCACATGGTCCACCTTGACCGCTGCCCAGAGGCCGCCATCGTGTTCGAGCACGTTGCCAGGCCGGATTTCGTTGCCGTTGATCTTGGGCATGACAACCTCGTTGTCGGAATTGTGGCGAAAACTTGATCTGAAGGTGGCCGAGGCTATATCTTGCGAGATGCCCCCTGACAAGATCACGGGATGGGGGCAAAACCCCGCTCAGTCATGCGCCAGACGCATGGCTGCCATTCCAAAACAGAGCCCCCGAATCGGAGTGAAACGGGCATATTCGCCCGCACGCCTGAACCGCAAGAGCAAAAAGAACAAAGGACGACGCATGAAGGATTTCGTCGACAGCACCGCTTTCAACAACGAACAGGGCAACCGTGCGCGGAAGCTGTTCGCTGCCGTGGTGCTGGCCGCACTGGACGATGCCATCGCCGACGACAAGAAGTACGGCAACGGACCCGAGCAGATCGCCCGCTGGGCGCGCTCGCGGGACGGCCGCGAAGTGCTGACCTGCGCCGGGATCGACCCCAACGAGCGGGTCGTGAAGGGGCTGATGGAATTCGTGGCGAAGGGCGTGCGCACCTCCGTCGCGCTGTCGCGGGAAGAGAGCGAGCGTCGTCACGCCGCCGAGGAAGCCGCGCGCGCCGCCTGATTGCGGGGCTCAGAGATACCGGGGGCGCGGCCGACCGCCGCGCCCTTTTTCGTTGACATGGGCATGCCCCCCGGCCGGACCGGTCAGAAGACCAGCCGCCAGATCCCGCTCGACAGCGCCTCCATCGCCAACAGCAGCGCCGCGGCGCCCCGCACCCACCACTGCGGGAACCGCAGCGCGGTCCAGACCGCCAGCACCCCGCAGGCGGCCAGTTCCACAAGGCCCACGATGCGGCCGCCGAACCGGCTGTCCCAGTAGCTTAGCGGGCTGTCGAAGACCCACATCGTCAGCGGCCAGAACTGCGGGCGGCCGTCGCCGGCGTGCAGCGGGAAATCCAGCGCCAGATGCAGGAGCGCCGCCGCGGTGAGCGCCACCGCCCAGGCCCGCCGCGTCCACAGCGCCAGCCCGAACAGCGCGCCCCAGACCAGAAAGGAGTTGTCGACAGCAAAGACCCGCATCCAGCGCTCCGAGAAATAGAGCTCGCCGAACACGATTTCCGGCGGCGTGCCGATGACCCGGAGGTGCCAGCCGACCATGCCGTAAAGCGACAGGTCCGGGATCAGCGATCCGGCCAGCGCCGCGGCGGTCACCCGCGGCGCGTCGGCGCGCCCGAAGGCCGCCATGCCGAAAATAAGGTGTGCCGGCGTGTTCACGGCTTTTCCCTGCCCTGCCTCGTCCCTAGAAGGTTAGGCCGGGAGGGCGCGATGGCCAAAGCGATCATGATCCAGGGCGCAGGCTCCAATGTCGGCAAGTCGCTCCTCGTGGCAGGCCTGGCCCGGGCGGCGCTGCGGCGCGGCCTGTCGGTGGCGCCGTTCAAGCCGCAGAACATGTCGAACAACGCCGCCGTGACGGCGGACGGCGGCGAAATCGGCCGCGCCCAGGCGCTTCAGGCCCGCGCCGCCGGGCGCGACCCGGTGATCGACATGAACCCGGTCCTGCTCAAGCCCGAATCCGAGACCGGCGCGCAGGTCATCGTGCAGGGCCGCCGCGCCGGGTCGATGCGGGCGCGCGAATACGGCCAACGGAAGGCCGAGTTCCTGCCGCGCGTGCTCGAGAGCTTCCACCGCCTCGCCGCCACCGCCGATCTCGTCCTCGTCGAAGGCGCGGGCAGTCCGGCCGAGGTCAACCTGCGCGCCGGCGACATCGCCAACATGGGGTTCGCCGAGGCGACGGGCATCCCGGTGGTTCTTGTCGGCGACATCGACCGCGGCGGCGTCATCGCCCAGCTCGTCGGCACGCACGCGGTCCTGCCGCCCGCCGACGGCGCCCGCATCGTGGCCTTCGCGATCAACAAGTTCCGCGGCGATCCATCGCTGTTCGACGATGGCATGACGGTGATCGCCGAACGCACCGGCTGGCACCCGCTGGGCATCCTGCCCTGGTTCGACGACGCCTGGCGCCTGCCCGCCGAGGACATTCTCGATCTGCGCGGCCGGCCCGGCGGCGGCTGCAAGGTCGCGGTGCCGCGGCTGCGGCGGATCGCCAATTTCGACGACCTCGACCCGCTTTCGGCCGAACCCGGCGTGACGGTCGAGATCGTCGAGCCCGGCCGGGCCCTGCCCGGCGATGCGGCGCTCGTGCTGATCCCGGGGTCCAAGACCACCATAGCCGACCTTGAGGCATTCCGCGCCAACGGCTGGCACATCGACCTTGCCGCCCATGTCCGGCGTGGCGGGCATGTTCTCGGTCTCTGCGGCGGCTACCAGATGCTGGGGACCCGGATCGAGGATCCGGAGGGCCTCGAAGGACCGCCGCGCTCGGTGGACGGACTCGGCCTTCTGGACGTGGCGACGGTCATGGCGCCGGAAAAGCGCCTGGCCCGGACCGACGCCACCGAACCGGAGACCGGCCTCCCGGTGTCGGGCTACGAGATCCATCTGGGCCGGACCGACGGCCCGGACGCGGCGCGCGGCTGGCTTCACATGGACGGCCGGCCGGAAGGCGCGCAGAGCGCCGATGGCCGCGTGCGGGGCACCTATCTGCACGGGCTGTTCGCGTCGGACGGGTTCCGGCGTGACTATCTCCGCCGGATCGGCGCCGGGTCCGGGCTCGACGACTATGGCGCCGGAGTCGAGGCGGCGCTCGACGCGCTGGCCCGCCATATCGAGACGCACATGGATGTTGACGCGCTGCTGGAGCATGCCCGGGACCCGGGCTGAGGGCAGGCAGGACCGGTCCGCGCGGCGGCCGGTCAGTTGAAGTCCTGGCTGGACAGGACGCGGTAGATCTCGCGGCGCACCAGCTTGCGGACGTTGCGGGTGATCCGCTCGCCCAGCGCGCCCTGCAATTCCTCGCGGACGATCTCGGCGACGAGATCGCGCAGGGCTTCCTCGTCGATCTCCTGGCTGAACTCGGCGAGTTCGGTGCCCGGATCGGACGCCCTGCCGGCGGGTGGCGCCGGGGGGGCCGCCGGCGTCGGCGTCGGCGTCGCGGGCGGCACAGCCCGGGCGATCTCGCCAAGCCGCAGGGGCTCGACGGTGCCGCGTTGCAGGCGGGAGGCCGGGGCGGCGCCGGCGGGTTGGCCCCGTTCGGCGGCAGAGACAGCCGCAGTCACTTCCGCGGCGGCGGCCCTTTCGTCAGGGGCCGGTCTGCGGCTTTCCGGCGCGTCCTGCCGCGGCAGACGCGGTTCCGGCTCGTCCGGATCGGGCGCGGAGGGCGCCGGACCCGTGGTCCCGGCGGCGCGCGGCGGCCCCTCGATGGCGCTCCAGTCGACCTGGGGGTGCGTCTCGCTGCCGTCGGGTTCGAATTCCTGCGGCGTCCGGCCCACCGCCGCCTCGAGTTCCGCGATGGTTGCGAGCAGGCTGCTCCGGCTGGCCGACAGCGGGGCTGCGGACGCCGGCCTGTCCCGCCGCGGCTCGGACGCCTGCGGCTCGGTGGGATGCGGCTCGGTGGCCTTCGGCTCGGCGGCCCGCGGCGCGGCGAGCTGCGGTGACGGGGTCTCCAGTATGCCCTCGGTCAGCGCCTTGAGGATCGGGAAGCCGGGCACGGGGTCGGCGGCGGGCGCGGCCTGCGCGGCGGCCGGCTCATCCGGCTCCCGGTCGGGCGTGACCGGGGCGGCGGGGCGGACTTCGTCCACGGCGGGGTCGGAAGGCTCGGCCGAATCGGACGGCGCGTCGTCGGGCACGCGCAGCGCGGGGGTCAGCACCAGGCGGTCGGCCGCAGGGCGCGGCCTGGATGGCGTCGCGGCGGGCCCGTCGGGCCGGGGGCTCGGCTCCGCTGCCGGATCATGCCGTGAAATCAGCTTGCGAATGGACGCAAGGACATCCTCGATCTCGACATTCGTCACCGGGTCCGACATCGCGCTTCCTGTCGCCCCGCGGACAGGGCTGTCTCTGCTGCTACCTCGGGCCGATCATACTCCGCGCCGCAACGCGGAACAACAGATTGTGGCCCCCGGCGTTAACCGAACCCTATTCAGTCGCCGATGGCGCGGAGCACCCGGTCGAGCGCGGCCCCCTGCTCGCTCCGGATCGTCGGCGCGTCCTGCACGAGGTTGTAGTACGCGGCCGGGTCGTAGGTCTGCACCCCGAGCCCGAGGTGTTCGGCGGTCAGCAGGCCCATCGAGAACAGCACCTGGTAGGTTGCCAGCACCTCGTCGACCTCGGCCGACACGAGGTTGGCGCGGGCGTCCAGCAGTTCCTGCTCGGCGTTGAGCACGTCGAGGGTGGTGCGGGCGCCCAGCGTCGCCTCCTCCCTGACACCTCGGAAGGCGACATCGGCGGCGCGGACCTGGCCGTTGAAGGCCTCGCGGCTGGCCCGCGCGACGGCGAGGTTGGCGTAGGCGTTGGCGACGTTCTGTTCGATCGTGTGGCGGCTGACATGCAACCCGGCGCGGGCGGCGTCGCGGCGGGCCATGGTCTGGCGCAGGACGCTGGACAGGCGGCCGCCCTGGTAGATCGGGCCGCGGGCGGTGATGCCGATCGAACCGCTGTCGTCGAAATCCTCGTCGATGCCGACCTGCGCGCTGAAGCTCACGGAGGGCTTCATCGCCGCCTCGGCCCGGCGGATGTTCAGTTCGGCGGCCGCCACGTTGTGCTGGGCGGCGCGGATGTCGGGATGGTTGCGCACGGCGAAGGCCTTGGCGTCGTCGAGCGACCGGGCGATGGGCGCGGCGGGCGCGGCGTCGAGCGTGCCGGGACGGCGGCCCACCGCGGCGCGGAATTCCTCGGCAGCCCGGGCGAGGTTGCCCTCGGCCGCGGCCAGTTGCGAGCGTCCCGAGGCAAGGCGCGCTTCCGCCAGGCTGACATCGGTGCGGGTGACCTCGCCCACCTCGAAACGGTCCCGGGCGGCGCGCAGTTCCTGGGTGATGACCCGGACGTTGTTCTGCCGCAGGCCGAGGAAGGCGGCCTCGCGGCGGACGTTGAGATAGGCCTGCACCGCCCGGCTCAGGACCTGCTGCTCCACCTGGATGAGCTGCTGCCGGGTCGCGAGGACGGTCTCCTTCTGGGCGTCGATGGCGAACCGGCTGGCCCCGTTGTCGAACAGGAGAAGTTCGGCGGAGATGCCGACATTGGCCGAGGTGAAATCGTCGCGGCCCGTCGGGTCGGGATAGCGCATGGTGGCGCTGGCCGACCAGCTGATGATCGGCAGAAGCGCCGAGATGGCCTGCGCCACGTCCTCGTCGGCGGCCCGCAGCAGGGCCCGGTTCTGCTCCAGCAGTCCGGAATGCTCGTAGGCATGGGCCAGCGCGCCGGCCAGCGACTCGGCGCGGGCCGCAGCGGGCGGGAGCGCCGCCGCCCCGGCGACGGCGACGGCCAGTGCGGCGCCCGCGGTCAGGTCCCGCAGCGCCCGTGTCAGTCCAGCGATCATGGGCCGATGCCTCCTCGGTCTCCTGCCTCGGGATGTCTTTTCGGCTCAGCCTGTCGCGGAACGCTCAAAAGGTAAAGGCGCGGCGTGCCTCGAAGCCCGGAAGCACGGGAGCTGTTGCATTGAAGATAGGCCGCCAGGTGACGTGCCCGTCGATCTTGTAGCCGATCCGGGCCTCGCCCAGCGCGCCCTCGACGAACAGGGCGGCGATCCGCCCGCCTTCCTTGAGCTGGTCGGTCAGGGTCTCGGGGATCCGCTCGGCCGCGCCCTGCAGGATGATGACGTCGTAGGGGCCGTTCTGCGGCGCGCCCTCGGCAAGCGGCGCGGCGAAGACCGCGGCATTGTCGACGCCGCTCTCGGACAGGGTCGACTGGGCTTCCTCGGCAAGACCCTCGTCGGCCTCGATGCCGACGACGAAATCGGCCAGCCGGGCGAGGATCGCCGCCGAATAGCCAAGCCCGCTGCCGATATCGAGCACCACCTCGTCGGGCTGGATGTCGAGCGCGTTCAACAGCTTGGCGAGGGTCCGGGCATCGAGGAGCACGCGCCCGCGGCCGATATCGATGAGCGTGTCGGCATAGGCGGCCTCGCGCCGGTCGCCGGGCACGTAGGTCTCGCGCGGGACGCGCAGCATGGCGTCGATGATGGGGAACTTGGTCACGTCGGACGGCCGCACCTGGGTGTCGACCATCATCCGGCGGCGGCTGGCGTAATCGGCCATCGGCTCAACCCTGTCGTTGGCATTGACGGCGGTGATGCCATAGCTGGAGCCCACGGGCAACGCCGGATCGGCGGCTTCCGCCCCGGCGGGCCCCGGTGGCGCGGACGGACCGGGCGCGGCGCGCCGGTTCAGGCCGGCCGCAATTCGGCGGCGTGCGAGGCGCGGAGCGCGGCCCGTTCGGGGTTTCCGGAACGGGCGTGGAATCCGGCCAGCGCCTCATGGACCGCCGGGTCGGCGGGATTGAGCGCGAGCAGGTGCTGCAGCGTGGCGTATTCCTCCTCGCGGTAGCCCGCCCGCGCGGCGCAGTCCTGGCGGATCCACCAGAATCCGGTCAGGCCGGGCGCCATGACGCAGGCCATGTCGGCGGCGGCGAAGGCCTCGGCGGGGTGGCCCCGATCCAGGAGAAAGCCGCAGAGCTTCTTCAGCGGGACGGGATCGCGCGGCGCCAGCGCGACCGCCCGGCGAAGGACGGACCGGATCCGGGCCTCGTCGCGGCCGGCGTCCCCCGCCATCAGGGCCTCGGCCCGGGCGAGATGCAGTTCCGGTGTCTCGAGCGCGGCGGCCGGGTCGACGGCGTCTTCGGACAGCCCGGCGCGCGCGGCGGCCGCCTGCCCGGTCCGGGCCCGGATCAGCCGCCGCCCGGCCAGCCGAAGCGCCGTCACCTCGGCCCGCGCCGACAGCCGCAACAGGATCTGCAACGCCTTGCGCCGCACCGGCCCGGCGTCCGTCGCGCGCTGCGCCGCCAGGTAGGCGCCGTGGGTCTTGTTCCGGATCCAGCGCTCGGTGAAGTCGCGCAGGTCGTCGTAATCCGCCCGCGTGCTGAACGGCGGATGGGCCGCGCGCCGGTAACCCCGCCGCGCCATGTCGGCGATCAGGCCGGGAACGGTGCGGGGATAGAGGTGCAGCGTCTGCACCTCCGGCGCCCAGTCGATGCGCGTCCGGTCCGCCACCACGGCATTGAAATGGGTGTCTTCCGCCACCCGCAGGCCGGTCGGGAAGTAGCCGCAGAGATCGAGCAGCGCCCGCGTGTAGGAGACCCCGTAGAGACCCCGCGCCTCGGCCGGCGCGTCGGGCCAGCGGGTCCAGTGCAGCTGGGCGCTGGACAGCAGGTTGCAGATGTTGCCCGGCGCATCCGGGATCATCGCCGAAGCGACCGCCTCGGCCCCCGCGCCATGACGGCGCAGCCGCGCGGCGACCCAGCCCGGGGCCGCCCGGCAATCCGAGGCCAGGAAGGACACGACCGGAGCGGCGCTGGCATCTATGCCGACGTTCCGCGCCGCCCCGGGTCCAAGCCGGCGCGGCGTGCAGACAAGGCGGATGTGGTCGAGGTGCGCGCGCAGGACGCGCGCCGCATCGCCGCCGCCGGAATTGACCACGACGATCTCCGTCACCGGATCCTGCGCCATCAGCGACGCGACCGCCCCGGCGAGTTCGCCGGGG
>JBFKOW010000076.1:0-15852 GCA_041628615.1 Paracoccaceae bacterium | reverse complement strand
GGGCGCAGATCCTCACCACGGTCACCGCCGACAAGCGCAACGCGCGGGTGCTGACCGACAACATGGTCGGCCCCGGCGTCCACATCAACGCGATCGGCGGCGACTGCCCCGGCAAGACCGAGCTGGCCGCGGGGATCCTGCACCGGTCGCGGATCTTCGTCGAATTCCCGCCGCAGACCCGGATCGAGGGCGAGATCCAGCAATTGCCCGCCGACCACCCGGTCACCGAGATCTGGCAGGTCATCGCCGGGCAGGCCGAGGGACGGCGCGACCCGCGCGAGATCACCCTGTTCGACGGCGTCGGCTTCGCGATCGAGGATTTCGCCGCGCTGCGCTACCTGCGCGACGCGATCCGCGGCACCGGCCTGTTCGAGAACCTCGACCTGCTCGCCGACCCGGACGACCCGCGCGACCTCTTCGGCATGGTGATGCGCGCCGCCGGCTAGGCGCCCGGCCCCGCGCCTTCTTCGGACAGGAAATATCCCGGGGGTCCGGGGGCAGAGCCCCCGGCCCTGCCGGTCACAGGCCGTAGAGCGCGCCGAACTTGGTATCGAGGTAGTCGAGCAGCGGCCCCGGCGTCGGCGCCGCGCCGGTGGCGCGGGCGATCACCTCGGCGGGCTCGAACACGCTGCCGTGCACCTGCACCCTGCGGTGCAGCCAGTCCAGCGCCGGCGCCATCCGCCCCGCCGCCATCCCGGCATCGAGGTCCGGCACGTCGGCGCGCAGCGCGGTGTGCAGGCAGCCGGCATAGACGTTCCCCAGCGCGTAGGTCGGGAAGTAGCCGAACAGCCCCGCCGACCAGTGCACGTCCTGCAGGACCCCGTTCGAGGGCCGGTCCACCGCGCGGCCGAAATCGGCGGCGAAGCGGTCGTTCCAGGCCGCCTCGAGATCGGCCACCGTCAGGTCGCCGGACACCAGCGCGCGTTCGAGATCGAACCTCAGCATGATGTGCAGGTTGTATTGCACCTCGTCCGCCTCGGTGCGGATGTAGCCGTCCGTCACCCGGTTCACCGCGGCGTAGAAGGCCGCCGCGTCGGGCAGGTTCAACGCCCCGAAGCTGTCCCGCATCCGCTCGAACAGCCAGCCGGTGAAGGCGCGGCTGCGACCCAGCTGGTTCTCGTAGATCCGGCTCTGGCTCTCGTGCACGCCCATCGACACGCCGGAACACAGCGGCGTGGCGTGCAGCGCCGGGTCGATGCGCTGTTCGTAGGTCGCGTGCCCGACCTCGTGGATCGTCGAGTAGAAGCAGTTGAACGGATCGGCCGGGTTGGTCCGGGTGGTGATCCGGACATCCGCGCCGGACCCCGACGAGAACGGATGCACCGCGGTGTCGATCCGGCCCTTGCCGCTGTCGTAGCCGAAGAGCCGGGCCAGTTCGACAGACAGCCGAAGCTGGGCCTCCCGGTCGAACTCTCCCGCCAGCGCCGGCGGGACGGGCCGGTCGAGGATCGCGGCCCGCAGCGCCACCAGCCGGGGGCGCATTTCGTCGAACATCGCCTGCAGCCGGGCCCCGGTCATTCCGGGTTCGTAGTCGCCCAGAAGCGCGTCGTAGACATCGCCGCCCTCGGCCAGCGCCGCCCCTTCCTCGCGGCGCAGCCGCAGCACCTGCGCCAGCGCCGGCAGGAAGGCGGCCACGTCCTCGCCGGCCCGCGCCGCGACCCAGACATGATGCGCCTCGGCGGTGGTCCGGGCGATCTCGGCGGCGAGCCGCGCGGGCACCTTCACCGCCCGGTCATGGGCGCGCCGGATCAGCCGCAGCTGTGCGCGGGCCGCAGGGTCGTCGTCGGCCCCGATCCCGTCCTCGGCGGCGGCCAGCCACGCGCCCAGCCGCGGATCGGTCCGGCGGGCATGGAGCACGGTCTCCATCGCCGCCATCTCCTCGCCCCGCTGGGCCGCGGCGCCGGCGGGCATCACCGTCTCCATGTCCCAGCCGAGCCGGCCCGCCACCTGCTCGATCAGCCAGGTCTCGCGGGCATGGGCGAACAGCGCCTCGCGGGCGGCGGCGGCGGCCGTGCTCACCGGCCGTCCCGCACCGATTGCGCCAGCGGGTAGCGGGCGAGGAAGCGGGCCCGCAGGATCAGCACCCAGAGCACGACCGCGATGAACTGGTGCAGGATCGCCAGCGGCCAGGGCGCGGCATAGAGCACCGTCAGGATGCCCCAGACGATCTGCAGCACCATCGCCGCCATCACCGCGTTGAAGGCGAAGCGGGTCCGGGCATGGCCCGACCGCTGCGCCCGGCGCCAGACCACGACGGCGAAGATCAGCAGCAGGTAGCCCGACACCCGGTGGATGAACTGCACCAGCCCGGCATTCTCGAAGAAGTTCCGCCACAGCGGTTCGAGGTCGAAGGCGGTGGGCGGCACGAAACGCCCGCCCATCAGCGGCCACTCGGTATAGCTGCGGCCGGCGTCGATCCCGGCGACCAGGGCGCCCAGCAGGATCTGCAGGAACGAGAAATGCAGCAGCCCGGTGCCGAGCGAGAACAGCTTCGGCTCCCCGGCCCGCCGCGCCTGCAGCAGGTCGGCGTCGCGGCGCGGAATCCGGAAGATGTACCAGGCCAGCAGCCCGAGGATCACGAAGGCGAGCCCCAGATGGGTCGCCAGCCGGTAGGACACCACGTCGAGCCGCTCGCCCTCGAGCCCGCTCGACACCATCCACCAGCCGATCGCGCCCTGCACCCCGCCCAGCAGGCCCGGCAGCAGCAGCCGCCCGGTCCACCCCGCCGGGATCGCCCGCGCGGCCATGAAGCCGAAGAAGCCCGCCGCCCAGACCAGCCCGATCAGCCGGCCAAGCTGCCGGTG
The DNA here is from genome assembly GCA_041628615.1 of Paracoccaceae bacterium. Classification (GTDB taxonomy): domain Bacteria; phylum Pseudomonadota; class Alphaproteobacteria; order Rhodobacterales; family Rhodobacteraceae; genus JAMWZF01. The sequence goes on along the minus strand of JBFKOW010000076.1, from coordinate 13,048 downwards.
GCCCCATTCCCACCAGTAGATCACCTTGAACTCGGCCAGGCTCATCCCGGCGTTCTGCAACTGGTATTCCGGGATCTGGCGGTAGGCGTCGAACTCGGCCTGCCAGTCCTCGGCCGAAAGCGGCGGAATCGCCCCCGACAGCGGCGCCCATTCGGTGATTGACAGGCCGCTGTCGGTCAGCCGGGTCAGGCCGCCCACGGCGATCATCACCGTGACCAGAACGAACAGCAGCATCAGCCAGGCCCGGATCGCACCGCGCGCGCCGGACCGGCCCCGGTCGATGATCCCGGTCGCCGCCGGCGCGGCCTTGCCGTCCCCGGTCACCTCTTCGAAGATCGCGCGACGCTTCTCTGCCATGCTCGCCCCTTTCGGTGTCTTGCGCCCATTTAGTAGGCCGCGCGGGAGGCGACACACGAGACGCCGCTTTGCCGCACCCCGGCCCCGGACCGCCGCGCCCGGCTCAGCCGCGCTCTTTCCAGCGGACCATCTGGCGCAGGATGCCGTGCAGCGTCTGCACCTCGGCGCGGGTCAGGCCGAGCCGGGCCCACAAGCTGCGCAGGTTCAGCTTCATCCCCTCGGCCTTGGGCGCGGGAAAGAAGAACCCGGCGGCGTCGAGACGCTCCTCGTAGTGCTCCGCCAGCGCCTCGATCTCGGCGGCGCTGGCCGGTTCGGTGCGCCCGCCGTCGAGCCGGACCGGCGCGGCGACCACGGTCGCCCGGCGCCATTCGTAGGCCATCAGCAGCACGCATTGCGCGAGGTTCAGAGACGGGAAATCGGGATTGACCGGCACCGTGACGATGGCGCTGGCGCGGGCGATGTCGTCGTTCTCCATCCCGGCGCGCTCGGGGCCGAACAGCACCGCCACCCGCTCGCCCCGGCCGATCCGGGCGGCGGCCTCGGCCATCGCCGCCTCGGGCGTCATCACCGGCTTGGTCAACCCGCGCGGCCGGGCGGTGGTGGCCAGCACCCAGTGGGCATCGGCCACCGCGGCGGCGGTGTCGGGGAACGGGATCGCCTCGTCCAGCAGCCGCCCCGCCCCCGAGGCCATCGCCACCGCCGACGGGTTCGGCCAGCCGTCGCGCGGCGCCACCACCCGCATCGCGTCGAGACCGAAATTCCACATGGCGCGCGCGGCGGCGCCGATGTTCTCGCCCATCTGCGGGCGGATCAGGACGAAGGCGGGTTGGGCGTCGGTGCGGGGCATCGGGCGCTCCCTTACGCCGCACGCGGGCTCTGGGCAAGCGCGGCCGGGCGGGCTATGAGAGCGGCGATGAGCGACACAGCCGACATACCGCAGATTTACCTGATCTCGCCGCCGGTTATCGAGCCGTCGCGGTTCCCCGACCTGCTCGCCGCCTGCCTCGACGCGGTGCCCGTGGCCTGCGTCCGGCTGGCGCTGTCCTCGACCGACGAGACCGAGGTGGGCCGGGCCGCCGACCTGGTGCGCGCGGTCTGCCACGGGCGCGACGTGGCGGCGGTGATCGACACCCATGTCGGCATCGCCGAGCGGCACGGGCTCGACGGCGTGCACCTGACCGACCACGCGCGGTCGGTCGGCCGGGTCCGCAAGGCGCTCGGCCCCGACGCCATCGTCGGCGCCCATTGCGGCGCTTCGCGGCATGACGGGATGACCGCCGGCGAACTGGGCGCGGACTATGTCAGCTTCGGACCGCTGAGCGCGGGCGCACTCGGCGACGGCCGGGTGGCGGACCCCGAGCTGTTCCAGTGGTGGTCCGAGATGATCGAGGTGCCGGTGGTGGCCGAGGGCGGGCTCGACGCCGCGCTGATCCGGGCGCTGGCCCCGCATACGGATTTCTTCGCCCTCGGGGCCGAGATCTGGCAGGCCGGGGACCCGGCGGCGTGGCTGGCCGAGCTACGCGGGGCCCTGCTCTAGCGCCGCCTCCAGCCCGTCGCGGACCGCCGCCTCGGTGATCCGGGCAAGGTCCTTCCGGTCGGCCGTCTCGGCGACCCGCACCGGCCGGTGATAGCGCAGCGTCACCGATCCCTGCCGCGGCGCGGCCAGCGTCGACAGCAGGTGCGGCCCGAACGCCATGTCCCCCCACCAGCCGTAGAACCGCGGGTCGACGCCCGGCGGGGCGCGGTAGATCACGCTCACCGGCTGCACCGACAACTGGTGCCGCAACGCCTCGTCGAAGAAGGCGGCGAACAGGGTCGGCTTGAAGGCCAGGACCCGCTTGCCGTCGGTCGAGGTGCCCTCGGGGAAGAACATCAGCCGGTGGCCCTCGGCCAGCCGCGACCGGAACAGCTCGACCTGACCCGCCGCCTGCGCCCGGTCGCGGGCGATGAACACGGTGCCGGTGGCCCGCGCCAGCCAGCCGATGCCGGGCCAGCCCGCCACCTCGGCCTTGGACACGAAGTAGAGCCGGGTGGCGGCGTTCAGCGCGTAGATGTCGAGCCACGAGACATGGTTCGCCACCATCGCCCCGCCGCCGCGCAAGGGCCGGCCCTCGACCCGGTAGCGGATACCGAGGATCGCCAGCGAGCTGCGGCAGACGAACTGCGTGATCCAGGGCGTGAGCGGGCGGGCGGCGCCGAACAGCGGCCGTTCGAACAGCCGCAGGATCAGAAGCAGGGCGAGACAGCCGAAATTTACCACGACCAGGGCCGCGCCGCGCCCGACCACCCGCAACCAGCCGGCCGGCCCCGGCCGGGGCTGCTCCAGCGGCGGCTCGTCGAGGCCCCAGGTGGGCGCCATCAGGCGCGGCCCCCGCGGGTATAGAGCCCGGCGGTGCGCGCGTTCATCCGCGCGGTGTCCATCACCAGGCAGACATCGGTGGTGTTGAAGGCGGTGTCGAGCCAGGCCCCCGCCCCGACCATTCCACCGAGCCGCAGGTAGGCCTTGATGAGCTGCGGCGTGGCCAGCATCGCGGCGCGCCGGTCCACCTCGGCCTCGGGCAGCAGGTCCATCGCCCGGGCCTGCGGCGGCCGCGCCGTGACCCGAAGCTCGGGCGGCGCGAGGTGGCGGTAATGCAGCAGCGACAGCGGCTGCGCCAGCGCGTCGAGGTCGGTGCCGTGGAAGCTCGCCACCCCGAACAGGATCTCGATCTCGCGGGTGCGGACATAGTCGGCCAGCCCGGTCCACAGCTCGAACATCGCGGTGCCGCCGCGATAGGCCGGGTCGACGCAGGACCGGCCCAGTTCGAGCAACCGGCGCCCCGAGGCGCGCAACGGGCCGAGGTCGTATTCCTGCTCGGAGTAGAACTGCCCGGCCTCGGCCGCCGCCCGGTCGGTCAGCAGGCGGTAGACGCCGACGACATGCTCGCCCTCGGGTCGCTCCGGGTCGATCAGCAGCAGGTGTTCGAAGAACGGGTCGAAACGGTCTGCCTCGCGCCGCCGGGCATGGTCCACCAGCGGCCCGTCGCCGCCCAGCTCCTCGACGAAGACCCGGTAGCGCAGCCGCTGGGCGGCGGCAAGGTCGGCCTCGTCGCGCGCCAGCCGCCTCTCGAACACCGTGGTCTCAGCCTTCATCCGCCGATGCCGTTCCATTCGCCCGACCGCATCTACGAGGCGCGCCCGGCCTTGGCAACCGCCCGACCGGAGAAAGGCGGTTGACCCGGGATCGCCTTGATATACCCTGAGTTGTGAAGGCACTTCCGCCGCCACCGGCCCCCCGGGCCGCCGTCAGGACCCATCGACCATGATGAGCGCGACCCGGTTCCCATCGATGACGACCTTGCCCGCCTCGCGGAAATTCACCGTGATCCGGCCGGCGACGTTGGACTGCACCTGCCCCACGCCCCAGTCGGGCTGGCCGGGATGGCGGACCAGCATTCCGGGTTCAAGGAAATCGTTGAGATCGGTCATCGGGTCTCCTTCGCGCGCCTCGGTGCGGACCCGGGCATGACGGACCGGCCCGACATCGCCGGACTCGTCGGGGCCCGGATCTGCCACGACCTTATCAGCCCGATCGGGGCGATCGGCAACGGGGTCGAACTGCTCGGTCTCGAAAGCGGCCCGGCGATGTCGCCGGAACTGGCGCTGATCGCGGAAAGCGCCGCCGGGGCCTCGGCCAAGCTGCGGTTCCTGCGGATCGCCTTCGGCCATGCCGGATCCGGCCAGAGCATGAGCGCCGCCGAGATCCGCGGGATCCTCGCCAGCGCCGCGCCGAACCCGCGCCTGCGCTACGACTGGCGGATCGAGGAACCGGTGCCCCGCCCCGAGGTCCGCTGCGCCCTTCTCGCCGCGCTCTGCCTGCAAAGCGCGATGCCGATGGGCGGGGTCATCGAGATTGCCGCGTCGGCCGGCATCTGGTCCCTGCTCGGACGCGCCGAGACCCTGCGCATGGAATCGGGGCTGTGGACCGCGCTGGCCGGATCGGGCGAGCCCGAGGGGCTGACGCCGGGCAACGTGCACTTCGCGCTGCTGCCCGCCGCCGCCCGCGGTCTGGGCCGCCGGGTGCAGGCGGCGCAGCGCAGCGACGGGATCGTCATCACCTTCTGATTCTTCCGACCGGCGGTGCCGGGTCAGGCGCGGACCGCCCCGTCGCCCGACACGAGGTACTTGAAGCTGGTCAGCTGCTCGGCGCCCACCGGCCCCCGCGCGTGCATCTTGCCGGTGGCGATGCCGATTTCCGCCCCCATGCCGAACTCGCCGCCATCGGCGAACTGGGTCGAGGCGTTGTGCATCAGGATCGCGCTGTCGAGCCGGGCAAAGAAACGGTCCCGCGCGGCGGTGTCGGCGGTGATGATGCAGTCGGTGTGACTCGACCCGTAGCGCCGGATATGGGCAATGGCATCGTCAATGGACTCAACGACTTTCGCCGCGATATTCATGTCGAGGTATTCCTTGCCCCAATCCTCGGGCGTGGCGGCCCGGCTGCCCTGCAGGCCCTCGGCGGCAACCTCCACCCCGGCGGCCATCAGGGCGTCGGCCACCTTCTGCCCGACCTCGCGGGCGTCGCGGTGCACCAGCAGGCATTCGGCCGCGCCGCAGATCCCGGTGCGCCGGGTCTTGGCGTTCAGCACCACCTTCAGCGCCGTGTCCAGGTCGGCGGCGGCGTCGATGTAGATGTGAACGATCCCCTCGAGATGGGCAAAGACCGGCACCCGTGCCTCGCGCTGGACCAGCCCGACGAGACCCTTGCCGCCGCGCGGCACGATCACGTCGATATGGGCGGTCATCCGCAGCATCTCGGACACCGCGGCGCGGTCCCGGGTCGGCACCTTCTGGATCGCGTCCTCAGGCAGCCCGGCGGCGCGCAGCCCCTCCTGCAGGCAGGCATGGATCGCCCCGGCGGAATGGAAGCTTTCCGACCCGCCGCGCAGGATCACCGCGTTCCCGGCCTTCAGGCACAGGGCGCCGGCATCCGCCGTCACGTTGGGACGGCTTTCGTAGATCACGCCGATCACGCCGAGGGGGGTGCGGACGCGCCGGATGTGCAGGCCGTTGGGGCGGTCCCACTCGGCCATCACGCTGCCCACCGGATCGTCCTGGGCGGCGACGGCGCGCAACCCCTCGACCATGCCGGCGATACGGGTCTCGTCGAGCATCAGCCGGTCCATCATCGCCGGGCTCAACCCCTTGTCGCGGCCGTAGTCCAGGTCGCGGGCATTGGCGGCGACGATCTCGGCCCGCCGTGTCCAGACGGCATCGGCGGCGGCCTCCAGCGCCTGCCGCTTCCGCTCCGGCGCGGCGAAGGCCAGTTCGGCGGCAGCAGCCCGCGCCCGGCGGCCGATCTCGTCCATCACGGCGGGGATGTCGGTGAGGTCTTTCATGGCGGGTCCTCCGGCTCGGCCCGATGCCTAGCGCAGACAGCGCCCGAGAAAAAGGGGCGGCGCCGTCCGGCCCGCCCCGATCTCCGCACGCTTTCAGCCGTCAGGCCCTCCGGCGAACCAGGGCAAAAGCGCCGATTCCCGCCAGAAGCAGCGGCAGGCCGGCCGGCAGCGGCACCACCGGGTTGTCGGGCAGTCGCGTGAGGCTGGTGAAACGGTAGTCGACCCGCTCGCGCGCATTGACCTCGCCCGTCACGTTTCCGATGAAGGCAAGAACCGTGAACTCGAACTCCGACAGGGCCGGCAGGGGCGGAAAGCCCGTGTTGCCGAGGATGGTCCCGTCGGTATCCCGCAAGGCGGCGTAGATCTGGCTCACGACATCGCCCGATGTCGCGGGAAGGTCTGTCACGAGGCTGTAAGCGTCGAAGCCAGTTTCCCCGTTCTGCAGGATTGTCGACGAAAACGGCAGCACGCCGGAAAGATCCATCTGGTCGATCGTGATGCTGGGCGCAGCATAGACCCGTCCGACGGCGTCGCCCGAGAGGAACGTGTCGTCGAGCGTGATCGTCCCGGTCAGTGTCGTGCCGATCAGCGACTCCGCCACGTCCGCAATGGTATCGACCGTGTCGTCGGCTGCAGTGCCGAAGGCATGTTCGGCGGTGAACGAATACGTCAGGGTCGACGCCGCGGCAGGTATTCCCGCCAGCGCGACCATGCCGGCAATCAATAATGTTTACATGACTTCCCCACTATTTGACATAACCCCGCAACTATTCTCGTCGGCCGGGCTTGTGTCAAACGAAAGGTACCGCGGTCTCAGAGCACCATGTCGTCACGGTGGATCAGCGCGGCGCGCCCCTTGTAGCCGAGCAGCGCCTCGATCTCGTCGCTGCGCCGCCCGCGGATGGCGCGGGCTTCCTCGGCGGTGTAGCGCGCGAGGCCGAGGCCGAGCCGCGCGCCGTCCGGCCCCGCGATCTCGACAGGGTCGCCGCGGCCGAACCGGCCTTCCACCACGCTGACCCCGGCGGGCAGCAGGCTCTTGCCGGTCCCGAGCGCCCGGACCGCGCCGGCATCGACGATCAGCCGGCCGCGCGGCTTCATCGCGGCGATCCAGCGCTTGCGCGCCGCCTGCGGGTCGGTCTGCGCAGTGAACCATGTGGCTGGCGCGCCGTTTTCCATCGCGGTCAAAGGGTTGTCCGGCGATCCTAACGTAATGGCCATGGCGCAGCCGGCCTCGGTCGCCATCCGGGCGGCGATCAGCTTGGTCTTCATCCCGCCCTTCGACAGGCCCGACCCGGCATCGCCGGCCTGCGCCTCGATCTCGGGGGTGATCCGGTCGATCCGGTCGTAGCGCGCCGCCGCCGGGTCGGTCGCCGGGTTGCCGGTGTAGAAGCCGTCCACGTCCGACAGCAGGACAAGGCAGTCCGCCCCCGCCGTCACCGCCACCTGCGCCGCCAGCCGGTCGTTGTCGCCGTAGCGGATCTCGTCGGTGGCGACGGTGTCGTTCTCGTTAACGATGGGGGTGACGCCGAGGGACAGCAGGGTCTGCATCGTCGCCCGGCTGTTCAGGTAGCGGCGGCGGTCGGTGGTGTCCTCGAGCGTCACCAGCACCTGCCCGGTCTTGATCCCGTGCGGGGCGAGCGCCTCCTCGTAGGCGCGGGCGAGGCGGATCTGGCCCACCGACGCGGCGGCCTGGCTCTGCTCCAGCGGCAGGTCGGGACCGCCGAGGCCGAGCACCCCGCGCCCCAGCGCGATCGACCCGGACGAGACCAGGACCACGTCCTTGCCCATGCCCCGGAGCCAGGCGACGTCGGCGGCCAGCGAGGCCAGCCAGGCGGCCCGCAACGTGCCGCTCGTGCGGTCGACCAGTAGCGCCGAGCCGACCTTGACGACGATGCGCCGGGCGTCGGTCAGGGCACCCAAGGCGCGTCCTCCGCCGGCGCCTCGTTCGCCGCGCGGATATGGCGGCGCAGGGCCCGCAGCACCTCGGTGACGCCCTCCCCGGTGGCCCCGGACATCAGCATCACCGCACCCGCCCCGCCGGCGCGCATCTCGTCGGCGATGAAGGCGCGTTCCTCGGCGTCCAGCGTGTCGATCTTGTTCAGGACCGTCAGCCGCGGCTTGTCGGCCAGCCCCGCGCCGTACTTGGCGATCTCGTCGACGATGGTGCGCCAGTCGCCCACCGGGTCGCCGGAGCTGCCGTCGACGAGGTGCAGCAGGACCGCCGAGCGTTCGACATGGCCGAGGAACACGTCGCCCAGCCCCTTGCCCTCGGAGGCGCCCGCGATCAGGCCGGGGATGTCGGCGACCACGAACTCGGCCCCGTCCACCGCGACGACTCCGAGGTTGGGCACCAGCGTGGTGAAGGGATAGTCGGCCACCTTGGGCCGCGCGTTCGAGGTCGCGGCGAGGAAGGTGGACTTGCCCGCATTGGGCAGACCCAGAAGGCCGACATCCGCGATCAGCTTGAGCCGCAGCCAGAGCGTCCGGTCCACCCCCGCCTGCCCCGGGTTGGCGTGGCGCGGGGCCTGGTTGGTGGCGGACTTGAAGTGCAGGTTGCCGAAGCCGCCGTTGCCGCCGCGGGCCAGCAGGATCCGTTGCCCCACCTCGGTCAGGTCGGCGATCACCTCCTCGCCCTCCTCGTCGAGGATCTCGGTCCCCGCCGGCACCCTCAGCACGATGTCGTCGCCATCCTTGCCGGTGCGGCCGCGGCCCTCGCCCGGGCGGCCGTTGCCGGCGAAGAAGTGCTGCTGGTAGCGGAAGTCGATGAGGGTGTTGAGCCCCTCCACCGCCTCGGCCCAGACATCGCCGCCGCAGCCGCCGTCGCCGCCGTTCGGGCCGCCGAACTCGACGAACTTCTCGCGCCGGAACGACACGCAGCCGTTGCCGCCGCTTCCCGAGCGGATTTGCACTTTGGCGAGATCGAGGAACTTCATGGCACCGGGTCCGGACTGGCAGACTGCGGCCTACGCCATTCGACCGCCGCGCTCAAGGGGGCGCGGCGGGCTCAGGCGGCCAGCCAGCGGGCGCGGATCGCCGGGCCGTCGCGCGTCGGGTCGGCGGCAAAGCCCAGCCGGGACAGCATCCGCGCCGCGGCCCGGTTGCCCGGATCATGGGCCGCGCGCACCCCGTCGATCCGCCAGCGCGGGACGGCGTGGGCCAGCAGCGCGGCGGCGGCCTCGGTTCCGAGCCCGGCCCCCTGCGCCACGGGATCGAGCGCCACGACGAGGGACGGCGCGTCGCCCGCCGGCGGCGGGGTCAGCGCGGCCAGGCCCAGAACCGCGGCGCCGTGGCACGCGACCAGCCCGAGCCCGAGGACCTGCGGCGGCAGACCCCGGAACCGGTGGCCGTCGATCCACGCCGCCGGAGCGGCGACGGGATGGGCCGCGGAGCCGACCGGCATGGCCCGGCGCAGGGCGGCGGCGGTCCCGGGCGCCGCGGCAATACGGCCGAGCGCTGCGGCGTCGCCCGGCCGAAGCTCCCGCAACACGAGCCGCGGCGTGTCGATGCGCAGCGGCACCGCCGGGGCGAGCGGCGCGACGGTCCGCCAGCGCTCTCGGGTCAGCGCCATGTCGAACCCGATGACGCGCCCCTCGCGCCCGAGGCTGTGCCGCGCCGAGAGCCCGGTCTGCCGGAAACCCGTCGCCCGCAGGATCGCTCCGGCGGCGTGGTTGTCGTGGAACAGGTGCGCGGCGATGGTCCCGGCCCCGGTCCCGACGAACCACGCGGCGGTGGCGGCGCGCAGCGCCTCGGTCATGTAGCCCCGCCCGCGAAACGGCCGGCCCAGCCAGAACTCCAGCCCGGCCCCGATCCGGACCACGCCGCACAGCCCGTCGCCGGCATCGACGGCCCAGGTCGCGCCGGCACTGCCATCGGCGGCGCGGCGCCAGACAGCCAGGGCATCGGCATCGGTGAACGGGTGCGGGATGCCCGTGGTCATCGCCGCGATGCCGGGATCGTCCGCGAGGCGCTGCAGCCGTCCGAGATCGGCGCGGTCGAGCGGCCGCAGGCGCAGCCGCTCGGTCGGGATATGACGGGTCAGGCCCCGGTCCGATACATGTAGGTCCATGTCGGAACCGTGCTGCCCCGGGCGAGGCAGTAGCCCTCGGCATCGCCGAGGTATTCGAAGCCGCAGCTGGTCAGGACGCGGGCGGAGACCGGGTTGTCCTGGAACACCTCGGCGAAGATCTGCCGCGCGCCGTGCGGGTTGGCCGCGATCAGCGCGGCGACGGCCTCGGTGGCGAAGCCGGTGTTCCAGAACGCCGGGGCGATCCAGTAGCCGATCTCGGACTGGTTGCGGTCCATCCGTTCGAGGCTGATCGTGCCGAGCATCGACTCGCGGTCGCTGAGCGAGCCGTCGATGATCCAGACATCTTCCTTGCGGTCGGGGGCGAGCGCCTGCTTGATGAAGGCCTCGGTCGCGCCGGGGGGCAGCGGATGCGGGATCGACCTCGTCATTCGCGCCACGCGCTCGTCGCTCGTGTACATCTCGACCAGTCCCGCGTCGGCCGGCGTGACCGGGCGCAGGGTCAACCGCTCCGCCGCGATCACCGGCTGATCGTAGGGTTCGTCCAGCATCGCAGGTCTCCTCCCGAAACCACGGGCCGCGGCGGCGAGGCGGCGGACCCGTCTCGGGGCGGGCATAGCCGCCCCGGGTGCATTCCCAGTTAACAGACCATGGTAACGAAAAGGGGACCGGCTACGGCACCGGCCCCCTGTCCTTCGCGACCCCGGGTGTGGGGTCGGCTTATTCCGCAGCCTCGGCCACGGGCATCACGGACACGAAGGTCCGGCCCTTGAAGCCCTTGTTGAACTGCACCTTGCCCTCGGCGGTGGCGAACAGGGTGTGGTCCTTGCCCTCGCCCACGCCGGCGCCCGGCCAGTACTTGTTCCCGCGCTGCCGCACGAGGATGTTGCCCGGGATCACCGCTTCGCCGCCGAATTTCTTGACGCCGAGCCGGCGACCGGCAGAGTCGCGACCGTTGCGGGACGAACCGCCTGCCTTCTTGTGTGCCATCTCGTCTCTCCTCTCGTCGTCTCTTATTCCGCCAGCTTCCTGGCCCGCTCGACCCAGCCTTCACGCTCGATCCGGCCCTTGAAGCTCAGCTTCTCGTCGAATTCCGCGATGTCGGCCTCGGTCCAGGCGGCGATCTGGGCGAAGGTGGTCACGCCGGCGGCGTGCAGCTTCTTCTCGAGCGCCGGGCCGACGCCCGACAGTTTCTTGAGATCGTCCCCGCCCGCGCCCGCAGCGGCCGGCGCTTCGGCGGCGGCCGCCTCGGGTTCGGCGGCGGGCTTGGCCGGCTTGGCGGCCTTCGCGGTCTTGGCGGCGGGCTTCGGCGCCTTCGCGGCCGGACCCGACAGCACCGCGGCGCCCGAGGCGGCCACGGCGGCGAACCCGGCGCCGTTCACGGCGGCCTTGACGCCCGACTTGTCCGCGCCCTTCTCCAGGATCTCGGTGATCCGCACCAGGGTCAGTTGCTGTCGGTGGCCCTTGGTCCGCTTGGACGAGTGCTTCCGGCGGCGGCGGACGTAGTTGATCGTCTTCTCGCCCTTGATCTGGTCGATGACCTCGGCCTGCACGCCGGCGTCGGCGACGGTCGGGGTGCCGACGGTGGCGCCGACCATCAGGATGTCGTTGAACTGGACGGTTTCGCCCGCTTCGGCGGCGATCTTCTCGATCCGGAGCACGTCGCCCGAGGTGACGCGATACTGCTTGCCGCCGGTTTTCATAACCGCAAACATGGGTCTTCCCTTTCGTTCCGCGTTCCGAGGGCCGCCCGATGGGCCGTTCGCGGGCCGCCCCGCCCTGGTACTGCGCGCCCTTGGCGGGCGAAGAATTGCAAAACCCGGCTGGGAGGGCCCGGCCGGGATGGCGGCTTATCCTCGGATCGGGTAGGCAAGTCAAGACCCAAGAGGCCCGTCATGCGCATCGCTTTCCCTGCCCTTCTCGCCCTTCTGCTGGCCGCCGGCTGCGGCCCCGGCCTGCCGTTCCCGAGCCCGCTGCCCGGCTCCGCCGCCGAGGCCGAGCGGCGCGGCGCGGTCGAGGTCTTCGTGAAGGCCAATCACCCCGCGCTGTCGGCCGACATCGTCGCCGGCGGCGGGCCCAGCCTGACCCGCGCCTTCGACATCGCCCGGGTGCCGGCCGCGGACCGCGCGGCCCGGACCCTGCAGCTCGGCGCGGATGCCGGCCTCTACGCGGCCAATCCTGGCGCCCTTGTCACCGCGCTCGTCGTCTACGGGTCGGCCGCCGGCTAGAGTTCCTCGCCCGCGAGGAACTGCGCCGCCCCGAGCCCAAGGGCGCGCGAGATGTCCTCGAAGATCGTGTCGAAGGTGGCGAACAGGGCGGCGTTGAGGTCCCGGCCGGCGCGGGTCTCGGAAAAGGCGATGTAGGCCTCGAGGTCCGCATCGCTCAGCGGCTGGTAGGCCATGTAGAGGAACGAAGTCACCCATTCCGCGGTGTTCTGGCGGATCTCGGGTTCCTGCGCCCAGACCTCGGTCAGGATCTGGTCGTCGGTGAGGTCGAAGCCGAAGGCGCCGCCGTCCACCAGGCCGGTATAGAAGGCGTAATTGGCGTTCAGCGCCCCGACGACGTTGGTTTCGACCAGGTCGTTGGCGGCGATGTAGGCCTCGACGCGGGCCATCCGGTCGGTGCCGGCGGCGGCCTCGGCGGCGGCGCGGGCGGCCTCCTCGACCGCGTCGTCGAGCAGCGCCTCGCGGCCGCTGACCTCCAGCGAGACAATGGTGAGTCCGGGCTCGGCCTCGAAGAAGGCGCGCATCGCGCCAACGTCCTTGCCGTCCAGTTCGGCCCGCAGGCCGGCCAGCGCGGCCGAGGTCATCCAGTCCACGTCGTAGATCAGGCGGACCATGCTGTCCCATTCGGCGCTGTCGCGGCCGGTCATCATGTCGCCGGCGATCTGCGCGCCGTACTCGGTGCCCTCCGCGCTCATCACCGCCACGATCTCGGGCAGGCCGAGCGCGTCGAACAGGGCCGCCACGTCGTCGGCGGCGGCCGGCAGGGCGCAAGGCAGCCCGAGGCTGGCGGCGAGCGTGGCGGCGGCAAGGGCTCTGGGGATCATGGGGCCTCCGGTGCTGGCCCGAGGATAGGCAGCCGGACCGCTCATTCCAAGGGCCGCCGGACGATTGCGCAGCCGGTTCCGGCAACCGGCGGAAACGGGGTTGCACCAGCGCCGTCCCCGGCGTAATGGAGCGTTCCAGACCCCCGCGGAGAGGTGCCGGAGTGGTCGAACGGGGCGGTCTCGAAAACCGTTGTGGGGGCAACCCCACCCAGGGTTCGAATCCCTGTCTCTCCGCCACTT
>JBFKOW010000075.1:0-15902 GCA_041628615.1 Paracoccaceae bacterium | reverse complement strand
GCGGACGGCGAGATCGTCGGCCCGCAGTTCCTCGGCCAGACCTCGGACGTGTCGCGCTTCACCGTCGTCTCGGGCGGCCGGCTGGTCGAGAACGCGATCACCTCGACCACGCTGGTCTTTGCCGCCAACAACGTCGATCTCGGCGACGGCGGCGGGAATGACATCATCGGCATCGTCGCCCGGCCGGACCCCGAGCCCAACATCGACAGCAGCGGCGCGATTCTCTACCTCGCCGGCAGCGGCAGCTGGTTCGAGGACGCCCAGGCCGCCGGCACCCTGCCCGATCTCGGCGGCATCCTGTTCGCGCAGATGACCTATGACGAGATTTCCTCGGCGGTGTACCCCTCCGGGCTGGAAGAGCAGTTCGAGGTCGTCATCGACAGCGGCATCGTCCCCAGCAGCAGCCTGAACGTCGCCTCCTTCGGCGACGCCGACGGCAGTTCCGAGGATTCGCCGCTGCTGCCCGACGCCGCCGGGTTCGCGGAGGGGGCCACCGCCCCGACCTTCAGCTTCGACGTGGCCGGCGCGGGCGAGGAGGTCGTCTTCGTCGATCCCGAGATCGCCGTGGGCTACGTCTACGACCTGACCGGCGAGGGCACGATCGCGCAGTTCGTGGCGCCGACCCAGGCGAAGGTGAACGATTCGGACGGCTACGTCGTCACGCTGCCGGACGGCACCGAGTTCACCGTCCTGCCGGGCGGGACCATCGACTTCGTCGCCGCCGGCAAGACCGGGGTGACCACCTTCGAACTGACCGGCATCGACCAGTCGCTGATGCTCGATCCCGCCGACACCACGACCTTCGTCGCCGGCTTCCTGTTCAGCGGCACGGGCCAGGGTTCGACCCTGACCCAGACCGCGCTGGTGATCGACACCGACGCGCCGCCGCCGGTGCCGCTGCCGGCCAGCCTCGCGCTGCTTCTGGCCGGGGTCGGCGGGCTCGGGCTCGTCGGGCGCAAGCGCCGCGCCGCGGCCTGATCTCCGGGATGCGCGCTCCGGTTCTGGCCCTGGCCGTGCTGGCCGGGGCGGCGCTTCCGCTGTCCGCCGCCGCCCAGACCGCGGCGGCGGCCTCGCCCTACGTGGTCGAGGGGCCGGGCCGCACCGGCTGTGCCGATCTCGCCGCGCAGGAGCCCGGCACCGAGGCCCGGCGCCTCACCGCCGCCTGGCTGACCGGCTACCTCACCGCCCATCACCGGCTGATGCCCGAGGTGTTCGACCTCAGCGCCTGGCAGTCCCCGGCGCTGATGCTGGCGCTGGTGGACCAGTATTGCGCGGCCCATCCCGACGCCTTCGTCGAGCGGGCGGCGCAGGAACTGGTGGCCTACCTGCTGCCCCGCGCCCTGACCGAACCGGCCGAGGTGGTCTCGGTCGAGCATGACGGCCGGATGACCCTGCTCTACCTGCCGGTGCTGGCGCAGATCGCCGAGCGGCTGACCGCCGAGGGCCACCCGCCCGCCGGGCCGGGCCCGGCCGACCTGCCGCCGGCGCTGCTGGCCTACCAGCAGGCGGCGGGGCTCGACCCCACCGGCCTGCCCGACCAGGACACCCTCGCCCGGCTGCTGCGCTAGCCGCGGCGGGCGGTCCCTTTCCCTCGGGCGCGGGTTCGGGCTAGCTGCGGCTTCCGAGACCCGGCCAAGGAGGACCCCGCCGATGCCCGCGATCCCCGCCACCATGCGCGCCGTCGAGATCCGCGAACCGGGCGGCCCCGAGGTGCTGCGCGCCACCGACCGGCCGGTGCCCGAACCGGGGCACGGGCAGGTGCTGATCCGGGTCGCCTTCGCCGGGGTGAACCGGCCCGACGCGCTGCAGCGGGCGGGCAGCTACGCGCCGCCGCCCGGCGCCTCGGACCTGCCCGGGCTCGAGGCGGCGGGCGAGATCGCCGCGCTGGGGCCGGGGGTGACGGAGTGGCGGGTCGGCGACCCGGTCTGCGCCCTGCTGCCCGGCGGCGGCTATGCCGAGTACGCGGTGACCCCGGCGGCGCATTGCCTGCCGGTGCCGCGCGGCATGGACCTGCGCGCCGCGGCCTGCCTGCCCGAGACCCATTTCACCGTCTGGACCAACGTGTTCGGGCGCGGCGGGCTGCGGGCGGGCGAGCGGTTCCTGGTCCACGGCGGCTCGTCCGGCATCGGCACCACCGCGATCCAGCTCGCCCGCCAGTTCGGCGCCCGGGTCTTCGCCACCGCCGGGTCCGACGACAAGTGCGCCGCCTGCACCCGGCTCGGGGCGGAGCGGGCGATCAACTACCGCGAGACGGATTTCGTCGAGGTGCTGCGGGCCGAGGGCGGCGCCGACCTGATCCTCGACATGGTCGGCGGCGACTACCTGCCGCGCAACGTCCGGGCGCTGGCCGATGACGGGCGACTGGTGCAGATCGCCTTCCTGCGCGGGCCGAAGGTGGAGCTGAACTTCGCGCAGCTGATGGTGCGGCGGCTGACCGTCACCGGCTCCACGCTGCGGCCGCAATCCGACCTCGCCAAGGCGCGGATCGCCGCCGACCTGCGGCGCGCGGTCTGGCCGCTGCTCGACGCCGGGCGGATCGGCCCGGTGATCGACAGCGCCTTCCCGCTGGATGCGGCGGCCGAGGCGCACGCCCGGATGGAAAGCTCGGCCCATATCGGCAAGATCGTCCTCGAAGTCGGCTGACAGGCCGCCGCGCCGTGATACGCTGGCCGCCGGCGCCCCGATTCCGGGGCCCGCAGGGAGGAAAGGACACCCGATGGCGACGAAGCCCCCGAAGAAGCCGGCGACCGACAAGTCCGGCAAGCCGCTGCCGCAGACCGGCCCCAGCGGACTGTCGAAACCCGCCGGCGGCGGCAAGGGATCGAAGGGCAAGTAGACCCGCCGGCCGGGATTCGGACGCACCGGTGCCCCGGGTCCCGGCCCGCCGGTCAGCCGTAGCGCACCGCGCGGCGGTAGAGGTGCCAGGTCGCGTGGCCCAGCAGCGGCAGCGCCACCACCAGCCCGATCAGCAGCGGCACCGTCCCGAGGACCAGCGCCCCGGCCACGATCAGGCCCCAGGTCGCGATGACGCGGGGATTGCGCCGGGCCACCGCGACCGAGGTCCAGATCGCCCGCGGCACGCCCACGTTGTGGTCGAGCAGCATCGGGAACGACACCACCGAGGTCGCAAGCACCACCACCGCGAAGCAGAAACCCGCCGCCACCCCGAGGATCAGCATCGCCCAGCCCGCCCCGGTGGTGAAGATCGCGGTCAGGAAGGCCGGGATCGACTCGGGCGGCACCGGCCCGAGGGTCAGCACCCAGATCAGCCAGGCCACCGCCAGCCAGGCCCCGAACAGGGCGACGTGCAACAGCCCCAGCACCAGCAGCGCCGAGAACCGGGGCTGGCCGACCAGCGCCAGCGCCGCGCCCCAGCGCGGGGCCTCGCCGGCCTCGCGCAGCCGGCTCATCTCGTAAAGCCCCACCGCCGCCAGCGGCCCCAGCAGGGCGAAGCCCGCCAGCGCCGGGAAGATCAGCGGCAGCAGCGCCATGTTCAGCCCCGCCGAAACCAGGATCAGGCCGATCACCGGGTAGATCGCCGCCAGCATGATGACATCGGCCCGGGCCGCGCCGAAATCCTCCATCCCGAGGCGCAGCGCATCGCGCAGGTCCGCGACGGTCAGGTCGCGGATCTCGATGCTGGAAGGGGTCTCGTCCGGGTCGCCGCCGATCCGCTCGGCGGAATGGGTCACGTGGGACGCCGCGCCGCGCAGCGCCTGCGCCGTCCAGGACAGGGGGTTGCCGATCGTCTGAGCCATTGCGGGGCCTCCGGGTGCATGTGCCTGGGGCCGGGTGAACTCGACGCTACGGGCCGAGCGGGCCGGCCGTCCGCATCACTCTAGCACGGATTCCGGCGCGCCGCTTTCACCAAGCGGTGACGGGGCGGCGGCGCGGCCCCTGCACGCAATGCTTGCCAGACGGGGCCGATCGGTTAGCCTCCGGTTGTGGGTAACGAGGGAGAGACAGTCATGGCAGAAGCCGAACCGACCCGGCCCGCGGACCCGGCGCAGCCCCCGGCGCTGGCCGGCCGCAACTTCGTCAAGGACGGCGACCTGCGGATCCTGACCGCCGTCGGCCTGGTGGCGATGTCGGTGCTGATCGTGTTCGGGATGGCGGTCTACTGGTCCGGCATCCTCGATTTCCCGGCGCTGCCGCAGGACACCGCCGGCCGCGACTACGTCAACGACAGCCTGATCTACCGCGAACGGCGGATGGCGCTGTCGCTGGTGATGCGGACCTTCCTCACCGGGTTCTCCTTCGTGGTCGGGCTGGCGCTGTGCACCATGGGCGGGCTGTTCGTCCTGCGGCAGGTGTCGTCGCTGACCACGCTGTCGGGCAATCTCGGGCCGGGGGCGAACATGCTCGCCGCCGGCGACGCCGCCCCGCGGGAGGTGGCCGAGCGGTTGCAGAAGACCCAGTTCTCGTTCTCGTCCTATTCGCCCGGCGTTCTGTTCATGGTCGGCGGGGTGACGATCATCGTGGTGACCCAGCTCCTCGCCATCCCGATCCGCGCGGTCGAGATCGTGCCCGGCGGCGCGGCGGCGCTCTGCGTCGATCCCGAGACCGGCAACCACGGGTCCTGCCCGGGGGCCGAGGCGGGGCAGGGTCCCGCGCCCGCCGCCGCCGATGACGGCGGGACCGGGGACGAGGCCGGGAACGGCGGCGGGGTGGTCGTGGTCGCCGAGGGCGCGGACGGCGGCGCGGGCTTCGCCACCTCCGAGGCGGTGGAGGTGCCCGGTCCGCCGGTCATCGCCGCGCCGTCGATGGTCTTCGTCGCCCCCGCCGCGCTCGCCGACGTCGCGCTACCCGACGGTCACGCGGTGACCGGCCTGTCGCTGGAAAACCTGCTCGTCGAGGGGCCGGGCGGCAGCTTCGTGTTCGACGGCTGGACGCTGGACTACGGCGCCGCCGACTGGGGCGTCGTCCTGCCCGCCGCACCCGGGGCCGGGGACCCGGCGGCCGACTGACCGGCGGTCAGGTCCAGCCCGGCGATCTCGCCGATCCGCGCGATCACCGCGTCCACCCCCTGCCGGTGGCGCAGCGCGGTGAACACGAAGGGGCGGCCCTGTCGCATCCGCGCCGCGTCGCGCTCCATCACCTCCAGCGAGGCGCCGACATGGGGGGCGAGGTCGGTCTTGTTGATGACCAGAAGGTCGGACCGGGTGATCGCCGGGCCGCCCTTGCGCGGGATCTCCTCGCCCGCCGCCACGTCGATGACGTAGATCGTGAGGTCCGCGAGTTCCGCGCTGAAGGTGGCCGACAGGTTGTCGCCGCCCGATTCGATCAGGATGATCTCGACCTCCGGGTGGCGGGCCTGCATCCGCGCCACGGCTGCGAGGTTGATCGAGGCATCCTCGCGGATCGCGGTATGCGGGCAGCCGCCGGTCTCGACCCCGATGATCCGGTCGGCGGGCAGGATCTGCATCCGGGTCAGCGCCTCGGCGTCCTCCTGGGTGTAGATGTCGTTGGTGATCACCCCGATCGACCGCGCCGGGTGCAGCGCCTCGGCCAGCCGGGCGGTCAGCGTGGTCTTGCCGGCCCCCACCGGGCCGCCGATTCCGATCCTGAGCATCTGTCCTATCCTCCTCCGGCCGCCCGCGCGGCCAGCATCATGTAGATCAGTCCCAGCCCGCCGATCAGCGGACCGTAGCGGGTTTCGTCGAGCCTGCGGAACGGCTGTTCCGGGCTCAGCCGCTTCCAGAACGGCGCATAGGCGAGGATGCAGCGGACCTGGAACACCACCGCGATCAGCACCAGCCCGGCGCTGGTCAGCGGCCCCGGCGGGAACCACGGCCAGGCCGCGGCGAACAGCAGCGCCACCACGACCAGCGCGGTGACCGCCGCGCCCGGCATCCGGGTGACGCCCTTCGTGCCCACCACCGCCCGGGCCAGCGCCGCCTCGTCGCGGATCGGCCACCAGTAGCCCAGCGCCCACAGCAGGTGGATCGCCGCGATCACCACGAGGATCGCCGAGGCGGCCAGCGCCAGCGCGGTCATGACCGGAACAGCCGCGGCTGCAGCGTCTCGTGCGCCATCGCCGCGACGTCCGACAGGAACGCCGCCGACACCAGCCGGTCGAGATCGCCCTCCGCCGCCCGCGCCGCCGCCGCGCCGATCTGCGGCGTCAGCCCGGCGAGGACCCGCTGCCCCTCGGTCTGGCCCAGCACCGACAGCCGGATCGCCGCCGAGACGAGGTTCGCGGCCGCCGCCTGCAGGAACAGCGTGACGGTCAGGTCCGGGCACAGGCCCGCCGCCCGCGCCGCCGCGCCCACCGCCACCGGGTAGACCAGATCGGCCCCGAGGTCCGGCCCGCCGCTGTCGCGCAGGGTCCGGCAGAACGCCGCGCCCTGTTCGGCGGTCTCCTCCAGCCGCGCGGCGGCGGCGGCGAAGGCGCGGGCCTCGGCGTCGATCTCGGGCAGCGGCAGGACCTGCGCGTGCGCCGCCGCCACCACCACCGCGTCCGCCGCCAGCGACCCGTGGTCGAGCAGGTCGGAGAGCCACGCCGCCAGCCCCGCCGCGCCGTCGATCCGGCCCGCCGCCACCGCCGCCTCGATCCCGTGGGACCAGGCGAAGGCGCCCACCGGGAAGGCCGGCGACAGCCAGCGCGACAGGGTCAGCGCGTCAGTCATGGGCATGATCCCCGTGCCCGTGTTCCCCGTGCCCGTGTTCCCCGTGCGCATGTTCCCCGTGCGCCGTGTGCCCGTGGGCATGGGCATGGGTGCGGCCGTGGCCATAGGCGCCGCCCTCGGGGGTGAACGGCGCCACCACCTCCGACACCGTCGCCCCGAGATGTTCGAGCATGTGGCCGATCACCCGGTCGCGGCGGATCAGCAGGCGGTCCGGGCCGATCTGGCAGGGGGTGTGGCGGTTGCCGACATGCCAGGCGAGGCGGACGAGGTCGGGGCCGGTCACGGCGTAAAGCTCTTCCGCCGCCGCCGCCACCGCCACGCCGGTGCCGTCGGGCAGGACCAGCACGTCGCCGGCGTCGAGCGACACGGTGGCCGCGAACTCGGCCACGAAGGCGCGGCCCGCCTCGGTCACCAGCTTGCGGCGGCGGAAATAGCGGTCCTCGTAGGTCAGCGACACGCGGTCGGCGGGCGGCGGGGCGGGCTCGCCGGCGCGGCGCAGGTCATGGGTCACGGGCAGGTCGGTCATGCCGCCGCCCCGCCCGCGGGGGTCACAGGTGCGGCAGGTCGCGGAACACGTGGCGGGCGATGCCGTCGCGGGTCAGGCCGATCCGGGCGAGGTCGGCATTCGACAGGCCGCGCAGGTGTTCCATCTCGCGGCGGCGCGCCTCGGCCGAGGGGGCGAGGGCGAACAGGCGGCGGAACAGGCCGCGGCGGGCGGCGGACGGCGGAACGGCGGACGGCGATGTCATCGGAAACCCCTTGTGCGGTCACGGGCGGTTTCCTCCCTGCACCGGAGTCTGGGGCGTGCGCGGACCGGCGACCAGCCCCGGACCGGCAAGGCCGCCATGCGCCCCGCGCAAGCGGACCGGCGCGGCAGCCGCATGGCCCGGGAAAACGGGACGGATCCGCATCGGTCCCGGCCCTCAGAACAGGAAATAGCGCTGCGCCATCGGCAGCTCGGTCGCGGGTTCGCAGGTCAGGAGCTCGCCGTTCGCGCGGACCTCGTAGGTCTCGGGGTTCACCTCCACCTCCGGGGTCGCGTCGTTCAGGATCAGGTCCTTCTTGCCGATGCCGCGGGTGTTGCGGACCGCCAGCGTCTGCTTGGCGAGGCCCAGCGCCTTGCCGATGCCCTCGGCCTGCGCCGCCTCGGACACGAAAACCACCGCCGAGCGCTCCACCGACCGGCCATAGGCGCCGAACATCGGCCGGGAATAGACCGGCTGCGGCGTCGGGATCGACGCGTTCGGGTCGCCCATCTGCGCCATCGCGATGGTGCCGCCCAGCAGGACCATGTCGGGCTTCACCCCGAAGAAGGCGGGCGACCACAGCACCAGGTCGGCGCGCTTGCCCACCGCGACCGAGCCGATCTCGTGGCTGATGCCGTGGGCGATGGCCGGGTTGATGGTGTATTTCGCGACGTAGCGGCGGACCCGGTAATTGTCGTTGTCGCCCGTCTCCTCGGACAGCCGGCCCCGCTGCTTCTTCATCTTGTCGGCGGTCTGCCAGGTGCGGATGATGACCTCGCCCACCCGGCCCATCGCCTGGCTGTCGCTGGCGATGATGCTGAACGCGCCCATGTCGTGCAGGATGTCCTCGGCGGCGATGGTCTCGCGGCGGATCCGGCTCTCTGCGAAGGCCACGTCCTCGGGCACCCGCTTGTCGAGGTGGTGGCACACCATGAGCATGTCGAGATGCTCCTCGATGGTGTTCACCGTGTAGGGCCGGGTCGGGTTGGTGGACGACGGCAGGACGTGGTCCTCGCCGCAGATCCGGATGATGTCGGGGGCATGGCCGCCGCCCGCGCCCTCGGTGTGGAAGGCGTGGATCGTGCGGCCCTTCATCGCCGCCACGGTGTTCTCGACGAAGCCGCTCTCGTTCAGCGTGTCGGTGTGGATCATCACCTGCACGTCCATCGCGTCGGCCACGCTCAGGCAGCAGTCGATGGCGGCCGGGGTGGTGCCCCAGTCCTCGTGCAGCTTGAGCGCGCAGGCCCCGGCCTTCACCTGTTCCTCCAGCGCGGCGGGCAGGCTGGCGTTGCCCTTGCCCGCGAAGGCGAGGTTCATCGGGAAGGCGTCGGCGGCCTGCAGCATCCGCCCGATGTGCCAGGGCCCCGGGGTGCAGGTGGTGGCCAGCGTGCCGTGCGCCGGGCCGGTGCCGCCGCCCAGCATCGTGGTCAGGCCGGAATGCAGCGCGTCCTCGATCTGCTGCGGACAGATGTAGTGGATGTGGCTGTCGAAGCCGCCGGCGGTCAGGATCCGCCCCTCGCCGGCGATGGCCTCGGTGCCCGGCCCGACGATGATGTCGACGCCCGGCTGGGTGTCGGGGTTGCCGGCCTTGCCGATCGCCGCGATCCGCCCGTCCCGCAGCCCGACATCGGCCTTGTAGATGCCGGAATGGTCGACGATCAGGGCGTTGGTGATGACGGTGTCCACCGCGCCCTCGGCGCGGGTCGCCTGGCTCTGGCCCATGCCGTCGCGGATCACCTTGCCGCCGCCGAACTTCACCTCCTCGCCGTAGACCGCGCCGTTCCGGCCCGCCGCGCGGCCCACCGCCTCGGCGGTCAGGTCGCGCTCGACCTCGATGATCAGGTCGGTGTCGGCCAGCCGGACCTTGTCGCCGGTGGTCGGGCCGAACATCGCGGCATAGTCGGAACGTCGGATCGTGGCGGGCATTCTATTTCTCCGGTGATCACGTTTTGTTTCATTTGCCCAGATTGGCACCTAACTTAAGGTCCATAAGCCTTTGTTTTTATTGAATTGAGAGTCGCCTCGTGAGGCAGTGCTCATGCAGAATGTTGTAGCGCCGCACTTCGGCGGCCTTAGTAGGGGCGATGTCTTTGTCATAGAGGAAGGCATCAAATGTCGAGCATCGCCTTTTGGATCCAGGCTTCCGCCTACGTGATCTTCATCGTTGCAATATTCGGACAATGGCGCGGCTGGTGGTAGGAGGTGATTGCCGGTTCGCGGCGCCAGCTCCGACTTTGCCCGAAGGCACAACATTCGAACACCCGTCGAGGGACGGCTCGCGAAAGTAGAGCGGTCGAGAGTAACGTTCATTCCACGGCTCACTCGGATTTGAAACGGGGGGCGGGCGGGGGTCACGCCCTGCACATCCGGCGGCTTGGGTCTGTACGACCCTGCACATCCGGCCGGTTTCGCGGGCCGGGTCACAGCGGCCCCATGACCTTCTGGTTGAAGCCGAAGATGCGCCGCGCGCCGCCGATCGGGATCAGGTTGACCTCGCGTTCCTGCCCCGGCTCGAAGCGGACCGCGGTGCCCGGCGCGATGTCGAGCCGCAGGCCGCGGGCGGCGTCGCGGTCGAAATCGAGCGCCGGGTTGGCCTCGGCGAAATGGTAGTGGCTGCCCACCTGCACCGGCCGGTCGCCGGTGTTGGCGACCCGCAGCACGGTGACCTCGGCGCCGGCGTTGAGCACGATCTCGCCCTCGGCGGCGATCACTTCTCCGGGGATCATCGGCAGGATTCCTTCATTTGCGTCAGCGTCTCAGCGGATCGGTTCGTGCACGGTGACAAGCTTGGTTCCGTCCGGGAAGGTGGCCTCGACCTGCACCTCGTGGATCATCTCGGCGATGCCCTCCATGCACTGGTCGCGGGTCACCACGCGGGCCCCGGCCTCCATCAGGTCGGCGACCGAGCGGCCGTCGCGGGCGCCCTCGACCACCGCGTCGGTGATCAGCGCGATGGCCTCCGGGTGGTTCAGCTTCACGCCGCGGGCAAGCCGCCTGCGGGCCACCTCGGCGGCCATCGCCACCATCAGCTTGTCCTTTTCGCGCGGGGTCAGGTTCATCCGTCACAATCTCCAGCAAGTCGGCACCGCGCCCCCGGTCAACCGGTCCAGCACGGGCAAAAGGCAACGCCGCAAGGCGAAACCGTCGGCGGCGACGGCGCGCAGGGCGAGCAGGTCGCCGGGCAGCAGGCTGATCGCCGCGCCGTCGGGCAGGGTCGGGCGCAACGCGGCGGCCTGCGCCTCGGCATCGGGGGCGGTGTAGAGCAGCGTCGCCACCGCCCGCCCGCCGCCGGCCACCGCCGGCCGGTCGAGCAGGGCCTCGGCATCGCCGTCGATCTCGATCCCGTCGCGCCACAGCGGCCGCCCGCCGCGCCGGATCGCCACCCGGTCCGACAGCCGCAGCGCCCGCACCCGTTCGCCCATCGCGCGGCGGCCGAAGACCAGCGGCTCCACCATCAGGAACCGGGCATCGGCGGCCAGCGTCACGTCGAGCCTGCGGGCCAGCGCGGCGCGGTCGAACAGGATGGTTTCCTGCGGCAGCCAGTCGAGCCGGGCGCCCGGTCCGGCGGTCAGCCGGGTGGTCAGCCGCCCGACCTGCCCGTCCAGCGCCCGGTAGGCCCGTTCGCAGGCCTGGGTGGTCAGGGTCAGCGCCGCGCCCTCCGCCGCCTCGGCGGCGATCTCGAACCGGTCGCCGCCGGTGATGCCGCCGGCGGTGTTGACGACCACCGCCTGCAGCGGCGCGCGGCGGCCGCCCGGAAACACGACGCGCAGCGACCCGGCGTGGCGCAGGTCCGCCAGCCGGGTGACGCCGCCGGGCCCGCCGCGGGCGCGCAGCCGCACCTGCCCCACGGCCCTCTGGGCGGCGGGGGCGGGCGGCATCCCGGTGCGGATCTCGGCGGCGATGGTCATCCACGGGTCCCTGATGCGGGTCTCAGGCGCGCACCTGACCACGGCACCCGGGCAGGGGACCAGAGCGGGGGCGCCCGAATCTGCCGAAAAGATGGGAGTCTGCACAAAAAATAGGCGACTAGCTCGCGAGGCGATCCAGAAGATAGCGCACCGCGAGTCCGTATCCCCGCACCCCGCAGCCGGCGATCACCGCGTCGGCCCGGTGGCTGACATAGGAATGGTGGCGGAACGGCTCGCGCTTGTGGACCGCCGAGACGTGAACCTCGACCACCGGCCCGGCAAAGGCGTTCAGCGCGTCGAGAATCGCGATCGAGGTGTGCGTGAAGGCGCCGGGGTTGATGACGATTCCCGCGCTGTCGGCACGGGCCTGCTGGATCCAGTCGATCAGCTGCCCCTCGTGGTTGGTCTGCCGCATCCGCAGGTCGGCCCCGGCGGCGGCGCACAGGGCGCGGGCCTCGGCCTCCACGTCGGCGAGCGTCCCGGTGCCGTAGACGCCCGGTTCCCGCTCGCCCAGGAGATTGAGATTCGGGCCATTGAATATGTCGAGGATCATCGGCGCCGGGCCTCCGTTGCGATGACGCTTGATGGCATGGGCGGCGCGGAGGCATCAAGCGGACCCGAACCGAGCGGGGGGCCGGTGTCGCTTCGGCGTGTCACCCCGGATCGCGGGCTCAGGCGGCCGGCAGGGCCGCCCGGACGGGCCGAAATCGGACCGGATCGGCCCGAATTGGTAAATTGCTCTTACCGATTGCGGCCGGTGGCCGGTAACTGCTATGTGACAACGCGTGCCCATGCTCTACCATCGGGCATGGCAGGCAGCGACGGCCGTGGAGGACGGAAGGCGCTGTCTCACATTCGCTCCGCAAGGAGCCTCTAGGGAGGAAGACCTGTGACAGACAAGACAACACTCAACCGCCGCTCGTTCCTGAGAAGAACCGCCGTCGCCGGCGGTGCCGTCGCCGGCAGCACGCTGGCCGCCCCGGCGGTGCTGGCCCAGGCCCCGATCGTCATGAAGATGCAGACGTCCTGGCCGGCGTCCGACATCTGGGACGAATTCGCCAAGGACTACGCCCGCCGGGTCGAAGAGATGTCGGGCGGCCGCCTGACCATCGACGTGCTGCCCGCCGGCGCGGTCGTCGCGGCGTTCCAGGTGCTGGACGCGGTGAACGACGGCGTGATCGACGCCGCCCATTCGGTGCCGGTGTACTGGTACGGCAAGAACAAGGCCGCGTCGCTGTTCGGCACCGGCCCGGTGTTCGGCGGCTCGGCCACCACGATGCTGGCCTGGTTCTACGAGGGCGGCGGCGCCGAACTCTACCGCGAGCTGACCCAGGACATCATGGGCCTCGACGTGATCGGCTACATGGGCTTTCCGATGTTCGCCCAGCCCTTCGGCTGGTTCAAGAACGAGGTGAACACCGTCGCCGACCTGCAGGGCTTCAAGTACCGGACCGTCGGCCTTGCCGCCGACCTGATGGCCAAGCTCGGCATGTCCGTCGCCCAGCTTCCGGGCGGCGAGATCGTCCCGGCGATGGAGCGCGGCGTGATCGACGCGT
Organism: Paracoccaceae bacterium; assembly: GCA_041628615.1. GTDB lineage: Bacteria > Pseudomonadota > Alphaproteobacteria > Rhodobacterales > Rhodobacteraceae > JAMWZF01. The sequence continues at coordinate 3,063 of JBFKOW010000075.1, read as the reverse complement.
TCGAGTTCAACAACCCGACCTCGGACAGCCGGTTCGGCGCGCAGGACGTGGCCAAGAACTACTACCTGTCGTCGTACCACCAGGCCTCCGAGAGCTTCGAGTTCCTGTTCTCGCGGACCTTCGTGGAGGATCTGGACCCGGACCTGCAGGCGATCCTGAAATACGCGGTGGAAGCGGCGTCGACGGCCAACACGGCCAAGGCGATGCGCCAGTATTCCGCGGACCTTCGGGCCCTGCAGGAAGGCGGCGTGACCGTGCGCCGGACCTCCAAGGAGATCCTCGACGCGCAGATCAAGGCCTGGGACGAGCTGATCCCCGAACTCGAGGCCGATCCGTTCATGAAGAAGACCCTCGACAGCCAGCGCGCCTGGGTCGAGCAGGTCGCCTACTACGAGCTGATGAACGCGCCGGATTACGCGCTCGCCTTCGAGCACTACTTCCCGGGCAAGCTGTCGCTCTGACGGCCTCGGCTGACGAAAGCGAGCCCCGGCGCGGATCCGCGCCGGGAAACCTCATGTGGGGAATACGGACATGATCGGTTTCATCCGCTTCGCGGACAACCTCTCTGCGAGTATCGGCAAGGCGTTCGCCTGGCTCATCGTGCTGATGGCCGTCGGCACCGGTTACGAGGTCTTCGTGCGCTACGTCCTGAACAGCCCGACCGCCTGGGCGCTCGACGTGTCGTTCATCATGTACGGCACGCTGTTCATGATGGGCGGGGCCTATACCCTGTCCCGCGGCGGCCACGTGCGGGGGGATTTCCTCTACCGCCTCTGGCAGCCGAAGACCCAGGCCAAGGTGGATCTTGTCCTGTATATCCTGTTCTTCTTTCCCGGCGTCAGCGCGCTGATCTTCGCCGGCTGGAAATACGCCGCCCGGTCCTGGCAATACGGCGAGGTGTCGATCAACAGCCCCGCCGGCGTGCCGATCTACCAGTTCAAGACCGTGATCGTCGCCGCCGGTCTCCTGCTGTTCATCCAGGGGATCGCCCAGGTCGCGCGCTGCATTCTCGCGATCCGCACCAACGAATGGCTCGAGGCCGACGAGGATGTCTTCGAAACCGAGGACATCCTGATGCGCGAGGCCGACAAAGCAGAGACGGACAACCACATATGACCGATCCTCAAATCGCCCTGATGATGCTGGGGCTGTTCATCGTCTTCGTCTTTCTCGGGTTCCCGATCGCCTTCACGCTGATGGCGATGGGCATCGGCTTCGGCTACTACGCCTACTTCGACTCCGGGCGCATGTGGCGCAACTACAATCGGCTCGAGGAAGACGTCGCCACCGCCTGGGACCAGTGGTCCACCTGGATCGAGGGGTTCTTCAACAACCGGATCTTCGACCTGTTCGTGAACCAGACCTACACGGTGATGTCGAACGAGGTCCTGACCGCGGTGCCGCTGTTCCTGTTCATGGGCTACATCGTGGAGCGCGCGAACATCGTCGACCGGCTGTTCACCACCCTCAACATCGCCTCCAAGAACGTGCCCGGGTCGATGGGCGTGGCGGCGCTGATCACCTGCGCGCTGTTCGCCACCGCCACCGGCATCGTCGGCGCGGTGGTGACGCTGATGGGCCTTCTGGCGCTGCCGGCGATGCTCAAGGCGCGCTACAACCCGTCCTTCGCGTCGGGCATCATCTGCGCCGGCGGCACGCTCGGCATCCTGATCCCGCCGTCGATCATGCTGATCGTCTATGCGGCGGCCTCGGGAGTGTCGATCGTGCGGCTCTACGCCGGGGCGCTGCTGCCGGGCCTGACCCTTGTGGGCCTCTACCTGCTCTACGTGATCGGCCGGTCGATCCTGCAGCCCTCGGTCGCCCCCCGGCCCACCGACGACGAAGTGCCGGACGTGCCGATGGGCAAGCTGCTGGTGATGATCCTGACCTCGTTCCTGCCGCTGGCCTTCCTGATCCTCGCGGTGCTCGGGTCGATCCTGTTCGGCCTCGCCACCCCGACCGAGGCGGCCTCGATCGGCGCGCTGGGCGGCATCCTGCTGGACTTCGTCTACCGGGCGATGACCTGGCAGCGGATGCGGGAAAGCGTCTACCTGACGGTGCGGACCACCGCGATGGTGTGCTGGCTCTTCGTCGGCTCCTACACCTTCTCGGCGGTGTTCTCCTACCTCGGCGGCGAGCACGTGATCTCCGAGTTCGTGCAGGGGCTGAACCTGACGCCGATCCAGTTCCTGATCCTCGCGCAGCTCATCATCTTCCTGCTGGGCTGGCCGCTGGAATGGTCCGAGATCATCATCATCTTCGTGCCGATCTTCCTGCCGCTGCTGGGCTTCTTCGGCATCGACCCGCTGTTCTTCGGCATCCTCGTGGCGCTGAACCTGCAGACCAGCTTCCTGACGCCACCGATGGCGATGTCGGCCTACTACCTTAAGGGGATCGCCCCACCCGAGGTGAAACTCACGCAGATCTTCTCGGGGGTGATGCCGTTCCTGTTCTGCGTGATCCTGTCGATGGTGCTGATGTACCTGTTCCCGCAGATCGTGTTCTACCTGCCGGAGCTGTTCTATGGCGGCTGAGCCGAAACCGCGGGCGGTGAACGCGGCGGCGGGCGCGCTGGCGCATCTGCCGATCACCGGGTTGCGGGACCGGCTGGCCTCGGGGGCGCTCTCCGCCCTCGAGGTCACCGAAGCCTGCATCGCCCGGATCGAGGCCCGCGAGCCCGAGATCGGCGCCTGGGCCTGGTTCGACGCGGACCACGCGCGGCAGCAGGCGCGGGCGCTCGACGCGCACCGGGTCACCGGCCGGCCGATCGGTCCGCTGCACGGGCTGCCGGTCGGGCTGAAGGACATCATCGACGTGACCCGGATGCCCACCGGCAACGGCTGCGCCCTCGACGCCGGCAACGTGCCGCTCCGGGACAGCTTCGTCGCCGAGCGGCTCAGGGCCGCGGGAGCGGTCATCCTCGGCAAGACGGTGACCACCGAACTGGCCTTTCTGCACCCCGGCAAGACCCGCAACCCGCACAACCCGGCGCATACCCCGGGCGGGTCGTCCTCGGGCTCGGCGGCGGCGGTGGCCGACGGGATGGTGCCGCTGGCAGTGGGC
>JBFKOW010000074.1:0-16056 GCA_041628615.1 Paracoccaceae bacterium | reverse complement strand
GGTGATCTTCATCAACCAGATCCGGATGAAGATCGGCGTCATGTTCGGCTCGCCCGAGACCACCACCGGCGGCAACGCGCTGAAGTTCTATTCCTCGGTCCGCCTCGACATCCGCCGCATCGGCGCGATCAAGGACCGCGACGAGGTGGTCGGCAACGCCACCCGCGTGAAGGTCGTGAAGAACAAGGTCGCGCCGCCGTTCAAGCAGGTCGAGTTCGACATCATGTACGGCGAGGGGATCTCGAAGACCGGCGAGCTGCTGGATCTCGGGGTCAAGGCCGGGGTGGTCGAGAAGTCGGGCGCCTGGTTCTCCTATGGCGACGAGCGCATCGGCCAGGGCCGCGAGAACGCCAAGCAGTTCCTCAAGGACAATCCCGACATCGCCTACCAGATCGAGGACAAGATCCGCGCCGCGCACGGGCTCGATTTCGGCATGGACGACCGCGAGGACGAGATCGTCGCCGACGACTGATCGCCGGGACATCGGCGTGGACCGGGGCCCCGCGGGGCCCCGTTTCCGTTTCCGGGGCTCCGCCCCGGCCGCGCCGGGCGCGGCCTCCCCGGGATATTTGTGGTCCAAAGAAAGGCCGGGCGCTTTACCGCCTGCCGGTGCGGCGCTATCTCGGGCGCCGGAGCCGCAGACAGGATGCCGCCGATGACGAGCCTTGCCGATATCCGTTCGACCTTTCTGGACTATTTCCGGCGGCAGGGCCACGCCGTGGTGGACAGCTCGCCGCTGGTGCCGCGCAACGACCCGACGCTGATGTTCACCAACTCGGGCATGGTCCAGTTCAAGAACTTGTTCACCGGGCTGGAGCACCGCGACTACGTCCGCGCCACGACTTCGCAGAAATGCGTCCGCGCCGGCGGCAAGCACAACGATCTCGACAACGTCGGCTATACCGCCCGGCATCACACCTTCTTCGAGATGCTGGGGAATTTCAGCTTCGGCGACTACTTCAAGGAAGCGGCGATCCCCTATGCGTGGGAATTGCTGACCCGCGATTTCGGCATCGACAAGTCCCGCCTGCTGACCACCGTCTACCACACCGATGACGAGGCGGTTGAGATCTGGAAGAAGGTGGGCGTGCCGGAGGACCGGATCATCCGCATCGCCACCTCGGACAACTTCTGGCAGATGGGCCCGACCGGCCCCTGCGGTCCCTCCACGGAGATCTTCTACGACCACGGCGACCACATCTGGGGCGGCCCGCCGGGCAGCGCCGAGGAGGACGGCGACCGGTTCATCGAGATCTGGAACATCGTGTTCATGCAGAACGAGCAGTTCGAGGACGGCTCGATGCGCCCGCTCGACATGCAGTCGATCGACACCGGCATGGGGCTGGAACGGATCGGCGCGCTGCTGCAGGGCAAGCACGACAACTACGACACCGACCTGATGCGCGCCTTGATCGAGGCGGCGGGCCATGCCACCTCGAGCGATCCCGACGGGCCGGGCCGGGTGCACCACCGGGTGATCGCCGACCACCTGCGCTCGACCTCGTTCCTGATCGCAGAGGGCGTGCTGCCGTCGAACGAGGGCCGCGGCTACGTGCTGCGCCGGATCATGCGCCGGGCGATGCGCCATGCCCACCTGCTTGGCGCGAAGGACCCGGTGATGCACCGGCTGGTGGCCGAACTGGTCAAGCAGATGGGCGGTCACTACCCGGAACTGCGCGACCGGCAGGCCACCATCGAGGAGACCCTGAAGGGCGAGGAGGAGCGGTTCCGCCAGACCCTCGACCGCGGCCTGAAGCTGCTGGCCGAGGAGAGCACCGGGCTGGAGGAGGGGCAGGCGCTGCCGGGCGAGACCGCCTTCCGGCTCTACGACACCTACGGTTTCCCGCTCGACCTGACGCAGGACGCGCTGCGCGAGCGCGGCATCCTCGTCGATACCGCCGGGTTCGACGCGGCGATGGCGGCGCAGAAGGCCAAGGCCCGCGCCGCCTGGGCCGGGTCGGGCGAATCCGCGGACGCCGCGGTCTGGTTCGACATCGCCGACCGGCACGGGCCGACCGAGTTCCTCGGCTACGACACCGAGGCGGCGGAAGGCCAGATCATCGCGCTGGTGGCGGGCAGCGACCGGACCGACAGGGCGGCAGCGGGCGACGCGGTGCAGATCGTCGTCAACCAGACGCCGTTCTACGCCGAATCCGGCGGCCAGGTCGGCGACACCGGCACCCTTGTCACCGAGACCGGCACCGCCCGGATCACCGACACCCGCAAGGCGGCGGGGGTCTTCGTCCATGTCGCCGAGGTCACGAAGGGCGAGATCGCCGCCGGGCAGGGCGCCCGGCTCACGGTCGACCACGACCGCCGCACCGCGATCCGCGCCAACCATTCGGCCACCCACCTGCTGCACGAGGCGCTGCGCGAGGCGCTGGGCGATCACGTCGCGCAGCGCGGCTCGCTGAATGCGCCGGACCGGCTGCGCTTCGACTTCTCACACGGCAAGGCGATGGCGGCGGACGAGATCCGCGCGGTGGAGGCGCGGGTGAACGGGATGATCCGCCAGAACTCGGCGGTGACGACCCGGATCATGACTCCGGACGACGCCCGCGCGCTCGGGGCGCAGGCGCTGTTCGGCGAGAAATACGGCGAGGAGGTCCGCGTCGTGTCGATGGGCAAGGCGCCGACCGGCAAGGGGATCGACGGCAAGACCTGGTCGATCGAGCTCTGCGGCGGCACCCATGTCCGCCAGACCGGCGACATCGGCGCCTTCGTGGCGCTGGGGGATTCGGCCTCGGCCGCCGGGGTCCGACGGATCGAGGCGCTGACCGGGCAGGCGGCGCTCGATCACCTCGCGGCGCAGGACCGGCTGCTGGCCGAGGCGGCCGCGACGCTCAAGGCGCAGGCGGCGGAAGTCCCGGCACGGGTCCGCGCGCTGCTCGACGAGCGCAAGACGCTGCAGAACGAGCTGGCCCAGCTGCGCCGAGAGATCGCGCTGGGGGGCGGTGGCGCGGGCAAGTCGAATGCCGGAGATGCCCGGGAAATCAACGGCGTACGGTTCAAGGCTCAGGTTCTGTCCGGGGTCACCGGCAAGGACCTGCCGCCGCTGATCGACGAGATGAAGGCGCAGATCGGCAGCGGCGCGATCCTGCTCGTGGCCGATGCCGGCGGCAAGGCGGCGGTGGCCGCCGGGGTCACCGACGACCTGACCGCGAGCGTCAGCGCCGTGGACCTCGTGCGCGCCGCCGTGGCAGAGTTGGGCGGCAAGGGCGGCGGCGGCCGTCCCGACATGGCCCAGGGCGGCGGCAGCGATCCGAGCCGGGCCGATGCCGCGATCGCCGCGGCGGAAAAGGTTCTGGGAGGATAGCGCGATGCCGGCACTCTGGATCGCCCATGTCACGGTCACCGACGCCGAGGCATATGCGAAGTATGCCGAACTGGCGGGACCGGCGATCGCCCAGCACGGCGGCCGCTTCATCGCCCGGGGCGGCCGCTACGTGCAGCTCGAGGGCCAGGAGCGGCCACGCAACGTGGTCGCGAAGTTCCCCAGCGTCGAGGCCGCCGAGGCCTGCTACAACTCGCCCGAGTACCAGCGCGCGCTGAACCACGCGCGCGACGCCTCCGAGCGCGAACTGCTCATCGTCGAGACCAGCGAGTGAGCGCTGCCCACGTCTGGCCCATCCTTCTGCTGATCGGCTCCAACGTCTTCATGACGCTGGCCTGGTACGGGCACCGGAAATTCCCGACCGCGCCGCTGGCGCTGGTGGTGCTGGCAAGCTGGGGCATCGCGCTCGTCGAGTACACGATGGCGGTGCCGGCGAACCGGATCGGCCACCGGGTCTATTCGGCGGCGGAACTGAAGACGATTCAGGAGGTCATCACGCTCTGCGTCTTCGCCGGGTTCTCGGTGCTCTACCTCAAGGAAGCGATCACCCTGAACCACGCCGTCGGCTTCGGCTTCATCGCCCTCGGCGCCTTCTTCGTGTTCCGCGGGCCCTTCTAGGCGCGGTCAGCCGGCCTTGCGCGCCTCGCGCTTGCGTTCGTGCGGGTCGAGCAGCCGCTTGCGCAGCCGGATCGACCTGGGCGTGACCTCGACCAGTTCGTCGTCGTCGATGTAGGCGATGGCCTGTTCGAGGCTCATCTCCACCGGCGGGGTCAGCCGCACCGCCTCGTCCGAGCCGGAGGCGCGGATGTTGGTGAGCTTCTTGCCCTTCAGCGGGTTCACCTCGAGATCGTTGTCCCGGCTGTGCTCGCCGATGATCATGCCCTGGTAGACCTGGGCCTGCGGGTGGATGAACATCCGGCCCCGGTCCTCGAGGTTCCACAGCGCGTAGGCCACGGCCTGCCCGGCCTCCATCGAGATCAGCACCCCGCGCCGGCGGCCCGGGATCGGCCCCTTGTGCGGCGCCCAGCCGTGGAAGATCCGGTTCAGCACCCCGGTGCCGCGGGTGTCGGTGAGGAATTCGCCGTGGTAGCCGATCAGCCCGCGCGACGGGACATGGGCGACGATCCGGGTCTTGCCGGTGCCGGCGGGCCGCATGTCGGCCAGTTCGCCCCGGCGCGGGCCGGTCAGCTTTTCGACCACCGCGCCGGTGAACTCGTCGTCGACGTCGATGACGACCTCCTCGATCGGCTCCAGCGTCTGGCCGCCTTCCTCGCGCAGCAGCACCCGGGGCCGCGAGATCGACAGTTCGAACCCCTCGCGGCGCATGTTCTCGATCAGCACCCCCATCTGGAGCTCGCCCCGCCCGGCGACCTCGAAGGCCTCGCCGCCCGGCGTGTCGGTGACCCGGATGGCGACGTTCGATTCCGCCTCGCGCAGCAGCCGGTCGCGGATCACCCGGGACTGCACCTTGGCGCCGTCGCGCCCGGCCAGCGGGCTGTCGTTGATCCCGAAGGTGACCGAGATCGTCGGCGGGTCGATCGGCTGGGCCGGGATCGGCGTGTCGATGGCGGGGTCGCAGAGCGTGTCGGCCACCGTCGCCTTGGCCATGCCGGCGATGGTGACGATGTCGCCCGCCTCGGCGCTGTCGATGGCCTGCCGGGACAGGCCCCGGAAGGCGAGGATCTTGGTCACGCGGAACTGCTCGATCCGGGCGCCCTTGCGGCTCAGCGCCTTCAGCGTCGCGCCGGTCTCGATCCGGCCCGATTCCACCCGCCCGGTGAGGATGCGCCCGAGATAGGGGTCGGCGGCCAGCGTGGTGGCGAGCATCCGGAACGGCGCATCGATGTCGCCGGCCTGCTTCGGCGCCGGCACGTGGGACAGGATCAGCTCGAACAGCGCGCCGAGGTCGGTGCGCGGGCCGTCGAGCGCGGCATCGGCCCAGCCCGACCGGCCCGAGGCGTAGAGGTGCGGGAAGTCGAGCTGTTCGTCGCTCGCCCCCAGCGCGGCGAAGAGGTCGAAGCATTCGTCGAGCGCCCGGTCGGGTTCGGCGTCGGGCTTGTCCACCTTGTTCAGCACCACGATCGGCCGCAGCCCCAGCGCCAGCGCCTTCTGGGTGACGAACTTGGTCTGCGGCATCGGCCCCTCGGCGGCGTCGACCAGCAGCACGACGCCGTCGACCATGCTGAGGATCCGCTCCACCTCGCCGCCGAAATCGGCGTGGCCGGGGGTGTCGACGATGTTGATCCGGGTCCCCCGCCAGTCGACGCTGGTGGCCTTGGCGAGGATGGTGATCCCGCGCTCGCGCTCGAGGTCGTTGGAATCGAGCGCCCGCTCGGCGGTCTGCTGGTTCTCGCGCACCGCGCCGGACTGCGCCAGCAGGGCATCGACGAGGGTCGTCTTGCCGTGGTCGACGTGGGCGATGATGGCGATGTTGCGCAGGTCCATTGGGGGCTCCTCGGGCTGACGCACGCCCATAGCCGCTGTCCCGGCCCTTGGCTAGGTGCCTTGGCCGGAATGTCGTCACGTCGCGGCAGGGCAGCAGCGCGACGGCGGGCCGGGCAGGGGGCGCTGCCCCCGCCCGCCCCTGCGGGCCGGCCTCCCCCGGGATATTTCGGGTCCGAAGAAGGCGCGGTCAGAAGCCGGGCCGGCCGGCGAATCCGTCCCGGTGGCCGAACCGGGCGGGGCCGCCGGTCTCGATCCCGATGCCGAGCAGCAGCGCGCTGTCGCCGTCCCGGCCGCGGTGCAGTTCGGCGCCGAGGCTCAGCCCGTCGCCGAGACCGACCCACCCGCCGAGATAGGCCGCGCCGGAAGTGTCCCCGCCGAGCCGGTCGGCGTGGGCGCCGGCGGTGAGCAGGGCATCGAACCGACCGCCCGGCCGGTAGCCGAGGTCGATCCCGATCCGGCCCCCCGTGGCGTCGTCGTCGGTCCGCCCGTTGGCGGCGGCGTAGCCCTCGATCCGCCACGGCCCGGCCTCGTGCAGCGCCTCGATCCCGGCCGAGACGATGGTGCCGCCGTCGGGCGTCTCGCCATAGGCGAAGACCCCGAACCGGGGGCCGGCGGCGGTGTCCCAGGTCAGGTGCAGGCCGCCCGCGGGGGTGATCGTGTCGGCGGTCTGGAACTTGGAGATCGCGAGGTCGGCCTGCAGTCCGGCCCCGCCGGGCAGGTCGAGGGCGAAGGCGCTGGCCGCCCGCTTGAAGTTCTCGCCCCGCTCGAGGTTGCGCCCGATCGCGAGGTCGAACCCGGCGCCGCGGCCGTCCTGGGCGGCGGCGGGGTGGGCGAGCGGGGCGATCAGAATCAGGACGAGGGCGGTCAGGCGCTGGCGCATCGTGGGAACCTCGCGTTCGGTCCGGTTTGCCGTCCGTTAGCCGTTTTGCTGCACTGCGGCAAAGGGGCAGATCGCCGCGCGGCCGCGCCCTAGCGTCCGGTGTAGCGGTCGGGCCGGTGGTTGGTGGCGATGATCAGGTTGGCGATCGCCGCGCCGCCGAGCGACAGCAGCACCAGGCCCGGCTCGAACAGCAGGAACGCCAGAGCGAAGAGCAGCAAGTCGAAGCCGAGCTGGACGTAGCCGGCCCGGAACCCGGTCCGGTCCTGGATCGCCAGCCCCAGCACCCCGACCCCGCCCAGCGAGGCGCCGTGCCGGAAGATCGCGATCAGCCCGAGCCCGATCACCCCGCCGATCAGCCCGGCGCCGAGGACCGGGTCCAGCGCCTCGAACCGGATCAGCCGGGGGAACGCCTCGGCCATCACCGACAGGAGGCTGACGCAGATCAGGCTCTTGACCACGAAGCGCGGCCCGAGCCGCACCCAGCCCAGCCAGTAGAACGGCAGGTTCAGCACGAAGAACACCGCGCCGAAGGACCAGCCGGTGACGTAGGAGATCAGCACCGCGAGCCCCGCCGTCTGGCCGGTGATCAGCCCGAGATGGGTCAGCATCACGATACCCAGCGCGCACATCGCGGTGCCCAGCACGAACGCCTGCGCGTCTTCCGCGGCGGAATGGGGCGTGACGTGGGGCGAGGCGGGATCGGCCATGGCCGGGGGGCTACGCGGTTCGCGCGCCGGTGTCGAGGGCCGCGCTCAGCCGTCCTTCTCGGTGGTGAAGGTCAGCGGGTAGCCTCGCATCCGGCCGGCCTCGGTGGCGAGCTGGGCCTTGGTCTCGGCCACCTCGCGGGTGAACACCGCCACCACGCAGGCGCCCTTCCGGTGGGCGGTCAGCATCACCGCCTCGGCCTCGCCCTCGGTCATCCGGAACACCCGCATCAGCACCTTCACGACGAAGCTGCGGGGGGTAAAGTCGTCGTTGAGCAGGATCACCTTCCACAGCGGCGGCCGCGCCGTCCTGGGCCGGGTGCGGGTCTTGGGCAGGGTGACGAGGTCGGACATTGGCGCGGTTCCGGCAGGGCCCCCCGAAGATAGCCGCTCCGCGCCCGCCGCCAAGTCCGCGCCGGTCAGACCGGCAGCGCGTGGGTGTCCTTGATGTCCTCCATCACGAAACTGGCCGAGACGTCGGCCAGCGGCACCCGCGCGATCAGCGCCTGATAGAGCCGGTCGTAGTCCGCCATGTCGGCCACGCGGGCGCGGACGAGGTAATCCAGATCGCCGGTCATCCGGTGCACGCCGAGGATCTCGGGCATGGCGCGGGTGGCGCGGGCGAAGCGGTCGAGCCAGCCGGGTTCGTGGCTGTGGGTGCGGATCAGCATGTAGACCTGCAGCCCGAGGCCCAGCGCGGCGGGGTCGAGCAGGGCGACCCGGGCGCGGATCACGCCTGCGGCCTCCAGCGCCTTGACCCGGCGCCAGACCGCGTTGCGCGACAGGCCGACCCGGTCGCCCAGCTCCTCCAGCCCGATATCGGCCTCGCGTTGCAGGTGGTGCAGGATGCGTCGGTCGAGGGTGTCAAGTGTCTCCATATTCCGAAGATTTATGGGAAAGAATCCCGCAATCAAGTCGAAACGGCGGCAGAATGGGAAACCGTCGCGCCGCCGGTCGGGTATCCTGCCCGAAACAGGAGTTTTCCCATGCTGGCACGCCTCTTTCTCGCCCACCCCGAGTCCGTCGACGAAACCTACCTCGAACATGCCCGGTTCGCCGGCGGCTTCGCCCTGCGCCTGCTGCTGGCCGCCGGGGCCGCGGCGGTGCACGCGGTGATCCCCTGCCTGTTCGAAAGGACCGCCAGCCGGATGATCGCGCGGATGTACCACGCGACCCACAACCGCGGCGCCTGACCGGGTCAGCCGGTCAGAGCGGCGTTCAGGTTCTCGTCGATCTTCTCGAGGAAGCCCTGGGTGGTGAGCCAGGCCTGGTCCGGCCCCACCAGCAGGGCGAGGTCCTTGGTCATGTGGCCGCTTTCCACGGTGTCCACGATCACCTTCTCCAGCGTCTCGGCGAAACGCGCCAGCGCGGCGTTGCCGTCGAGCTTGGCGCGGTGCTTCAACCCGCCGGTCCAGGCGTAGATCGACGCGATGGAGTTGGTCGAGGTCGCCTTGCCCTCCTGGTGCATCCGGTAATGCCGGGTGACGGTGCCGTGGGCGGCCTCGGCCTCCATGATCCGGCCATCCGGGGTCAGCAGTTGCGAGGTCATCAGCCCCAGCGAGCCGAAGCCCTGCGCCACCGTGTCGGACTGCACGTCGCCGTCGTAGTTCTTGCAGGCCCAGACGAAGCCGCCGTTCCACTTCATCGCGCAGGCGACCATGTCGTCGATCAGCCGGTGTTCGTACCAGATCCCGGCCTTCTTGAACGCGTCGGCGAATTCCTCGTCGAACACCTTCTGGAACAGTTCGAGGAACCGGCCGTCATACTGTTTCAGGATCGTGTTCTTCGTGGACAGGTACAGCGGCCACTTGAGGTTCAGCGCGTAGTTCATTGACGCGCGGGCGAAATCCACGATCGAACTGTCGAGGTTATACATCGACATGAAGACCCCGGCGGAGGGCGCGTCGAACACCTCGTGCTCGATCACCTGGCCGTCGGCGCCGGTGAAGGTCATCGTCAGCTTGCCCGGTCCGGGGAACTTCATGTCGGTGGCGCGGTACTGGTCGCCGAAGGCGTGCCGGCCGATCACGATGGGCCTGGTCCAGCCGGGCACCAGCCGGGGCACGTTGCGGCAGATGATCGGCTGACGGAACACCACCCCGCCGAGGATGTTGCGGATCGTGCCGTTCGGGCTGCGCCACATCTTCTTGAGGCCGAATTCCTCGACCCGCGCCTCGTCAGGGGTGATCGTGGCGCATTTCACCGCGACGCCGACCTCACGGGTCTTCTCGGCGGCGTCGATGGTGACCTGGTCCTCGGTCCGGTCCCGCTCCTCGATGCCGAGATCGTAGTAGAGCAGGTCGATGTCGAGGTAGGGCAGGATCAGCTTGTCCTTGATGAAGGCCCACATGATGCGGGTCATCTCGTCGCCGTCCATCTCGACGATGGGGTTGTCGACCTTGATCCTGGTCACGGCCGTATCCTCCTGGGAAAGCGGGCGGGAAATGGGGGCGCGGCGGCCCGCGAGGGGCCGCCGTCCGGGTCAGCCGATGATCGCGTTCAGCGTCGCCGAGGGCCGCATGATCGCGGCGGTCTTCGCCGGGTCGGGGTGGTAGTACCCGCCCTGGTCCGCGGGTTGCCCGCGCCCGGCGTGGAGTTCCGAGACGATCGCCGCCTCGTTCTCGGCCAGCGCCGTCGCGACGGGCGCGAAATGCGCCGCGAGACCGGCGTCGGCGGTCTGCGCCGCCAGCGCCTCGGCCCAGTAGCGGGCGAACCAGTAGTGGCTGTCGCGGTTGTCGGGCTCGCCGACCTTGCGGCCGGGGCTGCGGCCGTGATCGAGGATGCCCTGCGTCGCGGTCTCGACCGCCTCGCCCAGCACCCGCGCCCGGGCGTTGTCCTTCGCGTCGGCGAGGAACTTGAAGCTTTCGCCCAGCGCGCAGAACTCGCCGAGGCTGTCCCAGCGCAGGTGGTTCTCGGCCTGAAGCTGCTGCACGTGCTTGGGGGCCGACCCGCCGGCGCCGGTCTCGAACAGGCCGCCGCCGTTCATCAGCTTCACGATCGACAGCATCTTTGCCGAGGTGGCCAGTTCGAGGATCGGGAACAGGTCGGTCAGGTAGTCGCGCAGCACGTTGCCGGTGATGGCGATGGTGTTCTCGCCGCGGGTGATCGTCTCGAGGCTGGCGCGGGTCGCCTCGCGCGGGGCCATGATCTCGAATTTGTCAGCGACGCCAGCGGCTTCGAGGATGGGCTTCACGTAACCGATAAGCTCGGCGTCATGCGCGCGGGTCTCGTCGAGCCAGAAGATCGCCCGGTAGCCGGTGGCCTTCTGCCGCTCGATCGCCAGGTTCACCCAGTCCTCGATCGGCGCCTTGCGGGCGCTGGCCGAGCGCCAGATGTCGCCGGCTTCGACCTTGTGCTCGTGCAGCACGGTGCCGTCGTCGAGCACCATCTTCACGGTGCCGTCGGCGGGGATCTCGAAGGTGGTCGGGTGGGAGCCGTATTCCTCGGCCTTCTGCGCCATCAGCCCGAGGTTCTGCACCGTGCCGGCGGTGGCCGGGTTCAGCTTGCCGTGTTCCTTGAAGAACCTGATCGTCTCGTCATAGACCGGGGCGTAGGAGTTGTCGGGGATCACGCAGACCGCGTCGTGCTCCTTGCCGTCCGGTCCCCAGCCCTTGCCGCCGGCGCGGATCAGGGCCGGCATCGAGGCGTCGATGATGACGTCCGAGGGCACGTGCAGGTTGGTGATGCCGCGTTCGCTGTCGACCATGTACATCGGCGGCCGCTCGGCGGTGACCGCCTCGATCGCGGCCATGATCGCGGCGTCGTCCTTGACCCGGTTCAGCAGGTCGCCGAGGCCGGAATTCGGGTTCACGCCCAGTTCGGCGAGCCGGTCGCCGTGCGCCTCAAACACCGGGGCGAGCCAGGCCCGCACCGCGTGGCCGAAGATGATCGGGTCCGAGACCTTCATCATCGTCGCCTTCATGTGCAGCGAGAACAGCACGCCCTCGGCCCTGGTCCGGTCGATCTCGGCGGCGAGGAAGGCGGAAAGCGCCTTGGCCGACATGAAGGTGGCGTCGACCACGGTTCCGGCCGGGTAGCTCACCGCGTCCTTCAGCACCGTCTCGGTGCCGTCGGCGGCGACGTGGACGATCCTCGCCGTGGCGGCGCGGGGCAGGGTGGCCGAGACCTCGTTGGAGCGGAAATCGCCGCCGTCCATCGCGGCGACGCGGGTCTTGCTGTCGGCGGACCAGTCGCCCATCCGGTGCGGGTTCGACTGGGCGAACTTCTTCACCGCGGCGGCGGCGCGGCGGTCCGAGTTGCCCTCGCGCAGGACCGGGTTCACCGCCGAGCCCTTGATCGCGTCGTATTTCGCGCGGGCCGCGCGCTCGGCGTCGGTGGCCGGGGTCTCGGGGTAGTCCGGGATCGCGTAGCCCTGTCCCTGCAGCTCCTTCACCGCGGCGACGAGCTGCGGCACCGAGGCCGAGATGTTGGGCAGCTTGATGACGTTGGCGTCCGGCGTCTTCACCAGTTCGCCCAGTTCGGCGAGGTCGTCGCTGATCTGCTGGGCTTCGGTCAGGTGCTCGGGGAAGGCGGCGAGGATCCGGCCGGCAAGCGAGATGTCCTTCGTGCCCACCGACACGCCGGCGGCGGCGGCGAAGCTCCGGATGATCGGCAGCAGCGAGGCGCTGGCCAGTTCGGGCGCTTCGTCGACCTTGGTGTAGATGATGTCGGGGGTGGCGGTGTCGGTCATGAGGGTCCTCTTGATCCGGCGGGTTGTGTCGCGCGTCTGACCGGGCGCTTACCGCATCCGGCGGCGATTGGGAAGGTCGGTATGCCGTTGTATACGATTTTGTCGCAGCGTTCCGCCCCGGCCCTCCGGACCTAGCCTGCGCCGCCCGTGGCGTTGGCGGCGAACCACGCGTCGATCCGGGGCGTCAGGGCGTCCCAGAGCGCCGGGGCGCCGCGCCGGACCTTGCTGCCGACCCGGGAATCGAGCTGCGCCCGGCTGACCTGGTAGGTGGGCCAGGTACCGCCGCCGGATTCGAGGTTGGCGATGACCGGCTGCACCCGGTCCACCGACTTCGCGAAGACGGCATCATCGCTCTCGGCGGCTTCGAACTCGTCCCAGAGCGCGCGGAACCGCTCGCCCTCGCGCCCTGGCAGCAGGCCGAACAGCCGGTCCGCCGCGCGCCGTTCCTTCGCTGCCAGCGCCGCCGGATCGTGGTTGCCGTGGATCGGCGCGTCGCCGGCGTCGATCTCGACAAGGTCGTGGAGGATGAGCATGGCCAGCACGCGGTCCACCGCGACCGGCCGCAGGGCGTGCTCGGCGAGGGTGAGCGCGAAAAGCGCGATGTGCCAGGAATGCTCGGCCGAGTTCTCGGGCCGGGACCCGTCGAACAGGGTCGTGCCGCGCAGCACCGATTTCAGCCGGTCGGCCTCGGCGAGGAACCGCAGCCGCGCGGCGAGGACCGGGTCCGCGGCGGTGCCGCGCCCGGTCAGCAGCCGTTCGGCATGGGCATGCAGGTCCGGCCAGTCGTCGCGCAGGTCGGCGAAGCGGCCGGTCTGCAGGTCGCCCAGAAGCCCGTCGGTTTCGCCCCGGCCGAGGTCGCCGCGGCCCAGCGCCTGCAGCAGGGCCTGGCCGCGGGCCGCGCTGCGCACCAGCCGCGCCTCGGGGTCGCCGCCGGTCTGCGCCCGGTCGAAGAATGCCCGGAACCGGCCGGCCTGGTCTGCGGGCAGGAGCGTCAGGAGGCCGGCGGCGGGCAGGTCGGCCAGCCCGGACAGGACCGCCATCGCCAGCACCGCGCCCCGGTCCCGATCCGGCGGGCAGAAGGCCAGAGCCCAGAGCGCGGCGTGCCAGCTGCGTTCGGCACAGTTCTCGCGCCGGGCGGAATTCATCAGGGCGGCGTCGCCGTGCCGGGTCTTGAGCCCGTCGGCGGCGATCAGGAACGCGAATTGTCGGTCGATCCGGTCCGTCATCCGCGTTCAGCCCGAGCCGAGGACGGCCTGCGCGGGGCGGTCCCGGCCGGCGGCCAGCATCCGGTCGAACAGCCCCTTGTCGGGAAACCCGTCCCAGGGGAACAGGCCGTGGCAGGCCGACAGGAAGGCCTCGACGATTGCCGGGTCGGTCAGCGGCAGGTCGGGCCAGAACAGGTCGTGGGGCCAGATCTTCCGGGTTTCGGGGATCATGTCGAAGCCGGTGATGCCCCATTGCCCCGAGGCCAGCGGGTCGGCGGGGATCCGGAGCAGGGCCAGCACCCGGGACAGCGGCACCGGCACCGACCCGGCGTCGCCGTGACGGTCCGAGGACAGCAGCACGAACAGGCCGTCTTCGCCGATCTCGATCACCTGGCCGATGCCGTCGCTGCCGTCGAGCAGCGGCACCCGGAACAGGTCGGCCTGGGCCGGCTCGGCCACGGCCCTAGCGGCGCGCCTGCGGCGCCGGCCGCGCGACGCCGAGCTGGGTTGCCTTGGTGCGGATGAAATCCTGCGCCTTGCGCTCTGCCATGCGGATCCGCACCTCGGTCAGAAAGGCTTCCTCCAGCGTCTGCGACGAGGCGCCGATGACCTTGCTGACTTCCATGAACAGCCGCTCCTCGCCGCTGGCGTCCTGGATGGCGATCACCTCGTCGGCCAGCCGGGCCGCGATCTCGGTCAGGCTGCCGGACATCAGCGGGTGTTCTCGGTCAGCCGGCGGCGCACATAGGCGGTGACCGTGTCGATCATCGTGTCCATGTGGGGATCCTCGAAGAAGTGGCCGGCGCCCTTCACCTCCTCGTGGGTGATGGTGATGCCCTTCTGCTCGTGCAGCTTGTTCACCAGGGTCACGGTATCGGCCGGCGGGGCGACCCGGTCGGCGCTGCCGTTGATGATGAGCCCCGAGGACGGGCAGGGTGCGAGGAACGAGAAGTCGTACATGTTGGCCGGCGGCGACACGCTGATGAAGCCGGTGATCTCGGGGCGGCGCATGAGAAGCTGCATCCCGATCCACGCGCCGAAGCTGAATCCGGCGACCCAGCAATGCTTGGCGTTCTGGTTCATCGACTGCAGGTAGTCCAGCGCCGAGGCGGCGTCGCTGAGTTCGCCCACGCCCTGGTCGTATTCGCCCTGGCTGCGGCCGACGCCGCGGAAGTTGAACCGCAGCACGGTGAAGCCCATGTTGTGGAAGGCGTAGTGCAGGTTATAGACGACCCGGTTGTTCATCGTCCCGCCGAATTGCGGGTGCGGGTGCAGGATGATGGCGATCGGCGCGTCGCCGTTGCCGCCCTGCGGGTGATAGCGGCCTTCGAGCCGTCCTTCCGGTCCGGGAAAGATTACCTCGGGCATGTCGTGATCCTTCCGAGCCTGTCTCGTGCTGCCCTTCGCCGGCAGCGCGGTTTCTTGACGGGGAAACGGCGGCACCTTAGAAGGATTCTAAGTTTTGTCGCGGCCAGCCATGGCGCTGGCCTTGTTGGCTAAAGGCACCTAATCAGGCCGCGGGTCGGCGTCAATCGGATTGGCCGGGTGACATCCGCCTCTGGGGGAGCGTGACCGATGAAACTCAGCACCAAGGGCCGCTACGCGATGGTGGCGCTGGCCGACCTCGCGCTGCAGCAGCAACAGCACGGCGCCGAGGTCCTGGTGCCGCTGGCCGAGGTGTCCCGCCGGCAGGACATCTCGCTGCCCTACCTCGAACAGCTCTTCGTGCGGCTGCGCCGGGCGGGGCTGGTGGAATCGGTGCGCGGTCCGGGGGGCGGCTACCGCCTCGGCCGCCCGGCCTCGGAGATCCGCGTGGTGGACGTGCTGTCGGCGGTGGACGAGACGGTGAGCGCGATGCACACCGGCGCGGCGGCCACCGGCGGCCTGTCGGGATCGCGCGCCCAGAGCCTGACGAACCGGCTGTGGGAAAGCCTGTCGGCCCATGTCTACGTCTTCCTGCATCAGACCCGGCTGTCGGACGTGGTCCACAACGACCTCGCCCCCTGTCCGGCGGTGCCCTCGCTGTTCCAGCTGGTCGACGAGTAGGGCGGGCGGATGACGCGCGTCTATCTCGACTGGAACGCCACCGCGCCGCTGCGCCCCGAGGCGCGGGCGGCGATGCTGGCGGCGCTCGACCAGGTGGGCAATCCCTCCTCGGTCCATGCAGAGGGCCGCGCCGCCAAGGCGATCGTGGAGCGCGCCCGGGCGCAGGTGATCGCGGCCACCGGGGCCCAGGGCTACGACGTGGTGTTCACCTCGGGCGCGACCGAGGCCGCGGCGCTGGTGCTCGCCGCCGGCTGGCAGGCGGTGGCGGCGACCCCGGTCGAGCATGACTGCATCGCGGCCTGGGCCGGCCGGGTGGCGGACTGGCGCGAATTGTCGCTGGACTCCGGCGGTGCGATCGCGCCGGAGGCGGCCGAGACGGCCGGCGCGGGCGCACTCGTGGCGGTGCAGGCCGCCAACAGCGAGACCGGGATCCTGCAGCCCTTCGAGGCCGCCGCCGCCGCGGCCGGCGCCGCCGGGGCGCGGGTTCTGGTGGACCTGGTGCAGTATTTCGGCCGCCTGCCGGTCGCGCTGTCGTGGCTGCCGCCGGCCTTCTACATGCTGTCGGCGCACAAGTTCGGCGGTCCGAAGGGCGTCGGCGCGCTGCTCGTGCCGCAGGGCTGGGACCTGCCGCCGCTGGTCCCCGGCGGCGGGCAGGAAATGGGCCGCCGGTCGGGCACCGAGAACCTGATCGGCATCGCCGGATTCGGCGCGGCGGCGACCGCCGCGGTCCGGGATGTGACCTCGGGTCGCTG
>JBFKOW010000073.1:0-16062 GCA_041628615.1 Paracoccaceae bacterium | reverse complement strand
GACGACTTCACTGAAAAGACCGGCCACCAGGTCGAGTGGGTGACCTTGGAAGAGAACACGCTGCGTCAGCGTGTGACCACCGACATTTCCGCCAAGGGCGGCGCCTTCGACCTGATGACCATCGGCATGTACGAAACCCCGATCTGGGCCGCCAATGGCTGGCTGGTGCCGCTGGACGATTTGTCGGAAGAGTATGACGCCGATGATATCCTTCCCGCGATGCGGGCCGGCCTCAGCTATGACGGCACGCTTTACGCCGCGCCGTTCTACGGCGAGTCGTCGATGGTCATGTACCGCACCGACCTGATGGAAAAGGCCGGTCTGGAAATGCCCGATGCGCCGACCTGGGAATTCATCCGCGAGGCCGCGGCGGCGATGGACGATCCGGCGAACGACATCAACGGCATCTGCCTGCGCGGCAAGGCCGGCTGGGGTGAGGGCGGCGCCTTCATCACCGTCACCGGCAACTCCTTCGGCGCGCGCTGGTTCGACGAGGAGTGGAACGCCCAGTTCGACCAGCCCGAGTGGAAGGCCGCGCTGGAATTCTACGTCGACCTGATGAACAGCTACGGCCCCGAGGGCTACGCGACCAACGGCTTCAACGAGAACCTTTCGCTGTTCCAGCAGGGCAAGTGCGGCATGTGGATCGACGCCACCGTGGCCGCGTCCTTCGTGACCAACCCCAACGACTCCACCGTCGCCGAGCATGTCGGCTTCGCGCTGGCGCCGAACGCCGAGGGCGTGGACAAGCGGTCGAACTGGCTCTGGGCCTGGGCGCTCGCCATCCCGGCCGGTACCCAGAAGGAAGAGGCCGCGAAGGCGTTCATCGAGTGGGCCACCTCGAAGGACTACATCGAGCTGGTCGCGGCGAACGAAGGCTGGGCCAACGTTCCGCCGGGCGCCCGCACCTCGCTCTACGAGACCCCTGAATACCAGGAAGTCCCGTTCGCGAAGATGACCCTGGACTCGATCAACGCGGCTGATCCGACCGATCCGACCGTCGATCCGGTGCCCTATGTCGGCATCCAGTTCGTTGCCATCCCCGAGTTCGCGGGCCTCGCGACCGAGGTCAGCCAGGAGTTCTCGGCAGCCTACGCCGGTCAGCAGTCGATCGACGAGGCGCTCGAGAAGGCCCAGGCTCTGACCAACGAGACGATGGAGGCGGCGGGCTACCGCTAAGCCGTTCCGGAACTCCTTGCCGGGGGGCGGCCGCATGTCGCCCCCCGACGCAACGGGGCCCGCAGATCTTCGGCATGTCCGCGAGATGACGGGCTGCACAGACGTACTCCGTCCACGCAGGAGATGTTCCCAATGGCTACCAAGGCTTCCCGATCTGCGGCCCGGCTGATGATGGCGCCCGCCGTTGTCCTGCTCCTGGGCTGGATGCTCGTGCCGTTGATCATGACCCTCTGGTTCTCGTTTCGCACCTACCTGCCGCTACGTGGCGGAGACCAGGGCTGGACCGGCTTCGACAACTACGTTCGCTTCGTGACGTCGTCTTCCTTCTGGCCCTCGGTGCAGACCACGCTGGTCATCGTCGGCGGCGTCCTCGTCATCACGGTGATCTTCGGCATCCTCATCGCCATGCTGCTCGATCAGCCGATGTGGGGCCAGGGCGTCGTCCGCATCCTCGTGATCGCGCCCTTCTTCGTGATGCCCACGGTTTCGGCGCTGGTGTGGAAGAACATGTTCATGGATCCCACCAACGGGCTTCTCGCGCACCTGTGGCGGTTCTTCGGCGCCGATCCGGTGAGCTGGCTTTCCGACGCCGCGATGCCGTCGATCATCATGATCGTCAGCTGGCAATGGCTGCCCTTCTCGACGCTGATCCTTCTGACCGCGTTCCAGTCCCTCGACGGCGAGCAACTGGAAGCCGCGGAAATGGACGGCGCGCCGTTCCCGCAGCGCTTCATCTACATCATTCTTCCGCACCTGAGCCGCGCGATCACCATCGTGATCCTGATCCAGACGATCTTCCTTCTGGCGATCTTCGCCGAGATCTTCGTGACCACCGGCGGCGCCTTCGGAACGCGGACCCTGTCGTACCTGATCTTCCAGCGCGTGCTGGAAAGCCAGAATGTCGGCCTGGGATCAGCCGGTGGTGTCTACGCCATCATCCTCGCAAACATCGTCGCGATCTTCCTGATGCGGATCGTCGGCAAGAACCTGGATCGCTGACCATGGCACGTGCCGTCACACCCCGCCGCAAGCTGATCAACACAGCCGCCTCATGGTCCGTCGGCCTGCTGATCTTCTTCCCGATCCTGTGGACCATCCTGACCTCGTTCAAGACCGAGGCGCAGGCCATCGCGAGTCCGCCGATCTTCCTCGGGTTCGACTGGACGCTGGAAAACTACGGCGTCGTCATGGAGCGCTCGAACTACGCGCGGTTCCTGTGGAACTCGATCATCATCGCCGGCGGCTCGACCATTCTCGGCCTCATCGTCGCCGTTCCCGCGGCCTGGTCCATGGCCTTCGTGCCCTCGCACCGGACCAAGGACATCCTGCTGTGGATGCTCTCGACCAAGATGCTGCCGGCGGTGGGCGTGCTCTACCCGATCTACCTGCTCTTCATCCAGCTGGGCCTGCTCGACAGCCGCTCCGGTCTGGTTGTCGTCATGATGCTGATCAACCTGCCGATCATCGTCTGGATGCTCTACACCTACTTCAAGGAGATCCCCGTCGACATCCTTGAAGCCGCGCGGATGGACGGCGCGAGCCTGAGGGAAGAAATCCTCTACATCCTCACCCCGATGGCCGTTCCCGGTATCGCCTCCACGATGCTTCTCAACTTCATCCTCGCCTGGAACGAAGCGTTCTGGACGCTGAACCTCACCGCTGTCAACGCGGCGCCGCTCACGGCGTTCATCGCCAGCTACTCAAGCCCCGAGGGCCTGTTCTTCGCCAAGCTCAGCGCGGCCTCGACCATGGCAATCGCCCCGATCCTCATCCTTGGCTGGTTCAGCCAGAAACAACTCGTCCGCGGCCTCACCTTCGGCGCGGTGAAATAAGGAGCTGACCCATGGGACGCATCACGCTTGACCAAGTGACCAAGAGCTTTGGCGACGTCAATGTCATCCCGCCGCTCGACCTCGAGATCAACGACGGCGAATTCGTGGTCTTCGTCGGCCCCTCGGGCTGCGGCAAGTCCACGCTGCTGCGCCTGATCGCCGGGCTGGAGGACGTCACCGAGGGTAAGATCACCATCGACGGCAAGGACGCCACGATGGTGCCGCCGGCCAAGCGCGGGCTGGCGATGGTGTTCCAGTCCTATGCGCTCTACCCGCACATGAGCGTGCGCAGGAACATCGCCTTCCCGCTGCGGATGGCGAAGATGGACCAGGCCGAGATCGACAAGCGGGTGAACGGCGCCGCCTCGGTGCTGAACCTGACGGACTACCTCGACCGGCGGCCCGGCCAGCTGTCGGGCGGCCAGCGCCAGCGGGTCGCCATCGGCCGCGCCATCGTCCGCGAACCGGCGGCGTTCCTGTTCGACGAGCCGCTGTCGAACCTCGATGCGGCGCTGCGGGTCGGGATGCGGCTGGAGATCAGCGAACTGCACAAGCGGCTCGAGACGACGATGATCTACGTCACCCACGACCAGGTCGAGGCGATGACGATGGCCGACAAGATCGTGGTGCTGCAGGCCGGCGTGATCGAGCAGGTCGGCAGCCCGCTGGAGCTCTACCAGCGGCCGCGCAACACCTTCGTCGCGGGCTTCATCGGGTCGCCGAAGATGAACCTGATCGGCGGCCCGGAGGCCGCCAAGCACGACGCCGCCACCATCGGCATCCGCCCCGAGCATATCGAGATCTCGGAGACCGAGGGCGCCTGGAAGGGCGAGGTCGGCGTGTCCGAACACCTCGGCTCGGACACCTTCTTCCACGTCCAGACCGACATCTCGTCCGAGCCGCTGACCGTGCGCGCCACCGGCGAGAGGTCGCTGCGCTACCATTCGCATGTCTACCTGACCCCGCGCGCCGAGCACCTGCACCGCTTCGACGCCAAGGGCCTGCGCATCGAATGACCCGGCTCGCCGGCAAGACGGCGCTGATCACCGGCGCCGCCCGCGGCATCGGGCGGAGCTTCGCCGAGGCCTATGTCCGCGAAGGCGCCCGGGTGGTGATCGCCGACATCGACGAGGCCCGCGCCGCGGCGACCGCGGCCGAGATCGGCGACGCCGCGCTCGCGGTGCGGATGGACGTCACCGACCAGGCCAGCATCGACGCCGCGGTGGCGCGCGCGGTGGGCCATTTCGGCCGCATCGACATCCTGATCAACAACGCGGCGATCTTCACCGCCGCACCGATCGTGGAGATCGACCGCGCCGACTATGCCCGCGTCTTCGACATCAACGTCGCCGGCACCCTGTTCACGCTGCAGGCGGCGGCGCGGCACATGATCGAGCGGGGCGGCGGCGGCAAGATCATCAACATGGCGAGCCAGGCCGGCCGCCGGGGCGAGGCCCTCGTCGCGGTCTACTGCGCCACCAAGGCGGCGGTCATCAGCCTGACCCAGTCCGCCGGCCTGAACCTGATCGCCCACGGCATCAACGTGAACGCCATCGCCCCGGGCGTGGTCGATGGCGAGCACTGGGACGGCGTCGACGCCTTCTTCGCGAAATACGAGGGCAAGGCCCCCGGCCAGAAGACGAAAGAGGTCGGCGAAGCGGTGCCTTACGGCCGCATGGGTCGCGCCGAGGACCTGACCGGCATGGCGATCTTCCTCGCCACCGACGAGGCCGACTACATCGTCGCCCAGACCTTCAACGTCGATGGCGGCAACTGGATGAGCTGATGGGCAACACGAAAGGACCGACAGGATGAGGCTGAGCAACGCGACGCTCGAAGCGCTGCCCGAGGGTGTGCTTCGTCCCCGCTACGACCGGTCCAGTCTGACCCCCGGCATCGTGCATATCGGGCTCGGCAATTTCCACCGCGCCCACCAGGCGTGGTATCTGCACCGGCTGATGCAGGCGGGTCTGGCGCTCGACTGGGCGATCATCGGCGCCGGGGTTCGGCCCAACGACGCGGCGATGCGCGACCGGCTGCTGGCGCAGGACTGCCTGACCACCCTGATCGAACTGCGCCCGGACGGGCAGGCGGTCGAAGTCTCCGGTTCGATGATCGACTTCCTGCCCGTGGAAGAGGGCAACGGCCCGCTGATCGCGGCGATGTCGGACCCGGCGATCCGGATCGTCGCGCTGACCGTGACCGAAGGCGGCTATTACACCGACCCGGCCACCGGCGGTTTCGATGCCGGCCATGCCGACATCCGCCACGACGCCGCGAACCCGGACCATCCGCGCACCGCCTTCGGCGCGATCGTCGCCGCGCTCGCCGCCCGCCGCGCCGCCGGCCGTCGTGCCTTCACGGTGCAGAGCTGCGACAACCTGCAGGGCAACGGCGCCATCGTCCGCCGTACCGTGGTCGGCCTCGCCCGGCTGTCGGATCCGGCGCTGGCCGACTGGATCGAGGCCGAGGCGTCGTTTCCGAATTCGATGGTCGACTGCATCGTTCCCGCCACCGGTCCCGGCGAGATCGCCCGCGCCCGCGACCTCGGCATCGACGACGCGGCGCCGGTGACCCACGAGAATTTCCGCCAGTGGGTGCTGGAGGACGATTTCGCCGCCGGCAGGCCGCCTTGGGAGGACGTCGGCGCGACCTTCACCGACGACGTGCACGCCTACGAGAAGATGAAGATCCGCATCCTGAATGCGGGCCACCAGGTCCTCGCCAACGCGGGCGAACTCCTGTCGATCCCCACCATCGCCGCCTGCATGCAGGACGTCGACGTGAGGCGCTTCTTCCTCAAGGTTGAAAGCGACGAGATCGTGCCGCATGTCCGGGAGGTGCCGGGGATGACGCCCTCGGCCTATCTCGACCTGATCGCCACCCGGTTCTCGAACCCGGCGATCCACGACACCACCCGCCGGGTGGCCTTCGACGGCTCGTCCCGGCACACCGGGTTCCTGCTGCCGATCCTGCGCGACGGGATCGCCGCCGGCAGTTCGGTCCGCGGGCTGGCGCTGGTCGAGGCGCTCTGGGCCCGGATGTGCGCCGGCACCCGCGAGGACGGCAGCCCGATCGAGCCGAACGACCCGAACTGGGACGCGCTGCAGGCCTGCGCGCTGGCGGCCCGCGACGATCCGGCGGTCTGGCTAGCGCAGGGACAACTCTATGGCGATCTCGGCCGGAACGCCGCTTTCGCCGATCCCTTCGCCGACTGGCTGCGCGCGCTCTGGCGTGACGGCACCCGCGCCACGCTCGGGGCCTATATCGGCGGCTGACCGCGGCGGCGTCAGCCGATCCGTCCGCCGCCGCGCCAGACGCCGCGCACCACCGGGAGCCCGTCGAACACCCCGACCCGCAGCAGGTCGGCAAGGCAGCCGGGCGCGATGCGGCCCCGATCGGTCAGGCCGGTCGCCGCGGCGGGGGTCGCGCTGACCGTGCGCACCGCGCGGGGCAGGTCGTCCCACAGCGCCGCGAGCCGGAACGCCCCGGCCAGCAGCAGCGACGGCGCGTAGTCCGACGACATGATGTCGAGCAGGCCGCGCTCGGCCAGGTCCCGGGCCGACACGTTGCCCGAATGCGAGCCGTCCCGGATCAGGTTCGGCGCCCCCATGATGACCGGGATGCCCGCCGCCCGGCAGGCCTCGGCGGCCTCAAAGGTGGTGGGAAACTCGGCCAGCGCGACGCCGAGGGCGCGCGAGGTGCAGACGTGGTCGGCGGTGGTATCGTCATGGCTGGCCAGCGCCGCGCCGAGCCGGGCCGCCTCGGCCGCCGCTGCCGCCTCGTGCCGGGTCCGGACCCGGTCGCCCAGGGCGGTGCGATGCGCCACGAAGTCGTCGAACTCCGCCGCCAAATGCCCGCGCCTGCCGGAGTAGTAGACCCGCAGCTTGTCGAGGTCGCGGAACTGCCGCTGGCCAGGGGTGTGGTCCATCAGGCTCAGAAGCCCGACCCGGTCCTGTGGCCCGAAGGCGGCAAGCTCGTCGAGCAGGGTCTCGGAACAGATCTCGGCGCGCAGGTGGATCAGGTGGCGGGCCCGGAACGCCCCGGCCTCCCGCAGCGCCAGGATCTCGCTGGCCACGCCGCGGGCATAGGCGCCATCGTGGTCCCGGCGGCTCGGGATCGATCCGACCCGCAGCGCGTCGAACACCGTGGTGATCCCGCAGGAGGCCAGTTCGCCGTCATGGGCCATCAGCGCGGTGCCGTGGGGCAGGGTGACGCCGGGCCGCGGTTCGAGGTGGCGTTCGAGGTTGTCGGTGTGCAGTTCCACCAGCCCGGGCAGGAGCAGGTCGCCGCCGCAATCCACGGCCCCCGCCGGCACCTGGTCGCCCTCCTCGATGGCGGCGATCCGGTCGCCGGCGATGTGCACCGAGCCGGTCGACACCCGGTCGGGCAGCACGATGCGGGCATTGGCGAGGCAAAGTTCCGCCCCGGCCGCCCCGGCGGCGCGGTCCCGGTCATGCCTGCCGATCGCCTTGTCCATCCCGGTCCCGTCCACCTCCCGCCATCGCGCGTGCCATCACCGCCCTACCACGATCGGCGCGGACCGACCCAGCCCCTCCGCGCCCCTTGGGCAGGGGGCCGCCACGGCAATCGGGACTGGCTTTCAACCAACCGATACACAAGGATGAAAAGAGTTAACGAAGATCATCGTCGGGAGTCACGATTCAATGCGCAAACCTCATCCCAAGGCCATTCTCGGCACGCCGGCCGCCGACATCCTCGATGGCGACGACCGCAACAACATCGTTTTCGGCTTCAACGACGACGATTCGCTGTCCGGAGGCGGCGGCAACGACCGGGTCTTCGGAATGCGGGGCGATGACGACATCTCGGGCGGGGAGGGCGACGACCTCTTGCGCGGCGGCCCGGGCGACGACGTTCTGTCGGGCGACGCCGGCGACGACCGGATCTTCGGCGGCCGCGGCTTCGACATCGCCGCCTACGACGGCGGCGTGCTGGACTACGAGATCACCAGCGGCCAGTGGGGCCGGTCGCAGACCTTCATCGTGACCTCGGTCGGCGCGGTGTCGGATCCCGGCACCGACCGGCTGCACCGGGTCGAGGCGCTGTATTTCCGCGCCGACGACTACACCCTGTTCCTCGACGGCAGCAACAACGCGGTGCTGGCCCGCGACGACGCCGCCGCCGCCAGCGAGGACGGCGTGTCGGCGATCTCGGTCGCCGGGCTGCTGGCCAACGACCTGGAATTCGACGGCGACGCGATCGGCCTCGTATCGGTCGACGCGGTCAGCGCGGCGGGCGCGACGCTCACCGTCTCGGGCGGCGACATCCTCTACGATCCGGGCAGCCTGTTCGACGCGCTGGCCGCGGGCGAGACGGCGACCGACAGCTTCACCTACACCGCCGGGGACGGGAAGGGCGGCACGGACACCGCCACCGTGACCGTCACCGTGACCGGCGTGAACGACGCGCCCGTCCTGACCGCCGCCGCTGCCGTGAGCGTGCCCGAGAACGGCACCGCCGTGCCCGCCGGCATCTCGGCCACCGATGTCGACAGCGCCACGCTGACCTTCGCCCTGTCGGGGGCCGATGCGGGGCTGTTCTCGCTCGACCCGACCACAGGCGCGCTCGCCTTCCTCGCCGCGCCCGACTTCGAGGCGCCGCAGGATGCCGATGGCGACAACGTCTATGACCTGACCGTGACCGTCTCGGACGGCGACGGCGGGTCGGACAGCGCAGATATCGCTGTGACCGTGACCGATGTGCTCGAGATCCCGGACGTCACCGCCCGGATCAACGAGTTCCACTACGACAATGCCGGTTCGGACGTGGGCGAGTTCATCGAGATCCGGGTCGCGAAGGGCGACGACGTCTCATTCGTGGCGGTGGACCTCTACAACGGGTCGAACGGCACCGTTTACAACACCCTGTCTCTGGGCGCTCCGGCCGCCTCGGATGCCCTTTGGGACTACTACGTGATCGACCTGCCGCCGAACGGGCTGCAGAACGGATCGCCGGACGGGATCGCGCTGTCGAACGGCGGCGCGCTGATCGAGTTCCTGTCCTACGAGGGCAGCTTCGTCGGCGTCGGCGGCCCGGCGGACGGCGTGACCTCCACCGACATCGGCCAGGCCGAGGCGTCCTCCACCGAGATCGGCTTCTCGCTCCAGCGCAACGAGGACGACACCTGGGACGCGCCGCGGGCCGAGACCAAGGGCGGCGACAACAGCCCGCCGCCGCCGCCGATCGAGGCGCGGATCAACGAATTCCACTACGACAACGTGGGCACCGATCAGGGCGAGTTCATCGAGGTCCGGGTCAACGCGGGCGGCGATGCCTCTGGCCTCGCCGTGACGCTCTACAACGGATCGAACGGCTCCGTTTACAACACCCTGTCGCTCGGCGCGCCTGCCGGGTCGGACGGGACCTGGGACTACTACGTCATCGACCTGCCGCCGAACGGGCTGCAGAACGGGTCGCCCGACGGGATCGCGCTGTCGAACGGCGGCGCGCTGATCGAGTTCCTGTCCTACGAGGGCAGCTTCGTCGGCGTCGGCGGCCCGGCGGACGGCGTGACCTCCACCGACATCGGCCAGTCCGAGGCGTCGTCGACCGAGATCGGCTTCTCGCTCCAGCGCAATGCCGACGACACCTGGGACGCGCCGCGGGCCGAGACCAAGGGCGCGGCCAACGACGCCGCGCCGGTTGTCGTCATCAACGAGGTGCTGGTCAACACCACCGGCGCGGATGTGGAGTTCATCGAGATCTTCGGCACGCCGGGGACCTCGCTCGCGGGCCTGAGCGTGCTCAACATCGAAAGCGACGACGCCAGCGGGAACATCGACAACCGCTTCGACCTGCCCGCCGACGCGGTGATCGGCGACAACGGGTTCTACCTGATCGGCAACGCGCTGGTCTCGGGCAGTCTCGGGGTCACGCCGGACGCCGAACTGCCGGCAAACTTCTTCGAGAACTCCTCGTCGACCATCGCGCTGGTCGAGTCCGGCTCGATCGCCGGCCCGGCGGTGACCGGGGCCGAGACGGTGGTGGACGCCGTCGCGCTGTCCGACTCGACGCCGGGCACCTTCTACTACGGCGCGCCGGTGCTGGGGCCGGACGGGTCGTTCTATCCTTCGGCCGCTGGCCGGTTCCCCGATGGCGGCGACTGGCAACTGATCGACGCCTTCAGCCCGGCGGGCGCCAACACCACGCCCACGGCGGGCGGCGGCGGCGGCACCGGCGGCCCGGTGGAAAAGCTGATTTCCGAGATCCAGGGCCCCGGCGCGGCCTCGCCGCTCGAAGGAACGCTGGTGACGGTCGAGGCGATCGTGGTCGGCGACTTCCAGGACGGCGGGTTGGGCAGCAACGGCGACCTGAACGGCTTCTACCTGCAGGAAGAGGACAGCGACGCCGACGCCGACGCGCGGACCTCCGAGGGCATCTTCGTCTTCGACGGCTTCGCGCCCGGCGTCGACGTCGCGGTGGGCGACAGGGTCCGCGTCACCGGCACGGTGACCGAGTTCTTCGGCGAGACCCAGCTGTCGGGCATCACCTCGGTCGAGATCGTGGCCAGCGCCCAGATCCTGCCGACGGCGGCCGAGATCGTCTTTCCGGTGGCGGCGGTGACGACCAATTCCGCCGGTGAACTGATTGCCGATCTCGAAGCCTACGAGGGGATGCGCGTGACCCTGCCGCAGGAGATGACGGTGGGCGACCTGTTCACCCTCGGCCGGTTCGGCGACATCGGGCTGCAGCAGGGCGGGCTGCTCGAGACCTATACCCAGTCCAACCTGCCCGACGCCGCCGGGTTCGCCGCCTTCCGCGAGGCGGCGGTGAAATCCGCGATCCTGCTCGACGATGGCTCGACCCAGCAGAACCCGGACGTGATCCCGTTCGAGATCGCCGGCGTGCCGGGCAACATCGCCGGCCAGTTCGACGCCGCCGACGCGCTGAGCGCCGGAGACACGGTGACCGGGCTGACCGGGGTGCTGCGCTACGGCACCGGGTCGGGCGGATCGGGGGACGAGACCTGGCGGGTCAACCCGACCGAGACGCCGCAGTTCGTCGATGCCGTCCCGCGGGAGACCGGCGCGCCGGCTGTCGGCGGCACGATCAGCGTGGCGTCGTTCAACGTGCTGAACTTCTTCACCACGCTGGACGAGGGCAGCAACACCTCCGGGCCCGGCGGGTTCGATCCGCGCGGCGCCGACACGCTGGAGGAATTCCAGCGGCAGGCCGACAAGCTCATCGCCGCGCTGGCCGAGGTGGGGGCGGACGTGTTCGGCCTGATCGAGCTGGAGAACGAATACGGCGACCAGAACGGCGACGGGCTGTTCGCGATCCAGTACATCGTGGAGGCGCTCAGCCTCGCCACCGGCGAAACCTATGCCTTCGCCGATCCTGGCGTGCCCTTCGGCGGCGCCGACGCGATCATGGTCGGGCTGATCTACAACACGACCACCGTGGGCATCGCCGCCGGCACCACCGTCGAGATCCTGATCGATGCCGATCTCGCGGGGCTCGGGCTGAACTTCGGCAACCCGGTGTTCGACGGCGAGGGGACCAGCCGCGCCCCGATCGCCGCGACCTTCGAGGAACTCGCCTCGGGCGAGACCTTCACCGTCGCGGTGAACCACTTCAAGTCCAAGGGGTCGATCAGCCCGTTCGGCAACAACGCCGGCACCGGCGACGGCTCGGGCAACAACAACGAGGCCCGGCTGCAGGCAGCGCAGGCGCTCGATGCCTGGCTCGACACCGATCCCACCGGGTCGGGCGACCCCGACGTGCTGATCGTCGGCGACCTCAACGCCTACGGGATGGAGGACCCGGTCCGGTTCCTCAAGGCCGAGGGCTACGAGGACCAGGTCGAGTCCTTCCTCGGGGCCGACGAGTTCGCCTTCAGCTTCGCCTTCCCGGTGGACATCGACGCCAGTCCCTCGGTGCAGGCCTTCGGGTCGCTCGACTACGCGCTGGCCAGCGGGTCGCTCGCGGCGCAGGTCACCGGGGCGGCGGAGTGGCACATCAACGCGCTCGAGGCTTCGGCGCTGGACTACAACACCGATTTCAAGCCGCAGGCGCAGATCGACGACTTCTACGCCGCCGACGCGTTCCGGTCCTCGGACCACGATCCGGTCATCGTCGGGCTCGACCTCGGGGCGCCGGACGCGGTGCTGCTCGGCTAGGGCCGACCGGCCCCGGCGCCCGTGCTGTGGCGCCGGGGTCCCGCGGCTAACGCGATTTTCCTACCGATGATTTACTAGGCGGAATTCGACATGCCATGCTCAAGACATGGGCGGTTTGCGAATGCGCCTCGTTGCTCTCTTCCTCCTTCTGGCCCTGGCCGGGGCCGGCCGGGTCCCTGCCGGTGGTGACCTGGCCAGCACCTTCGCCGCCTGCGCCGGGCGGCTGTCGGCGCAGCTCGAGCACCAGTGGCTGATGCGTGACCCGGCCTCGGAGCGGACCGAGCGCGACCGCGCCGTCCTGCTCGACATGCTGGACCTCGTGGCGGCGCCGGGCGACGACGTCGCGGTGATGGCCACCCGGATCTCGGCCAAGCAGGCCCATGCGCTGCTGCTGCGCCGGGCCACCTTCAATGCCGATTCCAGCGACGCGGCCTGGGCCCGGCGGCGGGCGGCGGCCGAGGTGGCGGCCTGCACCGGCCTGTTCCTCGGCTAGGGCCGGGCGGGACCGATCGGCCAATCCGCCGCCCATCATTTGGGCGTCTGCCGAAAATGAGACCAAAAAAGCGGCGTCCTTCCGGAATGCGGGGGCGGGACCCCGCGCGCTTCGGCCCGCCCTATTCCAGTTCGCCGCGCTTCCGGGGACACAGGGCGCACCGTCCGTCAGTCGGGCGGGGAAGTCGTGCGGCGGCGCCAGCCCTCCAAGCGTAGCACCACCGCACTCCGCATAACGATGCGTGCGGGGCAACATGTCATCCGGCAGCGGAATGGCAAGGCCCGGAGGCGCGCTGTTCGAAGGAATGACGCGATGTCAAAGACCTTTCTCTCGACGACCACTGCCGCCGCGCTGATGGCGGCCGCCCTGCCAGCGGCCGCGCAGGACGTGTCCTGCCCGATCAAGGTGGGGGTGCTGCATTCGCTGTCCGGGACGATGGCGATCTCGGAAACCACGCTGAAGGACACCGTGGAGATGCTGGTGGCGCAGCAGAACGCCGCCGGCGGCTTGCTCGGCTGCGAGCTCGAGGCCGTGGTGGTCGACCCGGCCTCCGACTGGCCGCTCTTCGCCGAGAAAGCGCGCGAGCTTCTGACCGTGCACGAGGTCGACGTGATCTTCGGCAACTGGACCTCGGTGTCGCGGAAATCCGTGCTGCCGGTGATCGAGGAGCTGAACGGCCTGCTGTTCTACCCCGTCCAGTACGAGGGCGAGGAAAGCTCCAAGAACGTGTTCTACACCGGCGCCGCGCCGAACCAGCAGGCGATCCCGGCCACCGACTACTTCCTCGAGGAACTGGGCGTCGAGAAGTTCGCGCTCCTGGGCACCGACTACGTCTATCCCCGGACCACCAACAACATCCTCGAATCCTACCTGCTGGCCGCCGGCATCCCGGCCGAGGACATCTTCGTCAACTACACCCCCTTCGGCCACTCCGACTGGTCCAAGATCGTGTCGGATGTCGTGGCGCTGGGCGCCGACGGCAAGCAGGTCGGCGTGATCTCGACGATCAACGGCGACGCCAACGTGGGCTTCTACAAGGAACTGGCCGCGCAGGGCATCGACGCCGCCGACATCCCGGTCGTCGCCTTCTCGGTGGGCGAGGAGGAACTGTCGGGCCTCGACACCACCAACCTTGTCGGCCACCTCGCGGCGTGGAACTACTTCATGTCCGCCGACACCCCCGAGAACGCGGCCTTCATCGCCGCCTGGCACGACTACATCGGCGACGAGAACCGGGTCACCAACGACCCGATGGAGGCGCACTACATCGGCTTCAACATGTGGGTGAACGCAGCGACCGAGGCCGGCACCACCGATGTCGACGCGGTCCGCGAGGCGATGTACGGGCAGGAGTTCCCGAACCTGACCGGCGGCACCGCCGTGATGCTGCCGAACCATCACCTGGCCAAGCCGGTGCTGATCGGCGAGATCACCGCCGACGGCCAGTTCGACATCCTGAGCCAGACCGAGGAAGTGCCGGGCGACGCCTGGACCGACTACCTGCCGGAATCGGCGGTGCTGACCTCGGATTGGCAGACCCTCGGGTGCGGCATGTACAACACCGAGACCGAGACCTGCGTGCAGATCAAGTCGAACTACTGATCGGGCAGTTCCGGGTCGGGGCGGCCCCGGGCCGCCCCGCTCCTAACCCCTCAAGACCCCATTCCGAGGCAGGACGAAACCCATGTCGGTATTGCGTCGGTATTTCATCGGTATCGCGGCGGTGCTTTTGTCAGTCGCATCGGGTCCTGTGGCCGCGCAGGACGCCGATGCCCCGATCCAGCAGTTGATGCAGACCCACGGCGAGGTCATCGCCGAAAGCTCGCGCCGGACCATTGGCCCCGCCATCGACGCGCTCGCTGCCAGCGGGTTGCCCGACGCGCAGGCGGTGCTCGAACGCTGGCAGGCCCGCGAGATGTGGCAGGCGACCGGGACCGGGCTTTTCGTCTTCGCCGAGGAGGTGGACCGCGAGACCCTGCGCCTGTTCGACGTGGCCGGCGGGGCCGAGATCGGCACCGCGCCCAAGGCGGGCTACGACCAGCTCAAGCCAAATGCCGGCATCCGCGGGCTGATCGGCGCGGCGCTGGTGCAGTTCCAGCTCAAGGACCCGGTCGCCGTCAACCGCGCCACCGCGCTCGCCGCCATCGAGCGCAGCCCGGAGGAGAGCCACCTCGCCGCCCTGCGCGCGGTCATCGCCGACGAGCCCGACCCGGCGCTGACCGCCCGGATGGACCGGATCGAACGGCTGCTGACCATCCGGTTCGACCGCGACGAGGCCGCCCGGCTGGAGGCCATCGAAAGCTTCCGCGGCGATCTGGGCGTCGATGTCCGCGCCGTGCTGAACCCGCTCGCCGTCACCGAGGTCGCGCTTGCGACCGAGATGCCCGAGGATGACCCGGCGGTGCTGCGCCGGCTGACGCCGGGCTCCGAGGCGCTGCCCGCCGCCGCCGCCGAGGCGCTGCTGGTGGAGGCCGGCATCGTCGCCCCACCGATCACCCGCGCCGACAAGCGCGCCGCGCTGATCGCCAATCTCGACGGCGGCGCGGTGGGCGGCATCGAGGTGGCCGACCTGAACACCGAGGCCGCCCGCGACCTTGCCTACGCCGAACTGGCCCGGCAGGGCGCCGTGGCGGCCGCCGCCACCGAGGCCGAGATCGCCGCCGCGCTCGACGCCCATGTCTTCTTCGAGCGGCTCACCGGCCCGTCGATCCCGGTGGCGCTGGCCGCGCGCGACGCGCTCGACAGCATCGAGACCCGGGTGGCGCTGAACCAGGCCGCCGACCTCGGGCTCGACGCGCTGTCGCTGGCCTCGATCTACTTCCTTGCCGCCATCGGGCTCGCCATCACCTTCGGGGTGATGGGGGTCATCAACATGGCCCACGGCGAGTTCATCATGATGGGGGCCTATACCGGCTACGTGGTGCAGCTGGTGATCCCCGACTACACCCTGTCGATCATCGTCGCCCTGCCGCTGGCCTTCGCGGTGACCTTCGCGGCGGGGGTGGCGATGGAGCGGCTGGTGATCCGCTGGCTCTACCACCGGCCGCTGGAGACCCTTCTCGCCACCTTCGGCATCTCGATCGCGCTGCAGCAGATCGCCAAGAACATCTTCGGCACCCAGGCCCGGCCGCTGACCGCGCCGGACTGGCTGGGCGGGTCGCTGGTGTTCAACGACATCGTGTCGATCAGCTACATACGCATCGCGATCTTCGTGCTGGCACTGCTGTTCCTCGCGCTGTTCCTGTTCGTGATGAACCGGACCCGGCTGGGCCTCGAGGTCCGCGCGGTGACCCAGAACCCGCGGATGGCCGGGTCGATGGGGATCAACCCGGACCGGATCAACATGCTGACCTTCGGTTTCGGCTCGGGCATCGCCGGGATCGCCGGGGTGGCGATCGGGCTTTATGCCAAGGTC
>JBFKOW010000072.1:0-16183 GCA_041628615.1 Paracoccaceae bacterium | reverse complement strand
GGCCGCCGCCCGGGCGGCGTCACGTTCGGGGGGCCGCAACCGCACCCGTCCCGGCCGCGCGGCGGCCAGACGCCCCCGTCCCGGCCATTCAACAAACCGCCGCATCGGCCCCGGATCGTTCGCGAAATCGCACAATGACGATTTTTTGGCCCCAATCTGGTCACGTTTGTCCGGGAATTTCCCTGTGAGGGGTGTTCCGTCCTGCGTAGACGGGCCGGGGCTTCCACAAGGCAAAGCAAGTCGTGACCCGCCGAAAACGGGTGGTTCCCACGTGTAAGGACAACAGGCCATGAGCAGCACTGCCGTTTTGCAACCCGAGCCGCAGCCGATCACGGCCTGCACGATCAGCCGAGACGTGCAGGTGTTCGACCTCCTGATCGAGGACATGGAGGCCGCGCTGGGCGAATCCTGGGGCGACCTGGCGTTCGAGGACGCGCTGGCCTTCCTGGAGCAGCCCGAGGCCGAGGCGCTCCAGTTCATCGCCGTGGCGCTCGACGCCGAGGACGAGGACAACCTCGCCCTCATCACCGACATCATCGCCGCCGCCAAGACCCGCGAGATCAAGGTCATCCTGATCGCCGAGGACGTGACGCCGGCGGCGCTGCACCAGCTGTTGCGCGAGGGCGGCGACGAGTTCGTCCCCTACCCGCTTCCCGAGGGCGAACTGGCCGGGGCCATCGCCCGGGTCCTGGCCGAGCCGGAGGAACCGAAGGTCGCGCCGGAGAACCAGACCAAGCTGAAGGCCACCACCGACCGCAACGGGGTGGTCATCCCGGTCCACGGCATGGCCGGCGGCACCGGCACCACCACGCTGGCCGTCAACCTCGCCTGGGAACTGGCGACGATCGACAAGAAGGACCCGCCGCGGGTCTGCCTGCTCGATTTCGACCTGCAGTTCGGATCGGCGTCGACCTACCTCGACCTGCCGCGCCGCGAGGCGGTGTTCGAACTTCTGAGCGACACCGAATCGATGGACGCGGAAAGCTTCATGCAGGCGCTGCTGAGCTACGAGGACAAGCTCCACGTCCTGACCGCGCCGATGGAGCTGATCCCGCTCGACATCGTGTCCAGCGAGGACATCAACCGGGTGATCGACATGGCCCGGCAGAACTTCGACTACGTGGTCATCGACATGCCCACCACCATCGTCGAGTGGAGCCAGGCGGTGCTCGAAGCCGCCCATGTCTACTTCGCGATGATCGAGATGGACATGCGGTCCGCCCAGAACACGCTGCGGATGAAGCGTGCCCTGCAGGCCGAGGACCTGCCCTTCGACAAGCTGCGGTTCCTGCTGAACCGCGGCCCGAAATTCACCGACCTGAACGGCAAGTCGCGGGTCAAGCGGTTGGCCGAGAGCCTGGGCATCGGCATCGAGGTGCAGCTGCCCGACGGCGGCAGGCAGGTGGCGCAGAACGCCGACCACGGCGTTCCGATGGCGGAGGGGATCCCGAAGAACCCGCTGCGCAAGGAAATCCACAAGCTGGCGGCGTCGGTCCACGCGGTCAACCAATCCGCCGCGACCGGCGGCTGACCGGCACCGGCCGAGCCTGATCCGAAGGGGGTTACATGTTCTCCAAGTACAAGAAGACGCCACCGGCCAGGCCCGACGCGGCCGCCCCTGCCGGCGCCGCGCCGACGCCCCAGGCGGCGCCCGCCAAGACCAACGTCACGCCGATGGCGCAGCCCAAGCCAAGCAAGAAGCCGGCCCAGCCCAGCCCGGTGGACAAGGAGAAGAAGCGCAAGGAGCGCCTGGCCGAGATCAAGCTCGACCTGCACAAGGCGCTGCTCGACAACCTGAACCTCGCGGCGCTGGAAACCGCCACCGAGCAGGAACTGCGCACCGAGATCAACGCCATCGCCTCGGAAACGCTCGAGGAAATGGGCGTGGTCCTGAACCGCGAGGAACGCCAGAGCCTCAACCAGGACCTCTATTTCGAGGTCACCGGCCTCGGCCCGCTCGAGCCGCTGCTGAAGGACGACGACGTCAACGACATCCTGATCAACGGCCCGCACCAGATCTTCGTGGAACGGCGTGGCAAGCTGGAACTCAGCGACATCACCTTCAAGGACGAACGCCACCTGATGCGGATCATCGACAAGATCGTGTCCGCGGTGGGCCGGCGCGTCGATGAATCGAACCCCTACGTGGACGCCCGTCTGGCCGACGGATCGCGCTTCAACGCGATGGTTCCGCCGGTGGCGGTGGACGGCTCGCTGGTGTCGATCCGGAAGTTCAAGAAGGACAAGCTCGGCATCGACGACCTCGTCAAGTTCGGCGCCTTCACCGAGGAGATGGCGGCCTATCTCGAGGCCGCGGTGGCCACCCGGCTCAACGTCATCGTCTCGGGCGGGACCGGCTCGGGCAAGACCACCACGCTGAACGCGCTGTCCTCGTTCATCGACAACTCGGAGCGGATCCTGACGATCGAGGACACCGCCGAACTCCAGCTCCAGCAGACCCATGTCGGCCGGATGGAATCCAAGCCCCCCAACGTCGAGGGCAAGGGCGCGGTCACCCAGCGGGACTGTCTGCGCAACGCCCTGCGGATGCGCCCAGACAGGATCATCGTCGGCGAGACCCGGGGCGAGGAAGTCATCGACATGCTCCAGGCGATGAACACCGGCCACGACGGGTCGATGACCACGATCCACGCCAACTCGGCGCGGGACGGGATCAGCCGTCTCGAGAACATGATCGCGATGGCCGGGATCGAGATGCCGATCAAGGCGATGCGGGCGCAGATCGCGAGCGCGGTCAACCTCATCGTGCAGGCCAGCCGCCTGCAGGACGGCTCGCGGCGGATGGTGTCGATCACCGAGATCACCGGCATGGAGGGGGACGTCATCTCGATGCAGGAGGTGTTCCGCTACCAGCGGCTCGGCATCGGACCCGACAACAAGATCATCGGCCACTTCACGGCCACCGGGGTGCGGTCGCATTTCTCGGAGCGGTTCAGGCTCTGGGGCTACGACCTGCCGCCCTCCATCTTCGAACCAGTAGCGGCACAGTGACATGGGCATTTCTGCGGAACCGATCATCTACGGCCTGATCTTCGTGGCCGTCCTGGTCCTCGTCGAAGGCATCTACCTCACGGTCTTCGGCAAATCGATCAGCCTGAATTCCAAGGTGAACCGGCGGCTCGACCTGCTCGAGAAGGGCGGCGGCCGGGAAGAGGTGCTGGAACAGCTCCGCAAGGAGATGACCCAACACCTGAAAAGCCAGCAGATCCCGCTCTACTCGATGCTGGCGGCCAAGGCGCAGAAGGCCAACATCGCGTTCTCGCCGTCGCAGATCCTGATGATCATGGGGCTGCTGTCGCTGGTGGCCTTCGTCGGCCTGACCGTCGGCACCGCCGCCGGGACCGCGGTGCGGATCGTGGTGGCGATCGCGATGGGGGTCGGCGGCGTCTACCTCTGGATCAACAACAAGGCCAAGAAGCGGATGGGCATGATCGAGGAACAGCTCCCCGACGCGGTGGAGCTGATGGTCCGCAGCCTGCGGGTCGGGCACCCGTTCTCCTCGGCCGTGGGCATCGTCGCCAGCGAGGTTGCCGATCCGCTGGGCACCGAGATGGGCGTGATCGCCGACGAGGCCGCCTATGGCCGCGACATGGGCGACGCGCTCAAGGCGATGGCCGAGCGGATGGAGATGCAGGACCTGCGCTTCCTCGCCGTCGCGGTGACGATCCAGCAGCAGGCCGGCGGCAACCT
Source organism: Paracoccaceae bacterium (assembly GCA_041628615.1). GTDB lineage: Bacteria > Pseudomonadota > Alphaproteobacteria > Rhodobacterales > Rhodobacteraceae > JAMWZF01. The sequence continues at coordinate 12,472 of JBFKOW010000072.1, read as the reverse complement.
CGCCGAGATCCTCGACGGTCTCGCCAAGGTGATCCGGTCGCGGTTCAAGCTGTTCCGCCGGGTCAAGGCGATCACCGCCGAGGCGAAATGGTCGGGGATGTTCCTGTCGGTGTTCCCGATCGTCGCGCTGGTGATGATCAACGTTATCCAGCCCAACTACTACGACGACGTGAAGGAGACCTCGGTCTTCATCCCGGCCTGCCTCGTGGTGGCGGCGTTCCTGGTGGCGAACATCTTCGTCATGCGGACGCTCGTGAACATCAAGGTGTGATCCGATGCAGTATATCGACCAGATCAACCAGCTCCTGATCGACAAGATCGGCCCCTTCGGACCACTGGCCGCCGTCGGCGGTCTGGGGCTCGTGATGATCCTGCTGACCCTGCCGATCCTGATGCAGAAGAAGGCGGACCCGCTCGACAAGCTGCACAAGGCGGCCCGGATGGATGCCGGCACGGCGCGGGACACCAAGAAGCTCCGGCAGGCCGGCGGCAAGGACAAGCTGGAGAAATACGCCGACTTCCTCGAGCCCAAGGACAAGGAGGAATACTCCGCCGTCCGGCTCAAGCTGATCCAGGCCGGCTACCGCGGCAAGAACGCGGTGCGGATGTTCCACTTCGCGCAGTTCGCGCTGGGCACCGTGATGCTCATCGGCGGCCTGATCTACGCGATCTACGCCTCCGCCACCGGCGAGCCTACCACGCAGTCGACGCTGATCTCGATCCTCGGGCCCGGCCTCGTCGGCTACATGGCGCCCAAGTACTGGGTCGAGAAGCGGCGCGGCAAGCGGCAGGAAGAGATCACCAACGGCTTTCCCGACAGCCTCGACATGATGCTGGTCTGCGTCGAGGCGGGCCAGTCGATGGACCAGGCGATCATCCGGGTCGCCAAGGAAATCCGCTCGGGCTTTCCGGCGCTGGCCGACGAGTACGAGATGGTCGCCCACGAGATCAAGGCGGGCAAGGACAAGACCAGCGTGCTGCGCGACATGTCCGAGCGGGCCGGGGTGCAGGACGTCACCTCCTTCGTGACCGTGCTGATCCAGTCGCAGCAGTTCGGCACCTCGATCGCCGAGGCGCTGCGGGTCTATGCCTCGGAAATGCGCGACAAGCGGGTGATGCGGGCCGAGGAGAAGGCCAACACCCTGCCGACCAAGATGACGCTGGCGACGATGATGTTGACGGTGCCGCCGCTTCTCATCATCCTGATCGGACCGTCGGTCTACGGTATCGCAGAGACGCTTTCGGGGTCGGGCAGCCCGTTCTGAACCGAACGGCCCCTGCCCTGCCGGGTAACAGGGGCAGATGACCGCGCTACGCATCCTCGCAATCGGATGTATCGTCCTGACGGCCGCCTGTTCCACGGGCGGCCTCAACCGTGGCGACGGGGTCTATGCCCCGGGGGTCGCGGGCCAGGGCGATGTCGACGGGCTGCTCGTCGGGCACCGGCTGATGGCCGCCGGGGAATACGAACTCGCGCTCAAGGCCTATACCCGCGCTGCCGCGACCCAGGGGCTCAATGTCGACACGCTCTCGGCGCTGGGCTCGGCCAACCTGCGGCTGGGCCGGCTCGGACAGGCCGAGCGGCTCCTGCGCCGCGCGGTGGAGGAAGACCCGGATTTCGCGGCGGCCTGGAACAACCTGGGCGTGATCCTGATGGAAACCGGTCAATTGGCCGAGGCGGTCGAGGTGTTCCGTCGCGCCTTTGCAACGGATAGCGGCCAAAGTGTCGAGATCCGGGACAACCTGCGCTTGGCGCTCGCAAAATTCGAAGATCCCGGCTACGTTGCCGAAAACGAGAACGATACGTTCCAACTGGTCCGGCGGGGCACTGGCGATTACGTCCTTCTGTCCGGCCCGGTTTGAGGCAAGAGCAGCAAAGGACGCACTCACATGCGCCAGCCTTTCATTCTTCTGGTGTCCGTCGCCGGACTCCTCGGTCTTGCCGCCTGCGACCAGAGCGGCGAGGCGCAGGTGGACCGTGCCCTGCGCGACCTGAACGTGGTGGACGAGACCAACCTGAATGACGTGATGCTGACCGTCGGCGACCCGGACGAGGCAGTGAAGTATTTCAGCCGCGCGGTGGCCAACGATCCCGGCCGCATCGACCTGATGCGCGGGCTGGCGAAAAGCCTGATCCGCGCCAGCCGCTCGCCCGAGGCCGTCACCGCCTGGGAAGCCGTGGTCGCCCATGACGAGAGCACCCTCGACGACCAGGTGGACTATGCCGACGCGCTGATCCGCGCCAACGACTGGACCCGTGCCGAGGCCGTGCTGGACGCCGTCCCGCCGACCCACGAGACCTACCGCCGCTACCGGCTCGAAGCCATGGTCGCCGACAGCAACCAGGACTGGGAACGCGCCGACAGCTTCTACGAGACCGCGATCGGCCTGACCACGCGGCCCGCCCCGGTGCTCAACAACTGGGGCTTCTCCAAGCTGACCCGCGGCGAATACGCCGCCGCCGAGCGGCTGTTCTACGACGCGATCCGGCAGGATCCGCAGATGTTCACCGCCAAGAACAACCTCGTCCTCGCCCGCGGCGCGCAGCGCAACTACGACCTGCCGGTGGTGCCGATGTCCCAGATCGAGCGGGCGCAACTGCTGCACACCCTCGCGCTGGCCGCGATCAAGCAGGGCGACGTGACCATCGGCAAGGGGCTTCTGACCGAGGCGATCGACACCCACCCGCAGCATTTCGAGGCGGCGGCGCGGTCCCTGCAGGCGCTTGAAAACAACGTGACCAACTGAGGCGGGCATGGACCTGAGCCCCAGCGCGGCGGCGTGGTTCCTGCTCCCGCTGACGCCGATCTGCCTGCACGTGGTCTGGTCCGACCTGTCGTCGCTGAAGATCCGCAACGGCGCCGTCGAGGCGATCGGCATGACCTACGTCCTGCTCGGGCCGCTGGTCCTGCCCTGGGACATGTATCTGTGGAACTACAGCCACCTGCTCGTGGTTCTGGCGATCGGCTTCGTGCTCAACATGGCCGGGGCGATGGGCGGCGGCGACGTGAAGTTCCTCGCCGTCGCGGCGCCCTTCGTGGCCCGGCCGGACTTCGCCGCGATGGCCTACATCCTTGCCGCCTGCGTGCTGGGGGCCTACGCGCTGCACCGGGTCGCGCGGGCCTCGCCGCTGCGGACGCGGGTGCCGGACTGGCTCAGCTGGTCCTCGGGCAAGCGCTTCCCGATGGGGTTCCCCTTCGCCACCGCGCTTCTGATCTATCTCGCGATGGTCGCGCTGGGCCGGCTCTGAGCCGGGGCCGGCCCCGGACGGCCCATGCCCGCGACCCTCAGCCGATCGCGTAGAGGATGTAGAGCGGGGTGCGCCGGATCTCGGTCAGGTTCGCGGTGCCGCGCTCGGCGACGAGTTCGAGGATCTGCGCCTGCACGTCCACCGCCAGCGGGCACAGCGGCACCAGCAGGTAGTCGGCGTTCTCGTAGCCCGGCAGGCCGCCATAGAACCACGGCGCCCCGCCGGCGACGGGATCGAGATCGCCAAACAGCCAGTAGGAGGTGAACAGGTCCGCGGCGAAGGCGCTGCGCCCGGCGCCAAGCCCGGCGGCGTCGATGTCCTGCGCGATCGCCTCCATCAGCGCGGGCAGGCCCAGCTCGGTCGAGCAGTAGGCGAAGGTCTCGCCCATGAAGCTGATCTCGGGGTCGCGGTCGGCCCGCTCGCGGTAGCGTTCCAGCCCCGACCCGTCGCCGTCGAGCGCCACCCGGGCATCCACCCGGGTCGCCCGGACCTCGGCCAGCTGCAGGTCGGCGAAGCGCGGATCGCCCGGCACCAACGGGGTGAACTCGCTGACATCCTTGGAATAATGCCGCGACGGGCTGAACCCGAGGTTGAAGAACGACGGCATCGCGAAGGCCGCCGCCATGGCCCCGGCGATGGTGACCGCCTGCCGCAGGTTCCAGCCGAAGGCGCCGGTCAGGTCCGCCGCCGGCCGCAGCGCGAAGAGCAGCACGGCCAGCAGGTAGAGCCATTGCGGGTCGTTGCCGAAGTTCTGGTAGGTGACGTAGAAGAATCCCGGCAGCAGGGTCAGCAGGACCAGCCCCGCGATGTCCTGCCGCGACTGCCGCAGCAGGATCACCGACACCACGGCGAGCAGCGACGCCCCCTTGTAGGCCGGCGCGACGATCACCGCGTTCAGGTCCTCGCCCGGCTGCGGCCGGACTTCCGAGGCCGAGACGGTGCGCAGGTCGCCCAGATAGGCCAGCCAGTAGCCGGGGCCGAGCCACAGGGTCAGCGCCGCGGCCAGACCCAGCCCGGTCAGCACCGCCACCGCCAGCGCCCGCCGCTGTCCGGTCAGCCACAGCCCGAGGGCGACCGGGATCGCGAACGCGGCGAAGTAGGTCACCTTGATGAGCACCAGCGCGGTCATCATCGCGCCGATCACGATGCCGTCCGCCGTGCCCGAGCGGGGGGACGCCGGCGGGATCATCGCGGCGAGGATCGCCACGAAGGCCGCCGCCCAGGCCCAGCGGTTGTAGTGCATCGAGATCGAGATCGTCCGCTCCGCCTCGCCGTGGACGAGGGCCAGCATCAGGACCGTCTGGACCAGGCAGAACAGCAGCGCCACCGGCAGGCTCAGACGGCTCGCCGCGACCCACCAGACCGCGGGCAGGATCGCCAGCGCCGCCAGGACCTGCGACCACAGGATCGCGTCGCCGATGGTCAGGCCCTGCCCCATCAGGAACGCCACCGGGGCGAATGCCAGCGCCCCGATCGGGGTCATGAAGTCGACATGGGGCGTCTCGCCGCCGACCATGCGCATCACGATCTGCAGGAAATGCAGCGTGTCGCCCTCGTGCTTGCCGAGGTAGAATCCGCCCTTCAGCACGCCGATGCCGCCCAGCACCAGCACGAACGCGAAAAGCGCCGCAAGAAGGAGGGCGGCGTTGGGTCTGCTCATGCCCATCTGCCTGTCGTCACTGCCTCGCCAAGTTGTGGCCACAATAGGCTGGCACCAAACCGTTAGCAAAACCTCTCTCCGGGGCTGGGGCGGTGCGCCGGCATGCGCGGCCCTCCGGCCACAAGGCGGGGGCACGCAGTCATTAGGGCAAGAGCAGGTCCAGCCGATGAACATGCAACCGACCGACGTGATGGCGCCGCCGGCTCCGAAATCGCTTCAGGCGATGCGGCTGCCGGTGGTGATGATGCGCGACATCCTGATCAAGACGATGTTCCGCAAGAACCTCGAGACCACGTCCGAACTGGCCCGGGCGATCTGCCTGCCGCAGCCGGTGACCCAGGAACTGATCGACATGGCGCGGTCGCAGAAGATGGTCGAGGCGACCGGCACGCTGCACGCCAACTCGGGCAACGAGATGGGCTTCCAGCTCACCGACAACGGCAAGGCGCGGGCGCTCGACGCGCTGGCGCAGTCCGAGTATTTCGGCGCCATGCCGGTGCCGCTCGAGGTCTACGGCGAACAGGTCCGGCGGCAGTCGATCCGCAACATCCACGTCACCCGGGACCAGCTCACCTCGGCGATGGGGCACCTGATCCTGCCGCCGTCGCTGCTCGACCAGCTCGGGCCGGCGGTGGGCGCCGGCCGGTCGATCCTGATGTACGGGCCGCCGGGGAACGGGAAATCCTCGATCTCGAACGGCATCCGCGACGCGCTGGGCGACAAGATCTACGTCCCCCGGGCGATCGAATATGCGGGCCAGGTCATCACCGTCTACGACCCGATCGTGCACAACGCGGTGGACGACGACGTCGACGACCCGAACTCGCTGCGGCGCACCTCGGGCCGGTTCGACACCCGCTACGTGAAATGCGAACGGCCCACCGTGATCACCGGCGGGGAACTGTCGCTGTCGATGCTCGATCTCGTCTACAACCCGACCGCCCGGACCTACCAGGCGCCGCTGCAGCTCAAGTCCACCGGCGGCGTGTTCATCGTCGACGACCTTGGCCGCCAGGCCGAACCGCCGCAGGCGCTGATCAACCGCTGGATCGTGCCGCTCGAGGAGTCCAAGGACATCCTCGCGCTGCAGTCGGGCGAGAAGTTCGAGGTGCCCTTCGACACGCTGGTGATCTTCTCGACCAACTTCCATCCTAACGAGATCTTCGACAAGGCGGCGCTGCGGCGGATCTTCTTCAAGATCAAGATCGACGGCCCGAACCAGGAGGACTTCCTCAAGATCTTCGCGCTGGTGGCCCGCAAGAAGAAGATGCCGCTGGACGAGGCGGCGCTGATCCACCTGCTGAACAACAAGTATCCGACGATCGACAACGTCTACGCGAACTACCAGCCGGTGTTCCTGATCGACCAGATGATCGCGATCTGCGAGTTCGAGGGGATCCCCTACCAGATGACGCCGGAACTGATCGACCGGGCCTGGTCGAACATGTTCGTCCGCGAAGAGAAGATCGTCCACTAGGCGGCGGCGGGACGGGGTCCCGAATTTCACGAAATTCGGGGGACCGGGGTCCTTCCGGACCCCGGCCTCAAATCTTCGTCGAAGATTTGTCCGCACCCGGCGCCACCCGTTCGATGAAGCCGGCGAAGCCGCCCCAGATCATCCGCCTGCCGTCCACCGGCACGTCCGCGCCGTCGTCGCCGGACCGGGCCAGTTCCGCCTGCAGGAGCGCGTTGCCCCGGTCCCGCGCCGCCCGGTCGGCCCACTCGATCCAGGCAAAGACCACGGTCTCGTCCGGCCGCGCCTGCACCGCCCGGGCGAAGTCGGTCAGCCGGCCAGCCGGAACGTCGTCGCCCCACCATTCCCGCATCGCCAGCGCCCCGCAGCGCTCGAACAACGGCCAGACCTCCTCGGCGAAACGGCGGTAGCGCTCCTTGTCGGCGGTGCGCACCGCCAGAACGTATCCGTCGACATAGGCCATCGGAACCTCCCTTGCCGCGCCACCGCGGGCGGTCCAAGTATAGCGCCGGATGACCGACCTCCCCACCCCGATCCGGGACTGGTTCGCCGGCCGCGGCTGGCAGCTCCACCCGCACCAGGCCCAGATGCTCGACCGGGCCGCGGAGGCCGCGCTGCTGCTCATCGCGCCGACCGGCGGCGGCAAGACGCTGGCCGGGTTCCTGCCGACGCTGGTCGACCTGGCCGAAACTCCGCGGGACGGGCTGCACACCCTCTACGTCTCGCCGCTCAAGGCGCTCGCCGCGGACATCAAGCGCAACCTGACCGGGCCGGTGACGGAGATGGACCTGCCGGTCCGGGTCGAGGACCGCACCGGCGACACCTCGGCCACGCGCAAGAAGCGGCAGCGCGCCGACCCGCCGCACATCCTGCTCACCACACCGGAATCGCTGGCCCTGCTGACCTCCTACGAGGACGCGCCGCGGATGTTCGCCGGGCTCCGGCGGGTGATCGTGGACGAGATCCACGCGCTGGCGGAATCGAAGCGCGGCGACCAGCTCATGCTGGCGCTGTCGCGGCTGCAGGCGATGGCGCCGGGGCTGCGCCGGGTCGGACTGTCGGCCACGGTCGAGGACCCCGCCGGCATCGCCGCCCTGCTGGCGCGGCACCCCGACCCCTGCCCGATCCTGCGAGCCGATCCCGGCCCCGACCCCGACATCGCGATGCTGGTCACCGGGGAACCGCCGCCCTGGGCCGGCGGCGGGGCGAAATACGCGATCTCCGCGGTGCTGGACCAGGTGCGGCGGCACCGGACCACGCTGATCTTCCACAACACCCGGGCGCAGGCCGAGATCTTCTTCCACAACCTCTGGCTGGCCAACGCGGACGACCTGCCGATCGGCATCCACCACGGCTCGCTCTCTCGCGAACAGAGACAGCGGGTCGAGGCGGCGATGGTGGCGGGGGAATTGCGGGCGATCGTCTGCACCGGGTCGCTCGATCTCGGGATCGACTGGGGCGACGTGGACCTGGTGATCCAGATCGGCGCGCCGAAGAACGTCAAGCGGCTGATCCAGCGGATCGGCCGGGCCAACCACCGCTACAACGCGCCGTCCAAGGCGCTGCTGGTGCCCGCCAACCGGTTCGAGGTGGTCGAATGCGTGGCCGCGCTGGAGGCCGCGAAGGCCCATGCGCTCGACGGCGACCCGAAGGGGCCGGGGCCGCGGGACGTGCTCTGCCAGCACATCCTGATCCGGGCCTGCGCCGGGCCCTTCGACGCCGACGACCTGTTCGCCGAGATCCGGACGGTGGGGGCCTACCGGACCCTCGGCCGGAACGCTTTCGACGCCTGCCTCGCGTTCTGCGCCACCGGCGGCTACGCGCTGCGGGCCTACGACAAGTGGCAGCGGCTGAAACAGGGGCCGGACGGGCTTTGGCACCTGCGCGACCCCCGCGCCGCCGCCCGGATCCGGATGAACATCGGCACGATCCAGGACACCGACACGCTGAAGGTGCGGATGCGGGGCAGCCACAAGCCGCTGGGCGAGGTCGAGGAGGCCTTCGCCGCCACCCTGACGCCCGGCGACACCTTCCTGATCGGTGGCCAGGTGGTGCGCTACGAGGGGCTGCGCGAGATGACGGTGGAGGTCAGCCGCCGGGCCGACCGGCAGCCCCGGATCGCCACCTTCATGGGCACCAAGTTCGCCACCTCGACCCAGCTGTCGGCGCGGATTCTCGCGATGTTCCGGCAGCCGGACTGGCCCGGACTGCCCGGGCACACCGCCGACTGGCTGCGGCTGCAGCGCGAGATGTCGAAACTGCCCGAGGCCGACCGGATCCTCTGCGAGACCTTCGAGCGGGACGGCCGCCACCACCTGTGCACCTACGGTTTCGCCGGGCGCAACGCGCAGCAGACCCTCGGGCTGCTGCTGACCCAGCGGATGGAGGCCGAGGGGCTCGCGCCGCTGGGCTTCGTGGCGACCGACTACGCCACCCTGATCTGGGGGCTCGAGCCGGTGACCGACCCCGCGCCCCTCTTCGCGCCCGACGCGCTGCGCGAGGATTTCGAGACCTGGCTCGGCGGCAACGCGGTGATGAAGCGGACCTTCCGGGCGGTGGCGACCATCGCCGGGCTGATCGAGCGCAACCTGCCGCAATCGGCGCGCAAGACCGGCCGGCAGGCGACGTTCTCGTCCGACATCCTCTACGACACCCTGTCGAAATACGATCCCGACCACCTGCTGCTGCAGGTCACCCGCGAGGAGGCGCTGCGCGGGCTGGTGGATTTCGGCCGGATCGAGGAGATGCTGGCCCGCACCGCCGGCCGGATCGACCATGTCGCCGCGGGCCGGGTGACGCCGCTCGCCGCGCCGCTGCTGCTCGAGCCCGGGGTGGTGCCGGTGGGCGCGTCGGGGGCGCAGCGGCTGCTCGAGGCCGAGGCAGAGGCGATGATGGCCGAGGCCGGGCTCGACCGGCTCGGACGGCGCTGATCCGGGCCGGCGCGGGGGCGCTGCCCCCGTCTCCGCGGGACGCGGAGACTCCCCCGGGATATTTCAGGTCCGAAGAAGGCGGCGCGGGGCTTGCGGCCGGACGGCAAAGGCGGCAGGAACAGAGCATGAACGGATACGAGTTCGAGCTGGCCGGGGCGGCCCTGACCGCCCTGCCCTCCGGGGCGCTGTGGTGGCCTGCGCAGGCCCTGCTCTGCGTCTCGGACCTGCACCTGGGCAAGTCCGAACGCTTCGCCCGGCGCGGCGGCGCGCTGTTGCCGCCCTACGAGGTGGCGGCGACGCTGGACCGGCTGGAGGCGCAGGTCGACCGGCTGTCGCCGCGGGCGGTGGTCTGTCTCGGCGACAGTTTCGACGACCGGGCGGCGGCGGAGGCGCTGGCCGAGGGGCCGCGGCTGCGGATCGCCCGGATGCAGGCCGGGCGCGACTGGATCTGGATCGAGGGCAACCACGATCCGGGTCCCACCGGGATGGCCGGGCGGCATCTCGGGGCGCTGATGGTCGGCGGTCTCACGTTTCGCCACATCGCCGGGGAGGGTCCCGATGTCTCGGGGCATTACCACCCGAAGGCCCGGCTGGCCGCGGGTCCGGCGCGGCCGGCCTTCCTGGTCGACCGGCGGCGCGTGATCCTGCCGGCCTTCGGGGCCTATACCGGCGGCCTGTCCTGCACCGATCCGGCGCTGGCCGGGCTGGTGTCGGACGGGGCGCTGGCGGTGCTGACCGGCCCGGCGGCGGTGCCGGTGCCGCTCGGCGCGCTGGCGGCGCGGCGGCGGCCCGGTCCCGGGGGGCCGGGGCGGCCGCGCCTCGTCAGGCGGTAAGGCCCTCGGGCTCGGGCAGGCCGTGCAGCCGGGCGCAGGCGGTCACCGTGTTGGCCAGCAGGCAGGCGATGGTCATCGGCCCCACCCCGCCGGGCACCGGGGTGATGGCCCCCGCCACGCCGACGGCGCTGTCGAAATCGACGTCGCCCACCAGCCGGGTCCGGTCGCCCTCGGCGATCCGGTTGATGCCCACGTCGATCACCGTCGCGCCCGGCCGGATCCAGTCGCCGGGCACCATCCGCGGCCGGCCCACGGCGGCCACCACGATGTCGGCGCGGCGGACCACCTCTGGCAGGTCCCTGGTGCGGCTGTGGGCGATGGTCACCGTGGCGCTGTCGCGCAACAGCAGGTGGGCCATCGGCTTGCCGACGATGTTCGACCGGCCGATCACCACCGCGTCGAGGCCGCTCAGGCTGCCGTGGTGGTCGCGCAGCATCATCAGGCAGCCGAGCGGGGTGCAGGGGACCATCGCCTTCTGGCCCGTCGCCAGCCGGCCGACATTGGAAATGTGAAATCCGTCCACGTCCTTGGCCGGGTCGATCGCGTTGATGACGAGGTCGGAATTCAGGTGAGCCGGGAGCGGCAACTGCACAAGAATGCCGTGAACCTTCGGATCGGCGTTGAGCGTCTCGACGAGCCTGAGCAGGGATTGCTCGGACGTGTCCGCGGGCAGCCGATGTTCGAAAGAGGCCATTCCGGCCTCGACTGTCTGCTTGCCCTTGGAGCGGACGTAGACCTGGCTCGCCGGGTCCTCGCCGACCAGCACGACGGCAAGGCCCGGGGTGATCTCGTGTTCCTCGGCCAGCCGGGCGACATGGGTCGCCACCTCGCCGCGGATCCGGGCGGCGAAGGTCTTTCCGTCGAGGATCTTGGCTGTCATCGTCCGGTCCTTTCCTGTCGCGCGCGGGCGGTCCCCCCTAGGCCGGGGACCGCCCGGCCGCAACTCAAAACAGCCCTTCGATCTGACCCTCGTCGTTGAGCCGGATGGTCTCGGAGGCCGGGACCCGCGGCAGGCCCGGCATCGTCATGATCTCGCCGCAGATCACCACCACGAAGCCGGCGCCGGCGCTGAGCCGGACCTCGCGGATCGGCACCGCGTGGCCGGTGGGGGCGCCGCGCAGCAGCGGGTCGGTCGAGAACGAATACTGGGTCTTGGCCATGCAGATCGGCAGATCGCCGAAACCCGCGGCCTCCCATTCCTTGAGCTGGGTGCGGATCCTGGCGTCCGCCAGCACCTCGTCGGCACGGTAGATCCGCTTGGCGATGGTCTCGATCTTGCGGAACAGCGGCATCTCGTCGGGGTAGAGCGGGGCGAACTGGCTCGCGCCGCTGTCGGCGACCTGGGCGACCCGGGTGGCGAGCGCCTCGATCCCCTCGGACCCCTTGGCCCAGTGCTTGCACAGGATCGCCTCGGAGCCGTGGCACTTCACGTAGTCCTGCACCGCGACGATCTCGGCCTCGGTGTCGGACACGAAATGGTTGATCGCGACCACGACGGGCACGCCGAAGGATTTCACATTCTCGATGTGACGGCCCAGGTTGGGGCAGCCATCCTGCACCGCCTTGACGTTTTCCGTCCCGAGGTCCTCTTTCTTCACCCCGCCGTTCATCTTCATCGCGCGCACCGTGGCGACGATCACCACGCAGTCCGGGGCCAGCCCGGCCTTGCGGCACTTGATGTTCATGAACTTCTCGGCGCCCAGATCGGCGCCGAAGCCGGCCTCGGTCACCACGTAGTCGGCGCAGCCCAGCGCGGTGGTGGTGGCGATCACCGAGTTGCAGCCATGGGCGATGTTGGCGAAGGGGCCGCCGTGGACGAAGGCCGGGTTGTTCTCGAGGGTCTGCACGAGGTTCGGCTGCATCGCGTCCTTGAGCAGCACCGCCATCGCGCCGTCGGCCTTGATATCCCGGCAGTAGATCGGGCTGCGGTCGCGCCGGTAGGCGACGATCATGTCGCCCAGCCGCCGTTCGAGGTCCTTCAGGTCGTTGGCGAGGCAGAGGATCGCCATCACCTCCGAGGCGACGGTGATGTCGAAGCCGGTCTGCCGCGGGAAGCCGTTCGACACCCCGCCGAGCGAGGTGACCACGTCTCGCAGCGCGCGGTCGTTCATGTCGAGCACCCGGCGCCAGGTCACCCGGCGTTCGTCGACGTGAAGCTCGTTGCCCCAGTAGATGTGGTTGTCGATCATCGCCGCCAGCAGGTTGTGCGCCGCGGTGATGGCGTGGAAATCGCCGGTGAAGTGGAGGTTCATGTCCTCCATCGGCACGACCTGCGCATAGCCGCCGCCGGCGGCGCCGCCCTTCATCCCGAAGTTCGGCCCGAGC
>JBFKOW010000071.1:0-16333 GCA_041628615.1 Paracoccaceae bacterium | reverse complement strand
GATCCCGGCCTCGGCGAACCAGTCGAGCGGCAGGTAGACCCGGCCCATCCGGGCGTCGGTGCCGACGTCGCGGGCGATGTTGGTGAGCTGCATCGCCACCCCGAGATCGGCGGCGCGGGCCAGCGCGTCGCGGTCTCGGACCCGCATCAGCACGCACATCATCACCCCGACCGCGGCGGCGACCCGCGCGGAATAGGCCCGCACCCCGGCAAGGTCGCGGTAGCGGTCGCCGCGGGCGTCCCAGGCCAGCCCTTCGAGCAGCGCCTCGGGCAGGGCGCGCGGCATCGCGAAGTCCTCGACCACGCGGGCGAAGGCGCGGTCCTCGGGCGTGTTGCGCGGCAGGCCGCGGTAGATCCGGTCGAGCCGGTCGCCCAGCGACAGCACCGCGCCGGTCTCGTCGTCGCTTTCGTCCACCGCGTCGTCGGCCAGCCGGCAGAAGGCATAGAGCACCAGCGCCGGGTCCCGCACCCGCGCCGGCAGCAGCCGCGACGCGGCGTGGAACGACAGCGAGCCGGTGCGGATCGCCGCCCGGCAATGGTCGAGGTCGGACTCGGCGGTGCTGAGAAGCGCGGGCGCGTTCATTCGGCGGCGATCCTTTCCGGCAGGGCGGCGGGGGCGGCGGGCACCATCCGGGCCAGCACCTCGGCCGAGGCGATGACGCCCGGCAACCCGGCGCCGGGATGGGTTCCGGCCCCGGCGAGGTAGAGCCCGCGCGCCTCCTCGCTGACGTTGTGCGGCCGGAACCAGGCCGATTGCAGGATCCGCGGCTCGATCGAGAAGCCGCAGCCCATCGGCGACAGGTAGCGGTCGCGGAAATCGGCGGGCGTCAGGATGTGCGCGGCGCTGATCCGCTCCGCGAAGCCGGGGATCGTCCGGTCGAGCACGGCGGCGACCTTCTGCCGGTAGCCCTCGCGCGCTTCGTCCCAGTCCACCGCGTGTTTCCAGCCGATATGCGGCACCGGGGAGAGCGCGTAGAAGGTGTCGCCCCCCTGCGGCGCGACCCCCGGATCGGTGACCGAGGGCCGGTGCAGGTAGAGCGACATGTCGTCGGAGAGTTTGCCGTTGAGGAAGATGTCCCGCAGCAGCCCCTCGTAACGCGGGCCGTTCAGGATCGTGTGGTGGCCAACGTCGGGCCACATCCCGGCGGTGCCGGAGGTGCCGAAATACCAGACGAAGAGCCCCATCGACCAGCGCCGGCTGGCGAGGTGGGCATCGGTCCAGCGCCTGCGCGGGTGGTTCCGCAGCAGCCGGGTGTAGGTGTGCCCGGCATCGGCGTTGCTGACCACGAGACCGGCGCGCAGGGATTCGCCATCGGCCAGCCGCACGCCCCGCGCCCGGCCGCCGGCGATCTCGATCTCGTCCGCCTCGGCGCCGAGCCGGACGCTGCCGCCCTGCGCCTCGATCACCCGCACCATGGCGTCGGCGATGGCCTGCACTCCGCCCTGGGCATAGTGGACGCCGAAGGTCTTTTCGAGGTGGCTGACCAGCGCATACATCGAGGTGACGTGCATCGGGTCGCCGCCGATGAACAGCGGGTGGAAGGACAGCGCCATCCGCAGGCGGGGGTCGCGGACATGGGCCTTGACGTGGCTGAGGATCGACCGGTCGGCCCGCAGCCGGGCGAATTCCGGCAGCACCCGGAGGGTGTCCCACAGCTTGTGCATCGGGATCCGGCCCAGCCCCTCGAAGCCGACCCGGTAGCGCGCCTCGGCCCCGCGCAGGAACCGGGCGACGCCGCGTTCGTCGCCGGGCGACAGGCGGCGCACCTCGGCCATCATCCGGTCGGTGTCGGGATAGGCCCGGTAGGACGACCCGTCGGGCCAGCGGATCTCGTAGAACGGGTCCATCGGCACCAGCGTCACGTCGGCGTGGAAGTCCCGGCCGCAGGCGGCCCAGAGGTCCTCGAACACCGAGGGCATGGTGACGATGGTCGGGCCGAGGTCGAAGCGGTGCCCGGCGACGGTGATCGAGGAGCCCCGCCCGCCGGCCCGGTCGAGCCGGTCGAGCACGGTGACCCGGTAGCCCTTGGCCCCCAGCCGCATCGCCGCGGCGAGCCCGCCAAGCCCGGCCCCGATCACGACCGCGCGGGTCGACTCGCCATCGTCAGTTGTCAACATAGATTGACAGTATGGCGCGGGGGGCTTTCTGGCAAGACCGTGTATCACCTGCGTTTCGGGGCGGCAGGGGCCGGGAACAACGCCGCTTTCCTTTGCGCCCGAAACCTGTAAACTCAGATTGACAGACCGCGAGTTCCGCCCGCCATGCCGCAATGCGTCACCCTTTCGCTCTACCGTTTCGCCCGCTGGCGGGATCGGGCCTGGGCCTTCGTCCAGATGGGCGCGGCGCGGCGGCCGCTGGCCCGGACGCCGGGGATCGGCTTCTGGAAGCTGGTCGGGTCCGGCACCGGCGAGGGCTTCACCCCGGTGCCGAACACCGCCGTCTGGGGCATCCTCGCCACCTGGGACAGCGCCGGGGCCGCCCGTGACGGCACCGCGACCGGCCCGGCCCATGCCCGCTTTGCCCGCCGCGCCACCGAACACTGGACGGTGTTCCTCGACCCCGTGTCGAGCCGCGGCCAGTGGTCGGGAACCGAGCCGTTTTCCCCTGTGTCAGAGCCTGACTCCCCCCCCGGCCCTCTGGCCGCGCTGACCCGCGCGACGATCCGGCCGCGGATCCTCCTGCGGTTCTGGGGCCGGTCGCCGGCGATCTCGCTGCGGATCGGCGCGGACCCCAACGTGATGTTCAAGATCGGCGTCGGCGAGGTGCCGTGGCTGCACCAGGTCACCTTCTCGATCTGGCCCGACGCCGCCAGCATGGCCGCCTTCGCCCGCACCGGGCCCCATGCCGAGGCGATCCGCGCCGTGCGGCAGGAAGGCTGGTTCCGCGAGGAACTCTATGCCCGCTTCGCCGTCACCGGCGACCGGGGCACCTGGGGCGGCAGCGCCCCGCTGACCACGAGGGATGCCGCATGAGACAGCCGTTCCCGTTCTCGGCCATCGTCGGCCAGGACGACATGAAGACCGCCCTGATCCTCACCGCCATCGACCCGTCGATCGGCGGCGTTCTGGTGTTCGGCGACCGCGGCACCGGCAAGTCCACCGCGGTCCGGGCGCTGGCCGCCCTGCTGCCGCCGATCCGGCGGGTCCGGGGCTGCCCGGTGAACAGCGCCAGGGCCGCCGAGGTGCCGGCCTGGGCCGGGATCGAGGGCAAGGCGACCGAGGAGGTCCCGACCCCGGTCGTCGACCTGCCGCTGGGCGCGGGCGAGGACCGGGTGACCGGCGCGCTCGACATCGAGCGGGCGCTGGTATCGGGCGAGAAGGCGTTCCAGCCCGGCCTGCTGGCCGCGGCGAACCGGGGCTACCTCTACATCGACGAGGTGAACCTGCTCGAGGACCACATCGTCGACCTGCTGCTCGACGTCGCCCAGTCGGGCGAGAACGTGGTCGAGCGCGAGGGCCTGTCGATCCGCCACCCTGCGCGGTTCGTGCTTGTCGGGTCGGGCAACCCGGAGGAGGGCGAGCTGCGGCCGCAGCTTCTCGACCGCTTCGGCCTTGCGGTGGACGTGACCTCGCCCCGCGACATCGAGACAAGGGTGGAGGTGATCCGCCGCCGCGACGCCTACGAGACCGACCACGCCGCCTTCATGCTGCGCTGGCAGGCCGAGGACGCGGCGATCCGCGCGCGCATCCTGACCGGCCGCGGCGCGCTGAAGCAGCTCACGACCCCGCCCGAGACGCTGGAGGCGATCGCGCGGCTGTGTCTCGCGCTGGGCTCGGACGGGCTGCGCGGCGAACTGACCCTGCTGAAGGCCGCCCGCGCCTATGCCGCGTGGCGCGACGACACCGCCCTGACCCCGACCCACCTGCGCGCCGTGGCCGGGATGGCCCTGCGCCATCGGCTGCGCCGCGATCCGCTGGACGAGGCCGGCAGCGGCGCGCGGGTCGCCCGCGTGGTGGACGAGGTCCTTGCCTGACACCGCCGCCACCCGCGCCGCGCTGGCGCTTGCGCTGGTCCGGCGGGACCCGGCGCTGGGCGGCGTGGTGCTGCGCGCCCGGTCCGGCCCGGTCCGCGACGCCCTGACCGCGCCCGCCGCCGGCCTGCCCCGGCTGCATCCGCAGACCGAGGACGAGGCGCTGTTCGGCGGCGTCGATCTGACCGCGACCCTCGCCGCCGGCCGGATCGCCCGCCGCGCCGGTCTGCTGGGACAACCGGGCGGCGCGGTGCTGACCATGGCGGAGCGCATCGCGCCGGGTCTTGCCGGGCGGCTGGCCGCATCGCTGGACGCCGATCCCGGGCAATGGTTCCTCGCGCTGGACGAAGGCGCATCGGAAGACGAGACCTGCCCCGCGCCGCTGGCCGAGCGGCTGGCCTTCCGGATCGACCTGACCGACGCCCGGATGGCCGACCTTGCCGGGCTGCGGACGGACTGGCCCGGCGCGGTCGATGCCGCTTCGGTGCGCCTGCCCGCCGACATGGCCGAGGCGGTGGCGGGGCTGACGGTGCGTCTGGGCATCGGGTCGGCCCGGGCGGCGGCCTTCACCCTGCGCGCGGCGCGCGGCATCGCCGCCTTGCGCGGCGGCGCCGTGGTGGAGGCGGCGGACCTCGAGACCGCCGCCGCGCTGGTCCTGCCGCATCGCGCCACCCGGTTCCCCGAATCCGAGGCCGAGCCCGAACCCGAGCCGCCGCCCGAGGACGCCGCCGAGGACGTGCCGGAGGACGCCGGGACCCCGGGCGAGGCGCTGCCCGCCGAGATGCTGCTGGAGGCGATTGCGGCTCTGATCCCGCCCGACCTGCTGGACCGGCTGGCCGCGCGGAAGGCCCGGACCGGCACGGGAGCCGGCACCGGCGCCCGCCGCAAGGGCAACCGCCGCGGCCGCCCGCTGCCCTCGCGTCCCGGCCGTCCCGGCAACGGCGCGCGGGTCGACATCATCGCCACCCTGCGCGCCGCCGCGCCGTGGCAGAGCCTGCGCGGCCGCGCCGGTCCGCGCCCGGTGATCCGCCGCGCCGACCTGCATGTCCGCCGTTTCCAGGTCTGTTCCGACCGCCTGCTGATCTTCGTCGTCGACGCCTCGGGCAGCGCGGCGCTGGCCCGGCTGGCCGAGGCGAAGGGCGCGGTCGAGATCCTGCTGGCCGAAGCCTATGCCCGCCGCGACCACGTCGCGCTGATCGCGTTCCGCGGCGCCGGGGCCGAGACCCTGCTGCCGCCGACCCGGTCGCTGGTGCAGACCAAGCGCCGGCTGGCGGCCCTGCCGGGCGGCGGCGGCACCCCGCTGGCCGCCGGGCTGCGCGCGGCGCTGGCCGAGGTGGACCACGCGCGGCGGCACGGCATGACCCCGACCGTCTGCCTGCTGACCGACGGACGGGCCAACGTCGCGCTGGACGGATCGCCCGACCGCGCCGCCGCCGCCGAGGACGCCCGCAGCATGGCGCGGCTGCTGGCCGGGGCGGGGGCCGATGCGCTTGTCATCGACACCGGCCGCCGGCCCGAACCGGCGCTCGCCGAGCTGGCCGCGCTGCTGGCCGCGCCCTACCTGCCGATGCCCCGGGCCGATGCCGAACGGGTGTCCGCCGCCGTCGCCTCGGCCCTCGGGTCCTGAGATGAGATGGCCGCCGTCGGCGCATGACTGGCCCCATGCCGGGCTGTCCCGGCAGGCCGCCTGCCGTGGCCATGTCTGGCATGTGCAGGAGACCGGGCGGGGGCCGGCCCTGATCCTGCTGCACGGCGCGGGCGGCGCGACCCAGAGCTGGCGCGGCCTGCTGCCGCTGCTCGCGGCCCGGTTCCGGGTCATCGCGGTCGACCTGCCGGGGCAGGGGTTCACCCGCCGGGGTGCCCGGAGCCGCTGCGGCCTCGACCCGATGGCCGCCGACATCGCGGCGCTGGCGGCGCAGGAGGGCTGGGACCCGGCGGCGCTGATCGGCCATTCGGCCGGCGGGGCGATCGCGCTGCGGATGGCGCTGGACCATCCCGACCCGATCCCGGTCATCGGCCTGAACGCGGCGCTGGGCAACTTCAGGGGCGTCGCCGGGTGGCTGTTCCCGGTGATGGCGAAGGTGCTGGCGCTGAACCCGCTGACCGCGCCGATGGTCGCCGCGACGATGCGGCGGGCCAGCGTCGAGCGGCTGCTGACCGGCACCGGGTCGCGCCCGGACGCCGAGATGATCCGGCTCTACACCGCGCTGGCCTCGGACCGGGCCCATGTCGACGGCACGCTGGCGATGATGGCGCAATGGCGGCTGGAAGGGCTTCTGGACCGGCTGGACCGGATCGCCGGGCCGGTGACGCTGATCGCCGGGGTGGCCGACCTCGCGGTGCCGCCCGAGGTGAGCCGGGAGGCCGCCGCCCGGTTGCCGCACGGCCGGTTCGTCGAGGTGGCGGGCCTGGGCCACCTGATGCACGAGGAGGCGCCGGACCGGATCGCCGCGCTGATCGTCGAGACCCTCGCCCGCGACGGGATCGGCGGCGGGCCGGTGGGCGGGCCGGACGGCGACGGGGCGGTTGCCTCGGACGGCGGCTCGGCCTAGGCAGGCGGCCGGACCAGAACAGGACCCCGACCGATGCCCGCCACCCCCCGCGCCTGGCAACGGATGCTTTCCGGCCGCCGGCTCGACCTTCTCGACCCGACGCCGATGGACATCGAGATCGAGGACATCGCCCACGGGCTCGCCTTCGTCGCCCGCTGGAACGGCCAGACCGAGGGCGACTGGCCCTATTCGGTGGCCGAGCATTCGCTGCTGGTCGAGGCGATCTTTCGCCGGATTGACCCGAAGGCGCCGCCGCGCTGGCAACTGGCGGCGCTCTTGCACGACGCTCCCGAATACGTCATCGGCGACATGATCTCGCCGGTGAAGGCGGCGGTAGGGCCGGGCTACGGCGCGCTGGACGCCCGGTTGCAGACGGCGATCCACCTGCGCTTCGGCCTGCCGGCGGCGATCCCGGCGGCGGTGAAGAAGAAGATCAAGCAGGCGGACCGGGTGTCGGCGTGGATGGAGGCGACCCGCATCGCCGGGTTCACCGAGGCCGAGGCGGGCCGGTTCTTCGGCCGCCCCGCCGAAGGGCTGGTCGACGGGCTGGACATCGCGCTGCGCCCCCCGGTGGAGGTGCGCGCGGCCTACCTGGCGCGGCACGCGGCCCTGCTTTCGGCGCTGGGCTGAGCGGTCAGCCGGCGACGCCCTCGTCGGGCCCGGTCTCGGGCGGCGGATCGGCGACGAACCAGTGGTCGCCGGTGGCGACGATGCAGCTCCAGCCGCCCGGTTCGGTGATGAAGATGGTGAAGGTGCCGGTTTCGGCGGAGGTCCAGACCTCGACGAGCCGGAACGGGCCCTGCAGCCCCGCGCCGATCTGCCGCTCGCCATAGGTCTGCGCGAGCCCCTCGGCAAGGCTGTCGCGCGGGACGCAGGGGAGGGTCTGGGCCGTCGCCGGCGGCGCCAGCGCGGCGGCGCCGAACACCAGGGCACTGCAGAAGAGACGTTTGAACATGGTGCGCTCCTTTGATCGGGGGCGTCCATGTCCGGTGGGCGCGGACGCCCGGTTGCACCTGACATATATGGGGACTGCGGCGCCGGTTTGCGATCACCGGCGCGCGAGGGGTCGTGATGTTCGGGCCGGAATCGCCCGTGTCAGGGTCTGTTTCGGGCGCCGGGGGCCGGTTTCGGGCCCCGGCGGCCGTGGTCTGCGGGCGCGGGCGCGGATCAGTCCTGCGCCGCGGCTCCGGTGTCGCCGGCGTCGTGCTCGGCCCGGCGGCGCGAGCGTCCGAGGTCGACGGCGGTGCGGTCGGCGGCGGGGCGGCGGACAGGGCGGTCCTCGTCCCACGGGGACTGGCGGGCGGCGGTGCGGAAGGCATCGGCGAAGATCGAGATCATGGCGGACTCCACGGGATGGGGATTGCCGGAGATCTAGGATGGCCGCGCCGGAGCCGCCAGTCTTGAATATTTCAGAACTGTAAGTCAGACTTACAGGTATGGACTGGCGCGACATTCCCTCCCTCGCGGCGCTGCGGGCCTTCGAGTCGGCGGTCCGGCTGGGGTCGCTGTCGGCGGCGGCGCGGGAGCTGAACGTCACCCACGCGGCGGTGTCGCAGCATGTCCGCCGGCTCGAATCGCATTTCGGCTGCCCGCTTCTGGTCCGCGACGGGCAGCGCATGGTGGCGACCGAGGACGGCGCGCCGCTGGCCGAGGGCCTGACCGCCGGGTTCGGCACCATCGCCGCGGCGGTGCGCGACCTTGCCGAGCGGGACCGGCTGCGCCCGCTGCGGATCGCGGTGACACCGTCCTTCGCCGCCGGCTGGCTGCTGCCCCGGCTGCACGGGTTCTGGGCCCGGCACCCGGAGATCGAGGTCGAGATCCTGCCCTCGGTCGCGCTGGCCGACCTGCGCCGCGACGGCGTGGACGCGGCGGTGCGCTACGGCCACGGCGACTGGCCCGGCACCCATTCGGAGATGCTCTTGCCGGCGGGCTTCGTGGTGGTCGCCCGGCCCGGGCTGGTCCCCGGCGGCGTGGTGTCGGACCTGTCGCGGCTGCGCGACCAGACCTGGCTGTTGCGGCAGGGACCGCTGGAGGAGCGGTTCTTCGCCGAGGCCAACGGGCTCGACCTGTCGCAGGTCGCGGCGCTGCGGATCCTCGCCAACGACGAACTGGTGCGCGAGGCGGTGCGCGCCGGGATGGGGATCACCGCGATGCCCGAGCCGGTGGCGGCGGCCGAGATCGCCGCCGGCCGGCTTGTCGCGGTCTACCGCGAGACCGATGCCGACGTGGCCTATCACCTGCTGACCCGCCCGGAACGCACCGGTCCGGCGCTGATGACCTTCCTGCGCTGGCTGCGGGCCGAGGCGGCGGCGGACCGGGCCGCAGCGGTGGCCTGAACGCGGCCCTAGCGCGGGCTGCGCTTGGCCAGGATCCGTTGCAGCGTCCGCCGGTGCATGTTCAGCCGCCGCGCGGTCTCGGACACGTTCCGGTCGCAAAGCTCGTAGACCCGCTGGATGTGTTCCCAGCGCACCCGGTCGGCGCTCATCGGGTTTTCCGGCGGCGGCGGCAGTTCGTCGGACTTGGCCAGCAGTGCGTTGGTCACGTCGGTGGCGTCGGCCGGTTTCGACAGGTAGTCGGTGGCGCCGATCTTGACCGCCGCGACGGCGGTGGCGATGGCGCCGTAGCCGGTCAGCACCACGATCCGGGCGTCGGGCCGCCGCCCGCGCAGGGTCTCTACCACGTCGAGCCCGTTGCCGTCCTCGAGCCGCAGGTCGACCACGGCGTAGGCCGGGGGCCGGGCAGTGGCGATGGCCTTGCCGGCCGCCACGCTGTCCGCGGTCTCGACCGAGAAGCCGCGCTTTTCCATGGCCTTGGCGAGACGCCGGAGAAAGGGTTCGTCGTCGTCGACCAGAAGAAGCGACGGATCCTCACCCAGGTCCAGTGCGTCGTTCATCCCGGCTCCTCCTTGTGGCTGCGGTCCGGTTCGGCCCGGGCTTCGCGGGAGGCTAGTGCGCACCCCTGCCCCGGTCAACTGACCGGGGCGGACGGGGCGCGCGAGGGGACGCGGAATGGAGCGGGATCAGGACGCCGTCGCCTCGACGAAGCACTGCACCCGGTCGGCCACCTGCTCGGCGGTCTCGTCGCGGCGAAAGAAGTCCGCAAAGCCGGTGTCCGGCAGCACCAGGTAGGAGAAGGTCGAGTGGTCCACGAGGTAGTAGCCGCTGCCGTCGTCCTCCTGCGCCCGGTAATAGGTCTTGTAGGCCGCGGTCACCGCGCGGACCTGTTCGTCGGACCCGGTGAGGCCGATCATCTTGTCGTGAAACGCCTCGGTGAACAGCCGCAGCCCCTCGGGGTCGTCCCGCTCGGGGTCGACGCTGATGAACACCGGGGTGGCGGAGATGCCGCGCTCGGCCAGCAGGTCCACCGCCTCGGCGTTGCGGGCGTTGTCCAGCGGGCAGACGTCCGGGCAGAAGGTGTAGCCGAAATACAGGATCGCCGGTTCGGTGATGACGTCGGCGTCGGTGACTGTGGCGCCGGTCTCGTCGACCAGTTCGAACGGGCCGCCGATGTCGCCCGCCACCTGCCCGGCGCGGCAGGCCGCCATCGCGCTGTCCGGGTCGGGCGCGAACAGCCCGGTGGCGAGGTAGATCCCGCCGGTCAGCGCCACCACGCCGGCGACTCCCGCCGCGGCTATCCTCGCGCCCGATGTCATGGCCGGCCTCCGTCCCGTTTGCCCCGGTTCCGCCCCCGAGATAAGGAATGTCGGGCGCTGCGCAAACAGGGATGGGCTGCGGCATATGGCCTTGAGCGAACTGGACGTCTTCCGCGACCACGAACGCAGCAACTTCGTGCGGCTCCAGACCCTGGTGATCCTGCGCTGGTTCGCCATCGCCGGACAGACCGCGGCGGTTCTGGTGGCGGTCGAATACCACCGGCTGACGATCGAGATCGGGCTGGTCGCGCTCACCATCGGGGCCTCGGTTCTCGCCAACCTGTTCAGCAGCTTCCTGCTCCCCGCCAACCGGCGCCTGACCGAGCGGGAAGCCTTCCTGATGATCCTGTTCGACGTGCTGCAGCTTGGCCTGCTGCTGTTCCTCACCGGCGGGCTGCACAATCCATTCGCGATGCTGATGCTGGGGCCGGTGACCATCGCCGCGACGGTGCTGCAGACCCGGTCGACCCTGTTCCTCGGCCTGCTGACCATCGCCATCGTCACCTGCCTGTCGGTCTATTACGTGCCGCTGCGGTCCAGCACCGGGTTCCCGCTGGTGCTGCCCGGCCTGTTCCGGTTCGGGTTCTGGATCTCGCTGGTGATCGGGGTGATCTTCGTCGCGCTCTACGCAAGGCAGGTCACCAACGAGACCCACGCGATGGCCGAGGCGCTGGTGGCGACGCAGCTCGCGCTGGCCCGGGAACAGAAGCTGACCGACCTCGGCGGGGTGGTGGCGGCGGCGGCGCACGAACTGGGCACGCCGCTCGCCACGATCAAGCTGGTCAGTTCCGAACTGATGGACGAACTCGGCGACGATCCGGACCTGCTTGAGGACGCCCGGCTGATCCGAAGCCAGGCCGACCGCTGCCGCGACATCCTGCGGTCGATGGGCCGGGCCGGCAAGGATGACCGCCACCTGCGCCGCGCGCCGCTGGAAACCGTCGTCCGCGAGGCCGCCGAACCGCACCAGAACCGCGGCAAGACCGTCGACTTCATCCTGCGCCCGGAGTCGGGCGCGCCGAACGAACAGCCGGTGATCGCGCGGCGGCCCGAGGTGATCCACGGCCTGCGCAACCTCGTCCAGAACGCGGTGGACTTCGCCGCCAGCCGGGTCCGGGTCGAGATCGGCTGGAGCGCGAGCCGCATCGCCATCCGTATCGCCGACGACGGCCGCGGCTTCCCGGCCCATGTCCTCGGCCGCATCGGCGACCCCTTCATGCGCCGCCGCCGCAGCCCGGAGGAGCGCGCCCGCCGGCCCGGCTACGACGGCATGGGCCTTGGCCTGTTCATCGCCAAGACGCTGCTGGAGCGGACCGGCGCGCAGCTGACCTTCGCCAACGGCGGCGGCGGCGCCGACGCGGTGATGGGCGCCATCGTCGTGGTGGACTGGCCGCGCGAGGCGCTGGACGTGGCGTTGTCGGGCGAGGCCGAGGCGCTGGGCGAGAACCTTCCGATCGAGACCTGACGGGGCCGGATCCGCAGCCCTGCGAGGGGCTTAACCGGCCATTAACCATTCTTGCGCAGACTGTCCGGCGGGTCATGGAGCCGTTCGACCGATGCAGACTGCCGCCCTCCTGGAGACGTTCCTGGCCGCGACCGCCGGGGCCTCCGTCGCCCTGGCCGTCCTGCTCGTCTCGATGGTCCTGTTCCGGCGGCGCGCGATCTCGGGCCGGCAGTTGCTGGCCGAGGCCGAGGGCCGGGCCGCCTTCCTGTTCGACGGCGCCGACCTGTTCGACGCAACCCCCGCCGCCCGCGACCTGATGTCCCACGCGCCGCAGCACGGCACCGACTGGGACCGGCTGCTGGCGCTGCTCGGGCCCAGCTTTCCCGATCTCGCCGGCCGGGCTGCCGACCTCGGCGCGACGCAGAAATTCAGCGTCGACGGGTTCGGCGCCGCCGCCGACAGCCGGCTGGAGGCCGAGTACTGGGACGGCATCGTCCGGCTGATGATCGTGCCCGACGAGGGCGTCGCCCTGAACGCGGCGGCCGGGCCGATCGGCGACGCGGTGGCCACCGCCGCGCTGGAGGCGGAACTGGAGACGCTGCGCACGCTGGCCGAGGACGCGCCGCAGCTGATCTGGCAGCTCGACCGCGACGGCGAGATCGTCTGGGCCAACCGCGCCTATCTCGATCTCGCCATGGCGGCGGAGGGGGCCGAGAGCGGGGCGCTGCCGCCCTGGCCGCCGGCGCAGCTTTTCGAGAGCATCAACACCGCGCCGCTGCACGGCGAGGCGACGCGCCGCCGGGTCGCGCTGCCCGCGCGGCGGGGCGGGGACCTGAACTGGTTCGAGGTGACCAGCCTGCGCCGCGGATCGGGATCGGTGCATTTCGCCGCCGACGCCAACGATCTCGTCCGCGCCGAGAAGGCCCAGCGCAACTTCGTGCAGACCCTGACCAAGACCTTCGCCGACCTGAGCATCGGCATGGTGATCTTCGACCGGCACCGGCGGCTGGTCCTGTTCAACCCGGCGTTCCTGGACATGTCGGGGCTGCCGGCGGATTTCCTCAGCGCCCGGCCGGTGATCCAGTCGGTGCTCGACCGGCTGCGCGAGAGCCGGGTGCTGCCCGAGCCGAAGAACTACGCCTCGTGGCGCGACCAGATGGCGGCGCTGGAATCCGCCGCCAGCGACGGCACCTATTCCGAGAACTGGAACCTGCCCACCGGCCAGACCTTCCGGGTGACCGGCCGGCCGCATCCCGACGGCGCCATCGCCTTCCTGTTCGAGGACATCACCGCCGAGATCTCGCTCACCCGCCGGTTCCGGTCGGAACTGGAATTCGGCCAGTCGGTGATCGACAACATCGACGAGGCGGTGGTGGTGTTCTCGGCCGCCGGCACCCAGATCGCCGCCAACCGGGGCTACCACCAACTGTGGGCCGGCGACGACGAACCCGGCGCGCCGGGCGGCGGCGCGGCCTCGCTGGCAGAGACCACGCTGTCCGACGCCATCGACCTGTGGCGGCGCAAGTGCATCCCGACCGCGATCTGGCGCGACCTGCGCGATTTCGTCTCGGACGGACGGCAGCGCGCGGAATGGTCCGAGACGGCGCGGATGACCGACGGCCGCCGGCTCCTGTGCCGCTTCGTCCCGCTGGTCGGCGGCACCACGATGGTGACCTTCCGGATCGAGGCCGGGCGCGGATCGGACTCGGCCACGACCGACACGCGGGAGCGCGGCGCGCCGCTCGGCCTCGCCAGCGCCTCCGGGTGAGCCGCAACAACTGCCGGACCGGGGACCGCGGCCGGGCAGGTTTCGCGTCGCGCGGCCACGCGACGGCTTGCAGGCCCCGGCCGGCCCCGTATCGTGGCGACCATGATCCCGGTCGCCGACCTTGCCCTCGCGGACGAAGCCGCGACCGCGGCCTTCGCCGCCTGCATCGCGCCGCGGCTCGGGGCCGGGGACGTGCTGCTGCTGTCCGGGCCGATCGGGGCCGGCAAGTCGACCTTCGCCCGGGCGCTGATCCGGGCCCGGCTGGGCAACCCGGCGGAGGAGGTGCCGTCGCCCACCTTCACCCTGGTCCAGACCTACGATGCCGGGGCGGTGGAGATCTGGCATTGCGACCTGTTCCGGCTCGGCGGACCCGACGAAGCCGTCGAACTGGGCCTGGAGGAAGCCTTCGAGCGCGCGATCTGCCTCGTCGAATGGCCCGAACGGCTGGCCGGAGAGGCGCCGGACCGCGCGCTGCACCTGCGATTCGCGGCGGGCGAGACCGCGCATCGCGTGACCATCGGCGGACCGGCGCCCTGGCCCGACCGGCTGGCGGACTGCCTTGGCTGACCGGGCGGAAGAGATCGCCGCCGCGCTCGCGGCCTGGGGCTTTGGCGGCTGGCGGCGCGCGCCGCTCGCCGGCGACGCCTCGGCGCGCCGCTATGTCCGGCTGACCGGCCCCGGCGGAGCCAGCCGCATCCTGATGGACGCGCCGCCGGGTGCCTGCCCGCCGGTCGACCGGGTCCTCGCCGTCGCCGCGCACCTTTGCAGCGCGGGCCTGCGCGCGCCCGCGATCGACGCCGCCGACCCGGCCCGCGGCCTGATCGTGATGGAGGATTTCGGCGACGACCTGATGGCCCGGCGGGCCGACCGGGCGCCGGACGAGGCCCCGGGCCTCTACGCCGCGGCCGCTGAAGTGCTGTGCCGCCTGCAGGCCGTGCCGCCGATGCCCGGCCTCGCCGCGCTGGACCCGGAAGCCGGCGCAGCGGCGGTGGCCGAGGTCCTGCCCTGGGCGCTGCCCGAGGACGGCGGCGCGACCGAAGCGGCGGTCCGGGACGCCCTGCGCGACGCGCTCGGCCGGCTCGCCCCCGAGGCCGGCGCGATGGCGCTGCGCGACTACCACGCCGAGAACCTCGTGGTGCTGCCGGGCGGCGGCGGTCTCGGCCTGCTCGACTTCCAGGACGCAGTGCGCGCGCACCCGGTCTACGACCTCGTCTCGCTGGTCCGCGATGTCCGGCGGGAGGTGTCGCCGGCGGCGCGGAACGCCGCGGTGGCCACCTTCGCAGCGGGCGCCGGCACCGCCCCGGACCGGCTGACGGCGGCGATGGCGGCGGTGGCGGCGCAGCGCAACCTGCGCATCCTCGGGGTGTTCCGGCGGCTGGCGGCGCGGGACGGCAAGCCGCGATACCTCGACTTCCTGCCCCGGCTGCGGCGGCTTCTGGCCGAGGACCTCGCGCACCCGGACCTCGCCGCGCTGCGCCGGGCGGCGGCGCCGCTGCTCGATCCCGCCACGATGGAGGCCGGCCGATGACCGCCCCCGACCCCCGCGCCGGGCTGTTCTTCGCCGCCGGCTTCGGCACCCGGATGCGGCCGCTGACCGAGACCCGGCCGAAACCGCTGATCGCGGTGGCGGGGACGACCCTGCTCGATCACGCGCTGGCGCTGGGCCGGGCCGCGGGGCTGGCCCCGATGGCGGTGAACGTCCATTACCTGGCCGACCAGATCGAGGCCCACCTGCGGGGCCGCGGCATCGCGATCTCGGACGAGCGGGCGGCGATCCTCGACACCGGCGGCGGGCTGCGCAAGGCCGCGCCGCTGCTCGGGCCGGGGCCGGTGTTCACGATGAACACCGACGCGGTCTGGGCCGGGCCGAACCCGTTCGAGACCCTGCGCCGAGCCTGGGACCCGGCGCGGATGGACGCGCTGCTGCTGCTGGTGCCCGCGGCGGCGGCGGAGGGTCACGCCGGGACCGGGGATTTCGCGCTGGAGGCCGGCGACCGGCTGAAACGCGGCGGCGGGCTGGTTTATACCGGGGCGCAGATCATCAGGCCCGGCACGCTCGACGGGATCCCCGACGCGGCCTTCTCGCTGAACCGCGCCTGGGACCGGATCGCCGCCGAGGGGCGGCTGTGCGGCGCGGTCTGGCCGGGTCGGTGGTGCGATGTCGGCCGGCCCGAGGCGATCCCGCTGGCCGAGGCGCTGTTGCGGGAGGCCGCCGATGGCTGAGCCCGCGGCCCGCCCCCGCGTCTTCGGCCTGCCGCCGGGCGTCGATCTCGCCGGGGAACTGCTACGCGGGCTGGAGGCGCGCGGACTGATCGACGCGCCCGGATTGCGGATCGTGGTCAACACGCGGCGCCTGCAGCGGCGGATCCGGGACTGCCTGACGGCGGGGCCGGCCCGGCTGCACCCGCCCGTCGACGTGATCACCGACATCGCGCTGGACCCCGCCGCAGCACTGCCGCTGCCGGTGCCGCCGATCCGGCAGCGGCTGGAACTTCTGGCGGCGGTGCGCGGCCTGATCGACCGGCTGCCGGACCTCGCGCCGCGCGGCGCGGCGGACGATCTGGCCGTCGGTCTGGTGCGCCTGTTCGAGGAAATCCAGGGCGAAGGGGTCGACCCGGACGTGCTCGACCGAATCGAGGTGACCGACGGGTCGGGGCACTGGGAGCGCAGCCTGCAGCTCGTCCGGCTGGTGCGCGACCACTATGCCGGGCCGGCGGGCGCCCTGAGCCGGGAGGGCCGGCTGCGGGCGGTCGCGGCGGCGCTGGAGACCAGGTGGCGCAGCGCGCCGCCGGAGGGCCCGCTGGTCCTGGTCGGCTCGACCGGGTCGCGCGGCGCCACCGCCCGCTACATGGACGCGGTCGCGCGGCTGCCGCAGGGGGCGGTGATCCTGCCGGGCTTCGACTTCGACCTGCCGGACCGGGTCTGGGCCGCGATGACCGACCCGATG
>JBFKOW010000070.1:0-16629 GCA_041628615.1 Paracoccaceae bacterium | reverse complement strand
TTCTATTTCTGCTCGGCCGGGTGCCTGCAGAAGTTCGAAGCCGACCCGGCCGCCTATCTCGGCGACCGCCCGGCGCCCGAACCGATGCCGGCGGGCACGCTCTACACCTGCCCGATGGACCCCGAGATCGTGCAGGAGGGGCCGGGCGACTGCCCGATCTGCGGCATGGCGCTGGAGCCGATGATGCCCTCGGCCGAGTCCGGGCCGAATCCCGAACTGGTCGATTTCCGCCGACGGCTGTGGATCGGCGCGCCGCTCGCGCTCGCAGTGCTGGCGCTGGAGATGGGCGGGATGCTGGGCCTGCCCTGGGCGGACTGGGTCGGCGGTACCACTGTGCGCTGGCTGCAGTTCCTGCTGGCCACGCCGGTCGTGGTCTGGGTCGCGCAGCCGTTCTTCAAGCGCGGCTGGACGTCGATCGTGACCGGCAACCTGAACATGTGGACGCTGATCGCGATCGGGACCGGGGCGGCCTACGGCTTCAGCCTCGTCTCGCTCCTGCTGCCCGGCATCTTTCCCGACAGCCTGCAGGGCCACCACGGCCCGCCGCTCTATTTCGAGGCGGCGGCGGTGATCCTGATCCTCGTCCTGGTGGGGCAGGTGATGGAACTGACCGCGCGGGACCGGACCGGCGACGCGATCCGCGCGCTGATGGACCTCGCGCCCAAGACCGCACGCCGGGTCACCGGGGCGGGCGAGGAAGAGGACGTGCCCCTCGACGCCGTGAAGGCCGGCGACCGGCTGCGCGTCCGTCCGGGCGAAGCCGTGCCGGTGGACGGCACCGTGGCCGAAGGGCGGTCCTCGGTGGACGAGAGCATGATCACCGGCGAGCCCGTACCGGTGGAGAAGACCGAAGGCGATGCCGTGACCGGCGGGACGCTGAACAGGACCGGGTCCTTCGTGATGACGGCAGAGGCGGTGGGCAGCGACACGGTCCTGAGCCGCATCGTCGCCATGGTCGCCCAGGCGCAGCGGTCGCGGGCGCCGATCCAGGCCCTCGCCGACCGGGTCGCGGGCTGGTTCGTGCCGGCGGTGATCGCCGTGGCGGTGCTGGCCTTCGTCGCGTGGCTGGCCCTCGGGCCGGTGCCGGCGCTGGGCTACGCCGTCGTGGCGGCGGTCAGCGTGCTCATTATCGCCTGCCCCTGCGCGCTGGGCCTCGCCACGCCGATGTCGATCATGGTCGCGACGGGCCGGGGCGCGCAGGCGGGTGTGCTGATCCGGGACGCCGAGGCGCTGGAACGCTTCGCGCAGGTCGACGTGCTGGTGCT
Source organism: Paracoccaceae bacterium (assembly GCA_041628615.1). Taxonomy (GTDB): domain Bacteria; phylum Pseudomonadota; class Alphaproteobacteria; order Rhodobacterales; family Rhodobacteraceae; genus JAMWZF01. The sequence goes on along the minus strand of JBFKOW010000070.1, from coordinate 15,364 downwards.
CGACAAGACCGGGACGCTGACCGAGGGCCGCCCGAGCCTGACCGACGTCGTGGCCTTCGGCCAGCGGGCGGAGGACGAGGTTCTGGCGCTGGCCGCAGCGCTCGAGCGGGGTTCCGAACATCCGCTGGCCGAGGCGATCCTCGCGGGCGCCGAGGAGCGCGGCATACCCCGCCGGGAGGCTGCCGATTTCGACGCGGTGACCGGCAAGGGCGTGACGGGCACCATCGACGGTGCGACCGTGGCCCTTGGCAATGCCCGCCTGATGCGGGATCTCGGCGTCGACATGGCCGCGGCCGAAGCGCAGATGGGCGACCTGCAAGGCGCGGGCAAGACCGCGATGCTGCTGGCCGTCGATGGCGACCTTGCCGGGATCGTCGCGGTGCAGGACCGGATCAAGGAGACGACCGGCCGCGCGATCCGCGACCTGCACGCCGCCGGCCTGCGCATCGTCATGGCGACGGGGGACAGCCAGCGCACCGCGGATGCCGTGGCGCGCGAGCTTGGCATCGACGAGGTGCGCGCCGGCGTCTCTCCCGAGGGCAAGGCGGACCTGATCGCCGGGATGAAGGCCAGCGGCCTGTCCGTGGCGATGGCCGGGGACGGGGTCAACGACGCGCCCGCGCTGGCCGCCGCCGATGTCGGAATCGCCATGGGCACCGGCGCCGACGTCGCGGTCGAAAGCGCCGGCATCACGCTGGTGAAGGGCGACCTGCGGGGCATCGTCCGGGCCCGGGTTCTGGCCCGGGCGACGATGCGGAACATCCGCGAGAACCTGTTCTTCGCCTTCGTCTACAACAGCGCCGGGGTGCCGGTGGCCGCCGGGATCCTGTTCCCGTTCTTCGGGGTGCTGCTGTCGCCGATGATCGCGGCGCTGGCGATGAGCCTGTCCTCGGTTTCGGTGATCGGCAATGCGTTGCGGCTCCGGCGGGTGCGGCTGTGAGCCGCCGCACGGTCCTTGTCGCCGCCGCGGTGGCGGGCGCCGCCGGGATCGGCTGGTGGGCCGGGGGCGCGGACTGGCGGTCCGCCCCGGCCGGGGGCTATGCGCCCGACCTTGCCCGCGGCGCGGCGATCTATGCCGAGGCCTGCGCGGCCTGCCACGGTGCGAACCTGGAAGGCCAGCCGGACTGGCGGAGTCCCGGGCCGGACGGCCGCCTGCCCGCGCCGCCCCATGACGGCACCGGCCATACCTGGCACCATCCCGACCGGATCCTGCTCGACATCACCCTGCGCGGCACCGCCGCGGTTGTCGGGAACGGCTACCAGAGCAACATGCCCGGCTTCGCCGACAGCTATTCCGAGGACGAGCTGCGCGACGTTCTGGAATGGATCAAGACCCGCTGGCCGGACCGCGCCCGTGCCCATCAGGCCCGTGTCACGGAACAGGACGAGGCGCTCCGATGACCGGCGATCTGTCCCGGACTGGTGGCGGGTTGCGGCGGCGGACCGTGCTCCTCGCGGCAGCAGCCGCCGGGCTCGGGGCGTGGTGGCTGAGACCGGTCGTGGCGCCGCTTCTCGTCGGTCGCTTCGAGTTCGAACCGCTGGCCGACCCGCCGGGCTTCCGCCGGATCGCGAACGGGCCGGGCGGCGCGACGAGCGGCCTGCCCAGCCCGTTCATCGGCCTCGAAGCACCCGGCGACACCCGGCCCTCAGAGCCGCCCGCGCCGCCGCCCGACGATCTCTGCAGCGCCCTGTTCGGGGCTGCGCCGCCGCCGGGCGTCGTGCCGATCGCCGTGTTCTCGGACTACAACTGCCCCTATTGCCGGGTCCTGACCGACCGGCTCGCCACGCTGGAGGAGAGGTCCGCGGGCGGCGTGCGGATGACCTGGCACGAATGGCCGCGACTCGGACCGGCCTCCCGGATCGCCGCGCGCGCCGCGCTGGCGGCCGACATGCAGGGGGCCTATGCCGCCTTCCAGCGGCGGCTGATGCGCACCTCCTTCGTGCCCGGCCCGCGCTACATCGCCGAGGTCGCGGCGGATATCGGCGTCGATCCCGACCGGCTGCTGGCCGACATGGAGGGTCCGGAGGTCGCCGCGCGGCTGCGGATCACCGAGGCCGTCGCCCGGCAGTTCAGGTTCTACGGCACCCCGTCGCTGGTGGTCGGGCGAACCGTGGTGATCGGCACCGTGCCCGCGTCGGTCCTCGCGGCACTGGTCGCGCAGGAACGGCGCGACGGGCCGCCGCCCGCCTGCGTCTGACCGGCGGGTTCCACGGCGTCAGACCCGGCCGCTGGCCGACAGCATGACCGCCGCCGAGCGGGTGGCCGGGAAGGCCGCCAGAACGAGCACGAGGCTCGCGGTCATCGGCACCGCCAGCACCGCCCCGGGGAGGCCCCAGAGCGTCGACCAGAACGCCAGCGCGAGCAGCACCGCGAAGGGGCTCAGGTTGAACGCCCGGCCCATCATCCGCGGCTCCAGGTAGGCCCCGACGAACAGCTGCGCCGCGGTCAGCAGCGCGAAGGTGATCGCCGCCATCCCGATCGTGCCGAACTGCGCAAGGCTGAGCAGGGTCGGCAGCAGCACTCCGATCAGCGACCCGAGGTAGGGCACGTAGTTCAGGAACGCGATCAGGACCGCCCAGAACAGCGCGAATTCGAGCCCGAGAACCAGCATGATCGCGAACGAGATCCCCCCGAGGATGACGTTCACCACGGTCTTGACCGACAGGTACCCGCCGATCCGTTCGTTGATCGTCCGCAGCAGGTCGAGGGTCCGCTCCCCGGAGCCGGCGTCGCCCAGCGCGATCACCAGCTTGCGCGCGAGCACGCCGCGTTCGGCCATGAAGAAGGCGGCGTAGAGCACGGTCAGGAACAGCAGGGTTCCGAAACCGCGCAGGGAGGACAGCGCCGGGGCGACCCAGGCGCCGAAGTCGATCTGGTCGAGGGTGGCGCGGCGCAGGTTCTCCCAGGTCGGCTCGTCCTCGATCCCGGCGAGGCTGGCGAACCGCGTGGCCAGCGCGTCGAGATTCGCCTCGTAGCGGATCATCGCCGTCGCGACCTGGGCGAGGTTGTTGATGACGAGCACGAAGAGCAGGACCACCCCGGCCGCGAAGGCCACCAGCACGATGGAGCGCCGGACCCAGCCCGGAAGCCGGCCGACCAGGGGCAGCCGTTCCATCCAGTTCGCAGCGGTCGAGAGCACGTAGACCGAGATCAGCGCGGCGATGATCGGCAGCAGGACCGGCTTGCCGACCCACATCAGCCAGCCCAGCATGACCGCGAGGGCGACCCCGTAGGTGATGGTCCTGATCTGCATCCGGCTCCCCGCTGAGGTTTTGCGACCCGCAAAGAAAATCACGTCCGGCCCGCCATGCCCAGACCGCCGGATCGCGCCGCGCGGATCGCTGCGGCGGCGCCTAGGACCGCGGCAGGGTGAAGCCCGGATCGTAGGGGCTCGGCGGGATGACGGTCGCGGCTGTCTCAGCGCCGCACAGGTCGAGGCTCAGGCGCTGCCCCGGCGCCGCCAGCGCCGGCGCGACGAAGGCGAGCGCGAGGTTGAGCCCGGTCCGGTGCCCCCGGTCACCCGAGGTCACGGTCCCCACCACCTCGTCGCCGTCCATCAGCGACGCCCCGCGCGGGGCGGGGCCGTGATCGGTGTCGATCCGCAGGGTCACCAGCCGCCGGCGCGGCCCGGCCGCCCGCCGCCGGGCCAGCGCGTCGCGGCCGACGAAATCCGATTTGTCCGGGGTCACGAATCGGCCGAGCCCGGTCTCGTAGGGGTCGAATTCGGTCAGGAGTTCGGCCTTCCAGTGGGCGAAGCTCTTCTCGATCCGCATCGACTCGACGGCGCGGGCGCCGAACAGGGTCAGGCCATGCTCCGCTCCGGCGGCGCGCAGCGTCTCCCACGCGGCCAGCAGGTTCGGGGTGGGCACATGGATCTCGTAGGCGAGTTCACCGGAGAAACTGACCGCCATTACCGTCGCGGGGACGATCCCGAGCGTGCATTCGCGGACCGAGAGCCACGGCAAGGCGGCCGCGGACCAGTGGCCCCGCGCGCAGGCCGACAGCACCGCGCGCGCCTTCGGTCCCGCCAGAACCAGCATTGTCCGGCTTTCGGTGAGGTCGCGCAGGCGCACCTCCTCTCCCGGTCGCAGGTGCGCCCGGAGCCAGTCCATGTCGTGCCGCGCCGCCGCCGCCGCCGCGCCGTACCAGAGCCGCGCCGGGCCGCGGTCCGATTCCGGCAGGTTGGCCAGCGTCGCCTCGGATTTCAGCATGCCGTCGGCGGTCAGCAGGTAGGCCAGCCCGACCCGCCCCGCGGCCCGCGGCACCCGGCCGCAGACCAGCCGGTCGAGAAAGGCGTGCCGGTCCGCGCCGGTGATCTCGATCCGGGTGAAGCCGTTCACCTCGGTCAGGCCGACGCCCGCCGACAGCGCCCGGACCTCTTCCGCGACGAGGACGGTGGCGCCGTCGAAGCCGAAGCCGAGCCCGGGATCGAAGTCCGGCGCGGGTTTCAGGTAGTCGAGCCGTTCCCAGCCGTCGACCACCGTGAAGGCGGCCCCCTCGGCGGCCAGGACCGGGGTCAGCGGCGTGACGCGGGCGGGCCGCCCGGCAGGGCGGTGTTCATGCGGGAAGTGGAAACGGAATTCGTTGCGGTAATCCTCGATCGCCTTCTGCGCGGTCAGTTCCACCGTCGCGTGGGGCCCGAACCGGCGCGGGTCGATCACCCAGGTGTCGTAGCAGGCCTCGCCGTGGACGATCTGCTGCGCCAGCAGCCAGCCGTGGCCGCCACCCTCGCCAAGGCCCGCGCGCAGCCCGACGATGCAGAAGGCGTTGCGCAGCCCCGGCACCGGGCCGACCAGCGGCGCGCCGTCGATGGTGTAGGTGATCGGCCCGTTGATCACCCGCCGGATCCCCGCCTCGGCCAGCGCCGGCAGCCGGGCGACGGCGCCGTCGAACACCTCCGCCACCCGGTCGAGATTGTCGGGGCAGAGCGCGTTGCTGAAATGCGGGTCGATGCCGTCGAGTCCCCAGGTCCGGCAATCCTGCTCGTAGAAGCCGACGAGCAGCCCGTTGCCCTCCTGCCGGCAGTAGAAATCCGCGATCGGGCAGCGCAGCAGCGGCATCCGGCGCCCGGCGTCGCGGATCGCGGGGATCTCCCCGGTGACGAGATACTGATGCTCCATCGACGCCACCGGGTGCCGCACGCCCATCATCGCCGCGACCTCGTTCACCCGGTAGCCGGCGGCGTTCACCACGATGTCGCAGTTGATGTCGCCCCGCCCGGTCTGCACGGTCCAGGTGTCGTCGGCGCGCCGGGTCAGGCCGGTGACGGGCGTGTGCCGGTAGATCTCGGCCCCGGCCCGGCGGGCGCGGCGGGCCAGCGCCTGGCACAGCTGGGCGGGGTCGATATCGCCGTCGTGCGGGTCCCAGAGCCCGCCCAGCAGGTTGCCGGTGTCGATCAGCGGGTGCCGGCGGCCGCATTCGGCGGCGTCGATCACCTCGAATTCGACCCCCATGCCGCGCGCCATCGAGGCGAAGTGGCGGTAGCCCTCCATCCGCGCCGCGGTATTGGCCAGCCGGATGCCGCCGTCGCCGTAGTGGTAGGTGACCGGGTAGTCGGGGTCGGCGGCCAGTTCGCGGTAGAGCGCGATGGACCGGCTCTTGAGCCCGATCATCGTCTGCGAGGTGCCGAAATTCGTCACCTGCGCCGCCGAATGCCAGGTCGTGCCCGAGGTCAGTTCGTCGCGTTCGAGCAGGACCACGTCGGTCCAGCCTTCCTCGGTCAGATGGTAGAGCGTGGAGCAGCCGGCGATGCCGCCGCCGATCACCACGACCCGGGTCCGCGATTTCATGCCGCCCCTCCGTCCCGGATCATGAGACCAGAGCCGCTCCGCGCACGCAACGGCCGTCGGTCAGGGCTCGGCCGGCGGGTCGGCCTTGACCCGGCGCAGGGCGGCCAGGGTGCAGGGCGGGCCGACGATCTCGAAGAACACGGTGGCGGCGATGGTCAGGGTCATGATCGTGGCGGCCCGGTCGGGCATCGCCTCGGCGGCGACGAGCGCCATGCCCACGGCGACCCCGGCTTGCGGCAGCAGGGCGGGGCCGTAGGCGTGCCGCTCCGCCGCCGGGACCCGGCCGATCCGTTCGCCGACCTCGCCGCTGATCAGCCGCGACACCACCCGCAGCCCGACATAGACGATGCTGACCCAGCCCAGCGACCACAGCGCGTCGAGGTCGAGCGAGGCTCCGGCCAGCAGGAAGAACAGCAGCATGAAGGGCCACTCGATATCCTCGATTTCCTTGAAGGCGTAGGCGTGGTGGCGGGCGAGGTTGGCCACCACGGTGCCGGCGGTCATCCCGGCGACGAGGAACGAGACCCCGAGCCAGATCGACAGCCCGGCGGTCAGGAACACCAGCCCGATCGCCTCGCTCTGCAGCGGCTCGCCCGGTTTCAGCCGGCCGGTGAGGTAGGCCGCCGGCACCCCGAGCACGAGCCCGAGCAGGATCGCCCCGCCGATGTCGTGGGTTGCGCCGATCAGCGGCCCGGACCAGCCGTTGGTCTGCTGCACCAGCGCGAGGCAGAGGCTGAACACCATCAGCCCCCACACGTCGTCGATGGCGACGATGCCGCTAAGCGTCTCGGTAAAGCCGTTGCGGATGCCCGATTCGTGGATCACGTCGGCGATGGCCGCCGGCGCCGTGGCGGTGGCGATCGCCCCGAGGATCAGCGCCAGCCCCGGGTCGAGCCCGATCAGCGTCAGACCCACCCCGACGATCACCGTGGTTCCGGCCACCACCGACAGCGAGATCGCGAAGATCGCCCGTCCGTGCCGGGCCAGGTTGGAGCGGGTCAGGTCGCCGCCCAGCAGGAAGGCGACCATGGTCAGCGCCACCACCGAGACCGGCTCGAAGAGGGCGTTCGCGGCGTCTGGCAGCAGGCCGAGTCCCGATTCGCCCACCAGCAGCCCGAGAAGCAGCAGCATCGTGACCCGCGGCAGCCGGGTCAGGTGCCCGACCCGGTCGGCCGCCAGCCCGCCGAGGAACAGCACGCCGAGCGTGGTCAGCAGCAGCGCCTGGTCCATCCCACGTGGGCCCTAGCGCAGCAGGTCGAGGTCGTCGATGTCGGTCCCGAGCGGCGCGCTCAGGTCCTCGATGGAATCGTAGAGCAGTTCGAGGATGTAGTAGGGGTTGTGCGCGTAGTTGCCCGGATCCGCGGTCACCAGCTTCCAGTTGTAGGCGGTGCGCAGGCTGCGCGGCGTCCACGAGTTGTAGGCCACCGCCCGGCCCTCGGCCTCGTCGATGACCCCGTCGCCGTTGGCGTCGGCGAAGAAGTAGGGATAGCGGGTCCCGTCGTAGACCAGCGGCGCGCCGGCCACGGTGTCGGCATAGCTCTCGATCATGTCGAGCAGCAGCGCCGCGTTCGACCGGATGTCCGACCGGATCCCGACCGAGGTGTCGCCGCTGCCGTCATAGCTCTGCCGGGTCAGCCGGATGTCCTGCGGGGTCTCGGCCTGGTGGCAGGTCGTGCAGGGTTCGAACTCGATCTCGAGCGTGTGCGGCTCGTGGCAGGAATTGCAGCTCGACACCGGGCGGGCGTGGAAGAACCGGCCCGAGTAGTCGCGCCCCTCGTAGTGATACCCGGCGCCGCCGTAGCCGCCGAGCCAGGTGGCGGCGGCGGTGGCGTAGTGCGGGTTGATGAAGCGCAGTTCCGCGTTCGGCGTGTCGGCCTCCATCCCCTCGGTCGCCGCGGCCACGTCGGTTCCGGCGGTGCGGCCCTGGTGGCAGGTCATGCAGGACGCCTCGACCCCCTGCACCGGGTGCATCAGGCCGCTGGGGAACCGGATCTCGGTGATCTCGGACAGGCCCGGATGGTGGCAGGTGCCGCAATCGACCACGCCGCCGGTGTCGATCGGTCCCTCGACCACGCCCCGTTCGGACCCGTCGAGCCCGTGGAACGCCCGGAACCCTTCGCCGGAATGGCACTTGGCGCAGGCCGGGCGGATCTCCTCGTCCTCGTCCCAGTGGCGGAACGCCTCGGCGGCGGCATCGGCATGGGCCGACCGGAACCAGTCCGAGATCGCCTTGTCGTTGTCGATCTTGATCTCGGCCGGGGTGAAGGGACCGGATTCGGGCAGCGCGAAGGGAACCGGTTCCTCCTCCGCCGTCGCGGCTTCGCCGGTGGCGGCTTCCTGGCCGATTGTGGGCCCGGCGGCCGACCAGATCCCGGCGGCGAGGGCGAGGACGAAATACGGGGCGGGACTTCTCCTGGACATGCGCACGCGGTCAACTCCCTGCACTGGCTCGCGGTGACGGACTGCGGCGATGCTATCATGCCTTCGGCGGGCCCGACTTGAGCGAGGTCAAATCGGTTCGGGCCGTTATCGGATAGGGGATGGGGCCATGCTCACCGCGGGTTTCAATACGGGGCTCACGCTGCCGTTCCCGTCGCCCCCGGCCGGTCCGGCCGAGGCCGGTGAGGTCATCACCGAGGAGGCCGGGATCCGGCCGTCGCCGGGTCCGGGACCGCGGGTGACGCCGCTGGTCGAGGAAGGGGCGCTCGTCGCCTGCGGCGCCGCCGTCGCCTGCCTGCGCGACGCGCCGGACATCCGGCTGGTGGCGCCGATGGCGGGCCGGGTGGGGCGGATCGCGCTGCTGCCGGGGCGCCGGCTGTCCGAGATCGTGATCTTCCGCGAGTCGGCGGGCGACGCGGCGGCCCACGACACCGCCGCCGCCGGGTCGGCCGAGGGGGTGCGGCGGCTGATGCAGGCCGCCGGGGTCTGGCCGTGGCTGCGGCGGCGGCCCTTCGGCGGCATGCCGCCGCCGGCCGAGGTCCCCGCCGCCATCGTCGTGATGGCCGCCGACACCCGCCCCCATGCCCCCGACCCCCGGGCCGCCCTCGCAGGTCGCGAGGACGACTTCGCGCGCGGCCTCGCCGCGCTCGGCCTGCTGACAGAGGGGCCGGTGTTCCTGTGCCAGGCCGCAGGGCCGCCGCTGGCCGGGCGCGTCATCGCGGGGGGCAAGGTCCGTGTCGTCACCTGCGGTCCGCGCCATCCCCAGGGGCTTGCCGGGATCCGGATCCACGGGCTCTGCCCGGCCGGGATCGACGCGCCGGTCTGGGACCTCCACGCCGAGGATGTCGCCGCGTTGGGCGGGCTGCTGGAGACCGGGATCCTGCCGCAGACCCGGCTGGTCCGGGTCGCGGGTCCGGCCCTCCGCGAAGGCCGCCTGCTGCGGACCCGGGCCGGGGCCGACCTTCGGGCGCTCACCCGCCGCCACGTCGCGCCGGGGGCGCACGAGGTCTGGTCGGGCTCGGCGCTCGACGGCCACCCGGCGCAGTGGCTGGGGCCGCGCGACCGGCAGGTCACGGCGCTCGACCGGCCCGGCCCGGCGCCGCGGCCGCACTGGCTCGTCTCGGCGCTGACCCGCTCGGCCCGGCCGCGCCCGGTGATCCCCACCCCGGCGCTGACCCAGGCCTTCGGCGGGACTCTGCCCGCCGCCGCGTTCCTGCGCGCGCTGAGTGCCGGCGACGACGAGACCGCGATGAAGCTCGGCGCGCTGTCGCTGCTCGAGGAGGACGTGGCGCTGGCGGATTACGTACTTGGCGGCGGGGCCGGGCTGGCCGGGCTCCTGCGCGGGATGCTCGAACGGATCCGCACGGAGCTGGCGGCATGACCCGGGGGCTCTGGGACCGCGAGACCGTGGCGCTGATGCTGCTCGCCGCCTACCTGCCGCTGGCGGTGTTCTGGATCTGGTTCGGCGGCGCCGAGGCGGTGGCCCGGCTCGGGCTGGCGGCGCTGGTGATCGGCGGCTGGCATCTGGTCTTCATGCTGGCCCGCGCGCAGCCGCCGTCGCTGGCCGCCGCCGCGACCGCGCTGGCGGTGGCGATGCTCGCGCCCGAAGGGCTGGGCGTGCCGCGGCTGGTGCTGGGGATCAGCTTCGGCGCGGTGATGGGCGAACTGGTGTTCGGCGGCTGGGGCCGCAACGTGGTGAACCCGGCGACGATCGCGCTGTCCTTCCTCGGTTTCGGGTTTCCCGGCTTCGGCTGGCCGGGGTTCGATGCGCCGGTGGCCTGGGCGGCGATCCCGGCCGCGGCGATCGGCCTGGCGACGGGGGCGATGCCGGCGGGGGTGCTTCTGGGCGCTCTGGCCGGAGCGGTGGCGGCGGCGTCCGCCGGGCTCCTGCCCGAGGCGGTCTGGCCGGCGGCGGGCATCGTGCTCGTGCTGCTGGTCGCCGACCCGGTGACCAGCGCCACCACCGGACCCGGCCGCTGGGCCAACGGCCTGCTCTATGCCGGGCTCGTCGCGCTCTTCGCCACCCACTGGGCCGGCGCCGCGCCGGTTCAGGCCGCGGTCGCCGCCGCGCTGCTCACTTCCCTCGCCGCACCGCTGCTCGACGAGGCGGCGCTGTCCCTCTGGATCGCCCAGCGCAGGAGGCGTCATGGCCGGACCTGAGCGCAACCCCTGGCGCCGATTCCTCGCGCTGCCGAACGAGAGCCGGACCAAGACCCTGGTGATGGCCTTCCTCGTCTCGGCGGTCTGCGCCGCGCTGGTGAGCGGGGCCACGGTGCTGCTGCGGCCGATCCAGGCCGCCAACCGGGCTGCCGAGGAACAGGCCCGGATCGCTGACCTGGTGGCCGGGATCCCGGGCATGGCGGCACTGCTGGAGCAGTCCGGCGGAACCCTGTCCACCGTGGTGATCGACCTCGACCGGGGCCGGGCCGCCGAGGGGATCACGCCCGCAACGCTCGATGCCGCGCTGGCGGACCCGGCGAACTGGACCGCGCTCGATCCCGGCGCCGACCTCGCCGGGCTCGGCCACCGGCCGGATTTCGTGCAGGTGTTCCTGCTGCGCGACGGCGAGACCGTGTCGCTCGCCCTGCTGCCGGTGACCGGTCAGGGCTATGGCGGCCGGATCGACGCCATCCTCGCGCTGCGTGGCGACATGAACACCATCGCCGGGATCGCGGTGACCGGCCATTCCGAGACCCCGGGCCTCGGCGGCCGGATCGCGGAGCGGTCCTGGCAGGCCAGTTTCCCGGGCACCCTGGTGCGCGACGAGGCCGGCGAGGTCCGGTTCCGCGTCGCCCGCGGGCCGGCGTCCGGCGTGCACGAGGTCGACGGCATCACCGGCGCCACCCGCACCGGGCGCGGGGTGACCGGGATGGTGCGGTTCTGGCTCGGGCCCGACGGCTACGGCCCGCTGATCGAAGCGATCGGGCGGGGGGAGTTCTAGCCGATGCCGGGACGCAGCGAGACCTGGGCCACCCTGACCGACCCGCTGATCCGGCAGAACCCGGTGACGCTGCAGATCCTCGGCATCTGCTCGGCGCTGGCGGTGACCACCTCGCTGGCCACCGCGCTGACCATGGCGGTGTCGCTGACCGTGGTGCTGACCCTCGCCGCCGGGATCATCGCCACGATCCGGCGGCACATCCCCGACACCATCCGGCTGATCGTGCAGATCGTCATCGTCGCCTCGCTGGTCATCGTCATCGACCAGGTGCTGCAGGCCTATTTCGCCGAGATCAGCCGCGCCCTGTCGGTGTTCGTCGGGCTCATCACCACCAACTGCCTCGTGCTGGGCCGCACCGAGGCCTATGCCCGCCACCACCCGCCGGTCCCGGCGATGGTGGACGCCTTCGGCAACGGGCTGGGCTATTCGCTGGTGCTGATGGTGATCGGCGGCCTGCGCGAGCTGTTCGGCAAGGGACAGCTGTTCGGCATCCAGGTCCTGCCGCTGGCCGAGGCGGGCGGCTGGTTCACGCCGCTGACCCTGATGCTGCTGGCGCCGTCCGGGTTCTTCCTGCTGGGCGGGCTGGTCTGGGCGGTGCGGTCGGTCCGGACCGAGCAGGCCGAGGCGCCCGATCACACGCCGCCTGCGCGCGCGGAGCCCGCCGAATGACCGAGCTTTGGTCCCTGTTCCTGCGCGCGGCCTTCGTCGACAACATGCCGCTGACCCTGTTCCTCGGGCTGTGCACCTTCCTCGCCCTGTCGAAGCGGCCGGAGGCGGCGATGGGGCTCGGGGTCGCGATGATCGGGGTGCTGACGGTGACCGTGCCGCTCAACCACCTGATCCATGCCGGGCTGCTCGCGCCCGGGGCCTGGGCCTGGGCGGGGCTTCCCGCGCTCGACCTGTCCTACCTGTCGCTGATCGCCTTCATCGGGGTGATCGCGGCGACGGTGCAACTGCTCGAGATGCTGCTCGACCGGTTCTTCCCGGCGATCCATGCCGCCTTCGGGGTGTTCCTGCCGCTGCTCACCGTGCAATGCGCGATCCTCGCCGGCAGCCTGTTCATGGTCGAGCGGAGCTACACCCTCGCCGAGTCGGCGGTCTTCGGGGCGGGCAGCGGGCTCGGCTTCGCGGTGGCGGTGATGATGCTGAGCGCGATCCGGTCCCGGCTGGCCTATGCCGACCTGCCGGCGGGGCTGCGCGGGCTGGGCATCGCCTTCGTGCTGGCCGGCCTGATGTCGCTGGGCTTCGCGGCCTTCGCGCAGATGGCGGCCGGGTCATGACCGAGATCCTCCTCGGCAGCGCGATCATCGTCGCTCTGGTGGTCGGCCTCGCCATCGGGCTGACGGCGGCGCGGCGGCGGCTGATCCCCGATGTCGGGCTCGACGTGACGGTGAACGACGCCATGCATCTGGTGGCGCGGCGCGGCGACAGGCTGCTCGGCGTGCTTCACGGCGCAGGGATCCGGATTCCGGCGGCCTGCGGCGGGTCGGGGACCTGCGGGCTGTGCCGGGTCACCGTGACCGGGGCCGGGGCGGGCGAGCCGCAGGCCACCGAACGCGGCGTGCTGTCGCCGCGGGACCGCCGGGCGCACCTGCGGCTGGCCTGCCAGACCAGCCTGCGCGGCGACTGCGCCGTCCGGGTCCCCGACGACATCCTCAGCGCCGGGGCGGGCTTCGCCTGCACCGTCGCCTCGACCCGGATGCTCGCGCCGCTGATCCGCGAGATCGTGCTCGACCTGCCGCCGGACCGGCAGGGCGGGTTCCGGGCCGGCGATTTCATGCAACTCACCGCGCCGCCCTTCCGGCTCGACTTCGCCCGCCTCGACCTGCCGCCCGAGTTCCGCGAGGCCTGGCAGATCGCCGGCTGGTCGGCGCTGCGGGTCGCCTCCGAGACCGAGGTCACCCGCGCCTATTCGCTGGCCAGCCGCCCCGAGGATGCCGGGCAGGCGGTGTTCAACATCCGCCTCGCGGTGCCCCCCGCCGGGCGCGAGGCCGAGGTGCCGCCGGGCATCGTCTCGTCCTGGCTGTTCTCGCTGAAGCCGGGCGATACGGTCACCGCGTCCGGCCCCTTCGGCGAATTCCACGTCCAGCCCACCGGCCGCGAGATGGTCTATATCGGTGGCGGCGTCGGAATGGCGCCGCTGCGGGCGATGATCCACCAGGAACTGGGCCGCGGCACCGATCGCCGGATCCGGTATTTCTACGGCGCGCGGTCGGCGGCCGACCTGTTCTATGCCGAGGAGTTCGAGGCGCTGGCCGCCGCGCATCCGGGTTTCAGCTGGACCCCGGCGCTGTCGGACCCGGCGCCGGGCGACCGCTGGACCGGCGCGACCGGCTTCATCCACGAGATCCTGCGCGCCGAGATGGCCGCCCATCCGGCCCCCGAGGACTGCGAATACTATCTCTGCGGCCCGCCGGTGATGATCTCGGCGGTGCTGGCGACCCTCGACCGGCTGGGCGTCGATCCCCGGTCCATCTTCTATGACGATTTCGGAGCCTGAGACATGGACGCGATCACCACCGTTCCCTCGCGCCGCCGCTTTCTGGGCCTCGCCGGCGCGGCGCTGCTCTGGCCCGGCATCGGCCGGGCCGCGGCCGGGAGCGCGATCGAGGGGCGCGCCTTCGGCACCGGCTGGCGCGTGGACGGACCGGCGGGGGCGGGGCTCGACCGGCTCCGCCCGGGGCTCGACGCGCTCTTTGCCGGGATCGACCGCGAGATGTCGCCCTGGCGGCCCGACAGCGCGCTCAGCCGGTTCAACGCCGCGCCGGCCGGCGACCACCCGGCGGGGGACGAGATGCTGGCGGTGACCGCCGCCGCCCTTGCGCTCGCGCGGGACAGCGGCGGCGCCTTCGACCCGACCGTGGGGCCGCTGGTGGCGCGCTGGGGGTTCGGTCCGATCGCAGGCGCGGCGCGGCCCGACTGGAGCGGGCTTCGCGCCGGGGGCGGCCGGATCGGCAAGGCCCGCGACGGCGTGACCCTCGATCTCTGCGGCATCGCCAAGGGGCGGGCGCTCGACCGCGCGGCGGCGCTGGCCGCCACGGCGGGGCACGACGGGCTGCTGCTCGACATCGGCGGCGAGTTGCGGGCGCTGGGGCGGCACCCGTCCGGGCGGGCCTGGCAGGTGGCGGTCGAGTCGCCGCACCCGCTGCAGGCCCCGGCGGCGGTGCTGCGGCTCGAGCCCGGGCAGGCCGTCGCCACCTCCGGGGTCCGCGCGCAGAGCTACCGGCTCGGCGGCCGGACCTACGGCCACATCATCGACCCCGCGACCGGGGCGCCGGCCGATGGCGGGCTCCTGTCGGTGACGGTGCTGGCGGCGGACGCGATGACCGCCGACGGCTGGGCCACCGCGCTGTTCGCCGCCGGAGCCGGTGCGGGTCCGGCGCTGGCCCGGCGCCGGAGGATCGCCGCGCTGTTTCTTGTCGATGGCGGCGCGGCGGCGCCTCGCCCGGTTCTGACCGGCGCGATGACGGACGCGGTGCTATGATGGGCCGGGGGCGCTGATGGAAGTCCTGTTCGCCATACCGATCGTCGCGCTGGCCGCCGCCGGGCTGGGCCTCGGGCTGATGCTCGGGCGCGGGCCGGCGCGGACGAGCTGCGGCGCTGCGGACCGGCTGCCCCACGACCGCTGCGCCGACTGCCCGCTGCGCCGGGCGGCGGACCACGCGACGGCGGACCGGCCATGACTGCCTACCGGATCGATACCGTCATGCGCCGCGACGTGCCGTCGCTGGCCCCCGAGACCCCGATCCGCCGGGCGGTGGCGCTGCTGGTCGAGGCGCGGGCAGCGGCGGCTCCGGTCACCGGCCCGGACGGCGCGCTGGTCGGGATCCTCACCCAGAAGGACTGTTTCCGGCCCGCCCTGCACGCCAGCTACTACCGCGAATGGAAGGGCTGCGTCGCGGATCACATGACGCGGGGCGCGATCTGCGTCGACCGCGCCGACGACGTGATCCGGGTGGCCGAGATGTTCCTCGAGCATCCGCACCGGGTGTTCCCGGTGCTCGACGGCACGGCCGTGGTCGGGCTGGTGCACCGCTCCGACGTGCTGGCGCTGCTCACCCGGATCGGCGGCTGAACCGTCCCGCCCCGGCGGCGCGAGGCGGCCGGGCTCAGTCCCCGGCCCTGGCCGCGCCGGCCTCGAACAGCGCCGCGGCCATGTCCTCGATCCGGTCGGCCCAGGCCAGCTTGGACCGC
>JBFKOW010000069.1:0-16821 GCA_041628615.1 Paracoccaceae bacterium | reverse complement strand
TACCTCGTGCAGCGGCTGGACGAACAGCCGGTCAGCCTGATCGGCACGCCCGAGCGCGCCCTGCCCGGCCCGGCCGGCGTGGCCGACCTGCTCCGCGCCCACCCGGTGATCCTGCCGACCCCGGAAACCGCGATCCGCGCCGGGGTCGACGCGATGTTCGAGCGGCTCGACCTCGTGCCCCGGATCGCTGCCGAGGCCGACGACATGGCGATGCTGCGGCTGCTGGCGCGCGCGGACGCGGGCATAGCGGTGATCCCGCCGATCGTGGTGCAGGACGAACTCGCCACGGGGCGGCTGGTGGAATTCGCCCGGCTGGACGAGATCACCGAGGTATTCTGCGCCGTCACCATCGCCCGGCGGTTCCCCAACCCGCTTCTGAAACAGGTGCTGGGGCCGGGCCCGGCCGGGGGCTGACCGGGCCGTCATGGGCGGCGGGCATGGCGGCTTTCGCTGTCGTCAGCCGCGCGGGACGAGCCCGGCACGGGTCCGGAACCGGCGGCGCGCCCGAAGATCGCCGGGCGCGGCCCGGGACGCTCGCAGGGATCGCTGGTCCCTCACCGGCCCGCGCCCTCGGGCAGGTTGAAATCCGACGGCCGTCCGTGCAGCCCCTCGAAATCGACCATGCAGGCCCTCCGATCCAGTTCCGGACCCCGGAGCCGCATTTGCAGGAGCCTGCCCGGCACCACGATGCGCGGATCTCCGATCCACTCCAGGAACGATGGCGCCCGGTCCAGCAGGTCCTCGTGCCGGTGGAACCCCGAGCCCAGCCGGCCCGTCGGGAACCCCCGGCCCGCGCTGCGCTCCGCGATCCGCCGCGGGACGCGGGCGCACCAGGGTTTCGAGATGTCCTCGCCCAGCCCAACCCCCGCGGGCCGCAGTTGCCACGGCTCGGGGTGCAGATGCGCCCAGATGTCCCGCGCGATCGCCGCTTCGCAGTCGTCCCTGCTTACGATCCATGCCAGCACGTCGTATTCGGATTCGTAGCTGGTTTCGGTGAACGCGGCGACATGCGCCCACAGCATCGGGTCGCGGTTGACCTCCAGGAACGGGATGAAATCGACCCCGTTGACGAAAGCATGGGCCTCCTTGCCGATCCCGTCTGGCTCGCGCGGGTCGCGTAGGGGTTCCCCGGATCGATCTCGAACTCCGGCCCGGTCCGGTCCGGGTCGGCTTGTTCGGCGGGAACCGCGAGGAAACTGGCCATTTCCGGTCCGGATCGTGGCTGCACCCCGGGGCGCGGCCGCGGCGGGCGGCGTCCCGGAGGCGGACCCATCAGCCTCCGGACAGCTTGCTGCGCAGGGCCGCCGGCAGGCGCACCGGGCGCCCGGCGGTGGACATCGCTACCACCCAGACCACGGCGCGGAACAGCACCACGTCGCCGCGCCGGACCTCCTGGTCGAAGCGCCAGCGCACCGGCCCCTCGGCGCGGTGCTCGGTCACGACCTCCAGCCGGTCGTCGAGCCTCGCCGACCCGAGATAATCCGCCTCCACCCGGGTCACGGCAAAGACGATGCCGTCCTCGTCCCGCATCCGGCGCTGGTCGAGACCCAGGTCCTCGACCAGTTCCGACCGGCCCCGCTCGATGTAGCGCAGGTAGTTGGCGTAATAGACGATTCCGGCCATGTCGGTGTCTTCGTAGTAGACGCGGACCGGAAGGCGGTGGGTCATTGCAGCGGCTCCATCCGGGCGGCCAGCCGCAGCGCGTGGGACGGATCGTCCGCGGCGGCGGGCATCACCGGGTCGTAGGCGGCGCGGATCACCCCGGCGATGTCGGGGCGCAGCACCGCGACACCCTTGGCGATGGCCAGCGGCGAAGCGCCCACGAATGCGTTGTCGGACCACAGCAGGATCACCTGCACCGCGTTCGACAGGGCCAGCGTCTCGGCCGGGACCTGCGCCAGTTCGTCGTCCATCGGGAAGAAGGCAAAGCAGGCCCGGATCGCGCCGGCGCCGTCGAACCGGAACACCCGGTACTGGTTCGCCCCGGCGGCCTTGAGCCGCGCGACGAGTTCGGGCAGCCCGTCGACCAGCCGGTCGAGGTTCGGCACCCCCAGCAGTTCGTCCCAGTCCCGGCAGAAGAACATCAGCAGGTTGGCCCCGAGGTCGGGGTCGGTCTCGGACATCGGGTGCCCGGCCAGCTGGCACACCGCCTCGACCGCGCCCTTCAGCGTCTCGAGCGTCCGTTCCTCGACCCCGAACACG
Source organism: Paracoccaceae bacterium (assembly GCA_041628615.1). Taxonomy (GTDB): domain Bacteria; phylum Pseudomonadota; class Alphaproteobacteria; order Rhodobacterales; family Rhodobacteraceae; genus JAMWZF01. The sequence continues at coordinate 14,619 of JBFKOW010000069.1, read as the reverse complement.
ACCGGCACCACAGGCCGGCCCCAGCGAGCACAGAGATAGCTGCCGTCCGACCGGGTGAACAGCCGGGTGACCTGATCCGCATCCAACATGCCCTCCGCCTATCACCCCGCGCAGCGGTCCGCGAGTCGATCCCGATGCCGACCGATCGCGGCCTCCGGGGAGCGAACTGCGCGGCGGTCGGGGCAGACGGCGCGGGCCGCTGCACCGTCGTGAAACCGACGCGATACCGACGCGATACCGACCGGTCGTCTCACCCCGCCGGAGCGCCCCGACACCGCCCGGACACCGCGCTGACACCGACGGAATACCGACGTGATACCGACGTGATGCCGACCGGCCGTTTCCGGGGGCCGACCGGGTGCACCGCCTGCCGCCGCCAGGCCCGATCGGGGCGGCGGAACGGGCCCGGCACCGGCGCGATACCGACGGAATACCGACGCGATACCGATCGGCTATTTCGCGGGTCCGAAAAGGTCTCCGGGGGTGTCCGGCTGCGGCAGGCCGAGATGCGCCCAGGCGCCCCGTGTCAGGGTCCGGCCGCGCGGCGTGCGCTGGATCAGGCCCTGCTGCAGCAGGTAGGGCTCGATCACCTCCTCGATCGCGTCGCGAGCCTCGGACAGGGCCGCCGAAAGGGTCTCCACCCCCACCGGCCCGCCGCCGTAACTCTCTGCGATCAAACGCAGATACCGCCGGTCCGCGCCGTCGAGGCCAAGCCCGTCGACGCCCAGCCGGGTCAGCGCCCGGTCGGCGATCTCGCGGGTCACGGTGCCGTCGCCCTCGACCACCGCGAAGTCGACGACCCGGCGCAGCAGGCGGCCCGCGATGCGGGGCGTGCCGCGCGCGCGGCGGGCGATCTCGGCCGCGCCCTCCGGCGTCGCCGGAGCCCCCATCATCCGCGCCCCCCGGGTGACGATCTCGTGCAACTCGGCCTCGGTGTAGAAGGTCAGCCGGGTCGGGATCCCGAAGCGGTCGCGCAGCGGCGTGGTCAGCAGGCCCAACCGTGTCGTGGCGCCGATCAGGGTGAACGGCTGCAACTCGATCCGCACCGTACGCGCCGCCGGCCCCTCGCCGATCACGAGGTCCAGTTCGAAATCCTCCAGCGCCGGGTAGAGCACCTCCTCCACCGCCGGGTTCAGGCGGTGGATCTCGTCGATGAACAGCACATCGCGGGCTTCGAGATTGGTCAGGATCGCGGCAAGATCGCCGGCCTTCGCCAGCACCGGCCCCGAGGTCATCCGGAACCCCACCCCCAGCTCCCGCGCCAAGATCTGCGCCAGCGTCGTCTTGCCGAGACCGGGGGGGCCATGGAACAGCGTGTGATCCATCGCCACGGCCCGGCGGCGGGCGCTCTCGATGAACACGCGCAGGTTGGCCTTCGCCTCCGCCTGGCCGATGAAGTCGTCCAGCCGCTCGGGGCGCAGGGCGCGGTCCGCATCCTCGCCGGGCTGGGCGGCGGGGCGCAGGGTCGGATCGGGGTCGGTGGTCATCGGCGCACCATGTGCGATGGGCGCGGTGCAGGCAACGGGCCCGGACGGGGCGCGGGGCGGGTCATCCCGCCGGGGCCAGCAGGCGCAGCGCCGCGCGGATCAGCGCCGGGGTATCGGCCCCGGGCGCATCCGCGGCGGCGGCGGCGACGGCCGAGGCGGCCTCGCCCGGCGCGTAACCGAGGTTTGTCAGGGCCGACAGCGCCTCGGCCTCGGCAGCGCTGTCGCCGGCGGCGTGCGGCGGCGTCGCGGCGGGTTCGACCACCGCGTCGGGATCGGCCCCGGATGGCGCGGCGGCGCGCCCGGCGGCCGGGGCCGGACCCGCGCCCATCGCCATCACCGCCGGGGCCTTGTCCTTCAACTCGCGGACCACGCGCTGCGCGGTCTTCGGCCCGACGCCGCGGGCCGCGGCCACCGCGGACCAGTCGCCCAGCGCGATGGCCCGGCCGACGCCGTCGCCGCCCAGCGCCCCGAGGATCGCCATCGACGCCTTGGCGCCGATCCCCTGCACGGTCATCAGCAGGCGATGCCACTCGCGCTCCTGCACGGTGAGGAAGCCGAACAGTTGCAGCAGGTCCTCGCGGACCAGAAGCTCGGTATGCAGCGCCACCGCTTCGCCCACTCCCGGCAGGGCGGCCAGCACCCGGTCGGACACGGTGACGACGTAGCCCACGCCGCCGACGTCGATCACCACCTGGTCGGCGCCGCGCTCGACCAGCGTGCCCCGGAGCCGCCCGATCATCCCGCCGCCCTCGCCCGGACCGCGACGGCGCGGGCCGATTGCAGGTGATGGGCATGGCAGATCGCCACCGCCAGCGCATCGGCGGCGTCGGGCCCGGCAGCGCGCACCCCGGCCAGCTGCACCGCGACCATGTGGGCGATCTGCGCCTTGTCGGCGTGGCCGACGCCGACCACCGCCTTCTTGACCGCATTGGGGGCGTATTCGCCGGGGTCGAGCCCGGCCTGCGCCAGCGCCAGCAGGGCCACGCCCCGCGCCTGCCCCAGCTTCAGCGTTCCCGCCCCGTCCCGGTTCACGAAGGTCTGTTCGATCGCCGCCGCCTCGGGCCGGTGCGCGGCAAGGACCGCCGTCAACTGGTCGTGCAGCCGGTGCAGGCGGGTGGCGAGGCTGTCGGAGGCGTGCGACGTGCAGGTGCCGTGGGCGACATGGGCCAGCCGCGCCCCGTCGAGCGCGATCACCCCCCAGCCGGTGCACCTCAGCCCCGGATCGATTCCCAACACCCGCATCTGCCGCCCCGTTCGCGTTGTTTTGCCCATCGCTAGCACAAAACGGGAACAGATGTCCAACGCGCAGTCCGATGCGGCACCGGACCGGACCGCCCGCCGCAGGCCGCGGCCGGGCCGCGGCGGCCGGTCGGCGGGCCTGCAGTTCGAAACCGTCGCTCCGGCGCCGATCCGCGACACTCGGCCAGCCGTTAACGTCGTTTTCCCAATCGGTTACGGCGGATTTCTGCTATGCAGAAAAAGCAGGGGACACATGCAAAAATAGCTCTGGCGGAGGCCGATCCGCCCCCCTATCTGCGGGCAATTCGTAGATGCATCCGCCGGCGCGACCTCCGGCGGCACCAGTTCCGAAAGGAGAGACACGATGGCCGCATTCGACACCTTCCGCCCCGTCGGCACCGTCCGTCCCGGGCTCTTCGCCCGGTTCTGGGCCGATACCTTCGGGTCCGTCGCCACCTGGGCCGACAACCGCGCCACCTACAAGGCGCTGAGCAAGCTCAGCGACCGCGAGCTTGACGATATCGGGCTGAGCCGCAGCGACCTCGACGCGCTGGACGGCCGCCGCTGAGCGGCCGCGCCCCGGGTCAGCCCGAGGCGGCCTCGGCGGGCGCTTCTTCCTGCGCTTCCGGCGCGGCGGTCACCGCCGGCCGGATCTGTCCCATGACAGCGTCGATCCGGTCCGACACCCACCGGGTGGCCGGATCGACCTGCATGATCCGGGCGCCGATCTGGTCCACCTGGGTGCCCTGCTCGAGACCCGCGAGCTTGGCCGAATAAGCCTCGGGGCCGAGGGCTCGGAAGATCCCGACCTTCCCGGCGAACAGGAACACGGCGAGCAGCACCAGCGCCCGCCACGGGAACCGCAGCCGCAGCGGCCCGCCCTTGGGCACGAATTCCACCAGCCCGTCCTTGCCGACCCGCTTGCGTGCGCCGTGCTCCGCCATGGCGAGCTTGTGCTTTTCGATCCGGGCGACACGCCTCTGGAATTCCCGGGTATCCAGCGTCATCACAGCCTCCGGTGCGAGGCCCCCACCTCGTCCGCCCTGCGTAGCGCGACAATCCGGCAATATTTGGGCGATTGGCCCCGGCCCGCGCCCCTAGAGACGGCGCAGCGTGAGCGTCGCCCAGTCGCCGTGGGTGTCGCTGGCCTCCACGGCGAACCCGGCCCCCGCATAGGTGGCAGCGACGGTGTCGGCCTGCTCGGTCAGCAGCCCCGAGAGGATCGCGTGGCCGCCGGGCGCGGTGGCCGCGGCGATGCCGGGCGCGAGGTCGATCAGCGGCGCCATCAGGATGTTGGCGAACACGAGGTCGAACGGCGCGGCGGCGGCGATCGCGGATGCGTCGAGCCCCTCCGCGACCAGCGCGTCCACCCGCCCGCTCAGGCCGTTGGCGGCCAGGTTGGCCTCGGTCACCTCGATCGCCACCGGGTCGATGTCCGAGGCGAGGATCGTCGCGCCCGGCAGGGCCCGCGCCGCCGCCATCGCCAGCACCGCCGTGCCGCAGCCGAGATCGAGCACCCGGGCCGGGGCCAGCCCGTCGTCCAGCAGCCGGTCGAAGGCGAGAAGACAGCCCAGCGTGGTCCCGTGATGGCCGGTGCCGAACGCCATCGCCGCCTCCACCAGCAGCGGCCAGACCCCGTCCGGCACGCTGTCGGCGTCGTGGCTGCCGTGGACGTGGAACCGCCCGGCCCGGACCGGCGCAAGTTCGCGCCGGACATGGGCGACCCAGTCCACCTCGGGCAGTTCGGAGACCGCGAAATCCCGCGCCCCGTGCGCCGCCGCCAGAAGCGCCAGCGCGACGGGATCGGGGGCCTCGGTGAAGTAGCCGCCGACTTCCCACAGCCCCGATCCGTCCTCGAGTTCGAACACGCCCACGCCGGTCGGCGCCGGATCGAGGTCTTCGAGGGCGGCGCCCAGCGCCGCGGCGGCATCGGCTCCCGGGACCGTGGTGAGGGCGGTGAACGTGGTCATGGCAGCCCGCCTGTGGCCGCTCCGGCGGCAAAGGTCAACACGTCGCGCCCGGTCACAGCGCCCCGAGGATCTCCGCCGTCAGATCGTCGACCGGCCGCCCGCCGTCGAGGACCAGCACCGGGCAGGCCAGCGTTTCGGCGAAGGCGAGGTGCCGCGAAAGGGACCGGCCGGGGCGAATGCCCGCCTCGTAGCCCCGGGCCCAGGACAGAAAGCCGCGCTTGGCCTCGGTCAGCGGGCCGCGCCGCTCCTCCCGCGCGCGCAGCCTGGCTTCGCGCGCGGCGGGATCGAGGGTCAGGCGCACCGCCAGGGTGAAGCGCGGCACGATGGGCCCGCCCCAGCTTTCCAGCGCCCCCGAGAGCACCCAGTCGGCGCGCGGCAGGAACATCTCCTGCATCAGCCGCAATCTCTCCTCGACCGGGCGCTTGACGCAGAACGGCTCGGGGGTCGGGGCCCAGTAGAAATCGTCGGTGTCGAAATGCGGGATCGCGAGGGTCTGGGCCAGCGCCCGGCCAAGCGTCGTGGTGCCGGCGCCCGATGGCCCGAAGAGATGGACCCGCCGCCCGCTCACGCCCGGCTCAGGCCCCGGTGCCGATCGGGCAGGTCACGCCGGTTCCGCCGATCCCGCAATAGCCCGCCGGGTTCTTCGACAGGTACTGCTGGTGGTAGTCCTCGGCGAAGTAGAACGGCGGCGCGTCGACGATCTCGGTGGTGATCGCGCCGAACCCGGCGGCGCGCAGGCGCGGGGCCATCGCGTCGCGGCTGGCCTCGGCGGCGGCCCGCTGGGCGGCGTCGAAGACGTAGATCCCGCTGCGATACTGGGTGCCGCGGTCGTTGCCCTGCCGCATCCCCTGGGTCGGGTCGTGGCCCTCCCAGAAGGTGCGCAGGATCTCGTCGTAGGACAGCTTCGCCGGGTCGTACACGATGCGGACCACCTCGTTGTGTCCGGTGCGGCCCGAGCAGACCTCCTCGTAGGTCGGGTTCGGGGTGTAGCCGCCGGCGTAGCCGGCCATCGTCAGCCAGACGCCCGGCAGCTTCCAGAACATCCGCTCCACGCCCCAGAAACAGCCCATGCCGACCAGCGCCTCGGCATGGCCGTCGGGCACCGCGCGGGTCAGGGGGCGGCCGAAGACATGGTGGGTCTCCGCGGTGGGGATCGGGTCCGGCCGGCCGGGCAGCGCCTCGGCCTCGGCCACCATCTCCATCTTCTTCGGGTTCAACAGTCCGAACATCGCGGCCTCCATGCTTGTCCCGCAGACATATAGCAGGCCACCGCCCGCTGCCTATGCCGCAGGCGCGGCGACGGGCCGCGCGAACACCGTTTCGTGACCGGGCGCGGGGTGGCGCGGGATCATCAGCGCCAACGTCAGCGACACCCCCGCCATCCCGGCGGCGAGCCCGAACACCGCCGCCGGAGAGACCAGCCAGAGCAGCCCCAGCGCCACCGGCAGGAACACCGCCGCGATGTGGTTGATGGTGAAGGCCACGGCGGCGGTCGGGGCGATGTCCGCCGGGTCGGCGATCTTCTGGAAATAGGTCTTGAGCGCCAGCGCCATCGCGAAGAACAGGTGGTCGAGGACGTAGAGCGCCGCCGCCACGGCCATGCCCCAGCCGAACCAGTAGACCCCGCCATAGGCGAGGAACACGCAGACCAGCCCGGCATATTCGAGGATCAGCGCCCGCCGCTCGCCCCAGACCTGCACCATCCGGCCGATCAGCGGCGCAAAGACCATGTTGGCGATCAGGTTGATGAGGAACAGCGCGGTGACCTGGTGCACCTCCCAGCCGAACTTCTCGACCATCATGAACCCGGCGAAGACCACGAAGATCTGCCGCCGCGCGCCCGACATGAACTGCAGCGCGTAGTAGAGCCAGTAGCGGCGGCGCAGGACCATGCGCTTGGACTGCGGGGTGGGCGCCTCGAACTGCGGATAGGCGAGGTGGCAGTAGAGCGCGACCAGCGCGGTGAACCCGCCGGCGATCCAGTAGACCTGCGCGTAGGTCAGCCCCAGCGCCTCCCAGGTCAGCACGATCAGGACATAGGCCACCAGCGTCGCGCCCGACCCGGCGGCGACGATCCAGCCGAGCATCTGCGGCGCGCGCAGCTTGTCGATCCACTGCAATTGCAGCGACTGGTTCACCGTCTCGTAGTAGTGGAACCCGATCGACGACAGGAGCGTGATGGTCAGGATCCCCGCCATCGACGGGAACTGCGCGGTAAGCGCGGTGGCGATCCCCAGAAGCCCGAGCGACACCACCGCCAGCACCTGTTCGCGCATCACCAGCAGCACCGCCAGCACGCCCACGGCGAGGAATCCCGGGATCTCGCGCACCGTGTGCAGCAGGCCGATATCGCCGCCGTCGAAATTGGCCGCCTCGATCACCCAGTTGTTGAGCAGGGCCGACCACGTCGCGAAGGCCACCGGCATCGCCATCGCCATCAGGAACAGCAGGGCGATGGGCCGGCGCCAGACCGGCAGGGACGCGGCTTCGGAGAGGGGCATCGTGCGCATGACGCAAGCCCTTACGCCTGTTGCGGGACCTTGGGAAGCGGGCCAGCACACGGCCGGTGCGCGCTGGCGTTCAGTGCCAGGGTGCCGTCTCGCCGGGATCGGCCTGACCGAAGATGGTTTCGCGGTGCCATTTCAGGTTTTCGGGATGCGGCGCATTGCGGGGATCCGCCGGTCGCAGCAGCCGGCCGTTCGCCGGCAGCAGCCGGTCGATAACCTCGGATGGAACCTTGTTCCGGGAGACAAGGATCGTCTCGCAGTCCTCGGCCACCGAGATCAGCCCACGGTCGAACATCCAGTGCAGGGTGCCGGACAGCGCCAGTCCGTTGCGGACGGAGTCGCTGCCCTTGTGCTCGACCGGCCGGATATGCGCCGCCTGCACCTCGGGCCGACCGCCGCCATTGCGCAGCCGCAGCCCGGACATGGCGCACCGGTAGTCATAGGCCTCCCGCACCTTCCGGCGGAACGCGACATCGCGATACGGGCGACTTGTCAGGCGTTCGATGACCGGTCGCGCGAAGGGGTCGGCACCCTCGGCCGCCGCAGGAACATGCGCATAGCGGGCCGACTCGATCTGTTCGAGGTCTTGCGGCAACCCCCGATCGACGATCGCCGTGAAGTCCTTGTCGCTCAAACGGCGGACGGCCAGTTGCACCGCGCCGCCCTTTTTCGCACTGCCGTCCGGTTCCCGTAGTGCTGCCTCGAGTGGGCTGCCATCGATCAGCCGCGGCACGTCCCGGTCGAATGGCAGAAAGCTCCCGGGTTCGATCAGCGCAAGGTAGCGGCCAGGGGTGCCGGGCTTTGGTATGATGTCCTGGATCCGGGCGACTGCGAAATAGCCGCGCGCGCCAGCCTTGACTGGTTCGTAATAGATAATCCAGTCGCCGATCCCCGACTGCATGACCTTCAGATAGCTGCGCGGGAAATCGTAGAAAGTGTCGAGGCGGTCCTCGTAGATTGAGTCGGTCTTGTGGATGAGGACCAGCTTCGCCATGCGCCAGTCAGTAGAAACTCTGCGGGTCGATGTCGATGGCCAGGCGGATGTCGCCCTTCAGGCGCACCTGCCCGACCCAGGCGGCGAGCGCGGCCTGCAGCGGGGCGGCCTTGTCGGCCTTGACCAGCAGGCGCACCCGGTGCCGGCCCCGGATCCGGGCGATGGGCGCGGGCGCGGGGCCGAAAACCTGCGCCCCGATCCGCCGCAGCGGGCCGTCCCGGCGGGCCAGTTCGGCGCCGAGGTCGAACACCGCCTGCACGTCGGGCGAGGACAGCACGATCCCGGCCATCCGTCCGTAGGGGGGCACTCCGGCGGCCTTCCGCTCGGCGGCCTCGGCGGCCCAGAACGCCTCCTCGTCGCCGCCGAGGATCGCGCGGATCACCGGGTGTTCGGGCTGAAAGGTCTGGATCAGGGCCTCGCCGGGTGTCTCCGCCCGGCCCGCCCGGCCCGCGACCTGGCGCAGAAGCTGGAACGTGCGTTCGGCGGCGCGCAGGTCAGAGCCCTGCAGCCCGAGATCGGCGTCGATCACGCCCACAAGGGTCAGGAGCGGGAAATTGTGTCCCTTGGCAACGAGTTGCGTGCCAATGATGATGTCCGCCGCCCCCGCCGCGATGGCCTCGATCTCGGCCTTGAGCTGCCGGGCGGAACCGTAGAGGTCGGAGGACAGCACCGCGATCCGGGCCTCGGGGAACAGCGCCGCCGCCTCTTCGGCCATCCGTTCGACCCCGGGGCCGACTGGGGCCAGCCGGTCCTCGGCACCGCAGTCCGGGCAGGCGGCGGGGATCGGCACCGTCTCGCCGCACTGGTGGCACATCAGCCGCTTGAGAAACCGGTGCTCGACCATCCGGGCGTCGCAGTGGGTGCACCCGATCTGGTGGCCGCAGGCCCGGCAGATCGTGACCGGGGCATAGCCGCGGCGGTTCAGGAACAGCAGCGCCTGTTCGCCGCGGTCCAGCCGGGCCGTCACCGCGCCCGCCAGCGTGGGCGATACCCAGCGCCCGGAAGGCAGGTCCTCGGTCCGCATGTCGATGGCGGCCATCCGGGGCAGCACCGCCGGGCCGAACCGGTCGGCGAGGTCGATCCGGCCATACTTGCCCGCCTCGGCATTGGCCCAGCTTTCCAGCGACGGCGTGGCCGAGGCCAGCACCACCGCCGCGCCGCAGCCGTGGGCGCGCAGCACCGCCATGTCGCGGGCATTGTAGAGCACGCCGTCCTCCTGCTTGTAGGAGGTGTCGTGCTCCTCATCGACGACGATCAGGCCGAGGTCGCGGTAGGGCAGGAACAGCGCCGACCGCGCGCCGACGACGAACCGCGCGCCGCCCTCGCCGACCATCCGCCAGGCGCGGCGGCGCTCGGTCATGGTCACGCCGGAATGCCACTCGGCCGGGCGGGCGCCGAAGCGGGCCTCGACGCGGGTCAGGAACTCCGCCGTCAGGGCGATCTCGGGCAGCAGGACAAGGGCCTGCCGCCCGCGGGACAGGCACTCGGCCACCGCCTCGAGATAGACCTCGGTCTTGCCCGACCCGGTCACCCCGCGCAGCAGGGTCGCGCTGTAGCTGCCGGCGGCGACCGCCGCGCGCAGCCGCGCCGCGCCCGCCGCCTGGTCGTCGGTCAGGGCCTTGCCCGGCAGCGCGGGGTCGAGCGGCGGATAGGGCAGGTCGCGGGGGCTGTCCTCCTCGCGCACCGCGCCCGAGGGCAGGAGCCCCTTGACGACCGAGGCGCCGACGCCCGCGGCCTCGGCCAGTTCCTTCAGGGTGAAAGCGAGGCCGCCGAACTCCTCCAGCACCGCCAGCACCTTCTCCCGCGCCGGGGTCATCCGGTCTGGGGCGCCGTCGCCCGGACGGTAGACCTTGCGCATCGCCGGCGGATCGCCGAGGCCCGGCGACCGGGTCGCCAGCCGCAGCATCGCCGGCATCGGCGTCAGCGTGTAGTCGGCGGCGCGTTCGAGAAAGCCGCGCAGTTCCGCGGTCATCGGCACGGCATCGAGAACGCGGAATATGGCGCGGACCTTCGACGGGTCCCAGTCGCCCCGGCCAGGCCCCCAGACCACGCCGAGAACCTTGCGCGGCCCCAGCGGCACCTCGACCAGATCGCCGGTGCGGCAGCCCGCCTCGGGCGCGCGGTAATCCAGCGCCCGGTCTATGGGCTGGGTGGTCAGCACGGCCACCAGCGCGCCCGGCGGGAACTCCGCCGGCGGCCCTTCAGCGTCGAACAGGTCGGGGGTCGCGGTCACGTCCTTCTTCTAGGCCCGGGCGCCGCCGCAAATCAATCGCCGCCAACAGGGGCGCACCCCGAGCGCCGGGAGACGCGATTTGTTGCGCGTCCCGGAACCATTCCGGATTTCAGGCGTTTGCCGGTCGGCCGGCTGGAACGGGTCCGGCACGGCGCGCCGGCGTTGCACGGCCGCCGCCGCCCCGTTCCTCTTTTCGGACCCCGCCAATTGGGGTAGAGACCGGCGTGGAACGAACGAACAGCCTGGAGGCCCCGAGATGAAATTCTTCGTCGATACTGCCGACGTTGCCGCCATTGCCGAACTCAACGACCTTGGAATGCTGGACGGCGTGACGACCAACCCGTCGCTCATCAAGAAGTCGGGCCGCGACATCCTCGAGGTCACCAAGGAGATCTGCGATCTCGTCGACGGGCCGGTCTCCGCCGAGGTGATCGCGCTCGAAGCCGACGACATGATCGCCGAGGGCCGCAAGCTGGCCACCATCGCCGACAACATCGTCGTCAAGGTGCCGCTGACCTGGGCCGGGCTGAAGGCCTGCAAGGTGCTCACCGGCGAGGGCCGGATGGTCAACGTGACGCTGTGCTTCTCGGCGAACCAGGCGATCCTGGCCGCCAAGGCCGGCGCGACCTTCATCTCGCCCTTCGTCGGCCGGCTCGACGACCAGAACATCGACGGCCTCGAACTGATCGCCGACATCCGGGAGATCTACGACAATTACGGCTTCGAGACCCAGATCCTCGCCGCCTCGATCCGCTCGGCCAACCACATGAGCGAATGCGCCAAGATCGGCGCCGACGTGTGCACCGCGCCGCCGAACGTCATCAAGGCGATGGCGAACCACGTGCTGACCGACAAGGGGCTGGAAGGCTTCATCGCCGACGCGAAGGCCGCCGGGATCAAGATTCTCTGACCGCGCTCCGGTCCGGGCCGCCGCGGTCCGGACCGGCGCTCCCCTGCCCCGCGCCACCGCAGATCCGGATCACCCGGGTCCAGGCCTCGTCCCACTCTGCCAGCGCAACGCCCAGCTGTGCGGTCGAGGCCGCGCTGCCTGAAAACGCCTCCCCCGCGCGGTCCAGAAGCGCCATCGCCGCCTGGCAGGCCAGGCCGGGCGGCGGACCGCTTTCGGGCGGAGGGGTCTCGAATAGCCATTCCCACAATCCGGCCACCGGCGCCCCGGCGGCATCGTCGCCGGCGCCGGGACGCAGCAGCGTGAGGACCGCCATCGCCGCGGCCTCGTCCGCGCCCGGCCGGCGCAGGGACCAGAGCGCCCAGCCCCGCGCGCACCTGTCGTCGTCCGGCATCGACGCGCGGCGAAACGCGAGCGACACCGCGTAGCGCACGGTCGCCGCGCCCCGCCCCTCGCCGTCGCCGGGCGCCACGCCGCGCTCCGCCGATTGCAGCGCCTTGGCAAAGCGTTGCGCGACCCCGGTCATTTCGGTCATTGCCAGCATCGCGTCCGGCCTCCTCGTCGCCGTCAGGATCACCCATCCGGACAGGGCAGTAAAGCCCGGCCGATCACGCCGCAGAGTTGCACATTGTCCGCAATCACTGGAGGAATTGCTTGCACGACGCCGGATTCGTTGCACTTTTCCGACAAAATGCCGGATACCGGCAGGGACCAAGGACCAGCCGCCCCGCGCCCGCCGACATCCTCCGAGGACCCGCCCGATGACGACCCAGCCGCAGATCGACGAAACCACCCGCAGCCGGATCCTGAACGATCCCGACATGCTGCTCGAGGACAGCGCCATCATGCGTGCGCTGGTGGCCGCGAACGAACGCAGCATGGGAGCGAACATCGTCGACCTGCGGGGCATCGCCATGGAGCGGCTCGAAGCCCGGCTCGACCGGCTCGAGGACACCCACCGGTCGGTCATCGCCGCCGCCTACGAGAACCTCGCGGGCACGAACCAGATCCACCGCGCGGTGCTTCGGATGATGGACGCCACGGATTTCGAGACCTTCCTGTCCGACCTCGGCACCGGCGTCGCCGACATCCTCAGGGTGGACGTGATGCGGCTGGTGCTCGAATCCGAGGCCCCGGGGACCGGCGCGCCGTTGCGGGCGCTTGGCGAGGTGCTTCACGTCGCCCCGGCCGGCTACATCGCCGACTACGTCTCGCGCGGCCGCAACCTCGCCGCCCGCACGGTCACCTTGCGGCAGGCCCGGCCCGAGGACGAGGCGCTCTACGGCGACAAGTCCGGCTACATCCGGTCCGAGGCGCTGCTGATGCTGGATTTCGGTCCCGAGCGGCTGCCCGGCCTTCTGGCGATGGGCTCGGAGGACCCGCACCTGTTCACCCCGCAACAGGGCACCGATCTGCTCGGATTCTTCGCGGGCGTGTTCGAACGGGCCATGCGGCGGTGGCTGAGCTGATCCCGGACGCCCGCGCCGCGGCGCTGTCCGACTGGCTCGACCATTGCCGGGCGGTCAGGGGCGCCTCTGAGAACTCGGTCATCGCCTATCGGCGGGACGTGGCGGGGTTCCTGGGCTTTCTCGCCTCCCATCACGGCGGCGAGGCCGGGCTCGGGCCGCTGCGCCGGACCGGCCTCAGCGACATCCGGGCCTGGATGGCCCATGAACGGACCCGCGGCCTCTCGGCGCGGTCGCGCGCGCGGGCGCTCTCGGCTGTGAAGGGCTTCTTCCGCTGGCTGTCGGACCGGGACGGGTTCGACGCCACGGCGGTGCTCTCGGCCCGGTCGCCGAAGGCGGCGCGCCGGCTGCCCCGGCCGCTCGCGGTCGGCGACGCCCGCGAGGTGCTCGACCGGGTCGACCTGCAGGCCCGCGAGCCCTGGGTGGCGGCGCGGGACACCGCGGTGGTCACGCTGCTCTACGGCTGCGGGCTGCGGATCTCCGAGGCGCTGTCGCTGCGGGCGGGCGACGCGCCGCTGGGCGCCACGCTGCGGATTCGCGGCAAGGGCGGGAAGGAACGGGTGGTCCCGGTCCTGCCCGCCGCCCGCGACGCGGTCGACCGCTATGCCCGGCTCTGCCCGCACCCGCCCGACCCCGGCGGCGCGCTGTTCCGCGGCGTCCGCGGCGGACCGCTCGGGCCGCGGCCGATCCAGAAGGTGCTGGAACAGGTGCGCCACCAGCTCGGCCTGCCGGCCAGCGCCACGCCGCACGCCCTGCGGCACAGCTTCGCCACCCACCTGCTCGCCGCCGGCGGCGATCTCCGGGCGATCCAGGACCTGCTGGGCCACGCCTCGCTGTCCACCACCCAGGCCTACACCGCGGTCGACGCCTCGCGGCTGATGGAAGTCTACCGCCACGCCCATCCCAAGGCGGGCTGAGCCCTTCTTCGGACCCGAAATATCCCGGGGAGTCCGCGCCGGCGGCGCGGACGGGGCAGAGCCCCGATCCCCGGCCGCCACCGGCGGCGCCGGTTGCGCATCGCCGCCAAAGCCTCCATGACAGACCCATGACCGCGCCGCACCTCAAGGCCCTCTGCGTCCACCTGCTGACCGCCACCGGTGCGGTCTTCGCCATGCTGGCGCTGCTGGCGGCGGTGCAGAAGGACTGGAGCCTGATGTTCCTCTGGCTCGTGGTCGCCTTCGCGGTGGACGGCATCGACGGGCCGCTGGCGCGGCGCTACCGGGTCCGGGACATGGCGCCGATCTACGACGGGGTGCTGCTCGACCTGATCATCGACTACCTCACCTACGTCTTCATCCCGGCCTACGCCCTGTTCGGCTCGGGGCTGCTGCCGGGCTGGACCGGCTGGACCGCGACGCTGGTGATCTGCTTCGCCTCCGCGCTCTACTTCTCGGACACGAGGATGAAGACCAAGGACTATTCCTTCTCCTGCTTCCCCGGTTGCTGGAACATGGTGGTGCTGGTGTTCTTCGCGATCACGCCGCCCTGGCAGGCGATGCTGGCGATCGTCGCGCTGCTGACGCTGGCGATGTTCCTGCCGCTGCGCTTCGTCCACCCGGTGCGGACCGAGCGCTGGCGGCCGCTGACCCTGCCGCTGGCGGCGGTCTGGGTGGTGTCGGCGGGCTGGATCGCCTGGGACCGGTTCCCGGAGACGACCCACCCGGCGTTCTGGCCGCTGATCGTCGCGTCGCTCTACCTGCTGACCGCCGGCGTGCTGCAACAGGTGTCGGGAAGCCGCGCCGACTAGGGTTTCAGCCCGAGCCGGATCGGCCCCCCGGCCGCGCCAATCCCGACGGCGCGGCCGCGGCGGGGGGGG
>JBFKOW010000068.1:0-16836 GCA_041628615.1 Paracoccaceae bacterium | reverse complement strand
GACCGGTCGGCCTTCTGACGCCGCTGCATGGCGGGCAACGACGGCCGGCGGCGCCCTGATCCGGTGCCGCTGGCGAAATCCTGCGATGTCGCCTTCGAGGGCCTGTCGCGGCCGATCCGCTTCCTGAACTGCGCCCACATGGGCGCCGATCTCGCGGCGGTCTTCCCGGCCTGGCGCATGTCGCCGGGCCCGGTCGGCGACGTGCCCCCGGTGGCCACCGTGGCGTGGTCCGGCCGGCTGTACCGGGTCACGTCCCCCTACTCCGAAGCGCCCAAGTACCTCCGGGACCCGGTGAACGCGCTCTGCGACGTGGCCGCTCTGCTGCCCTACGGGCTGGCGGCGGACCGCGGCGACCGGCTCTGGGTCCACGCGGCGGCGGTCCGGATCGCCGGCAGGCTCGTGCTGCTTCCGGCGACCCGGCGGGCGGGCAAGTCGGTCCTGTCGGTGGCGCTTGCGGCCCGGGGCGCGGACCTGTTCGCCGACGACGTGGTGGCGGTGACGGCGGCCGACGGTGCGCCCCTGCGCGGCCACGCGGCCGGTGTCGCGCCGCGCCTGCGCATGCCGCTGCCCGACGGGCTCGCCCCCGGCCTCGCGGCCTTCATCGACCGGAACGCCAGCGTCGAGAACCGGCAATACCGCTACCTCGACATTCCCGGCCTGCCGGACAGCACCACGTCGGCCCGGTTCGGCGCGGTCATCCTTCTGGACCGGCAGGACGGCGCCGCGCCCGCCCTGGCGCCCTGTTCCCGCGGCGCGGTCCTCGCGCGGCTCCTGTATCAGCACTTCACCCGGGACAGGGAGTCGGCGGCGGTGATGGCCGCGCTGCACCTGCTGGCGGCGACGACACGGGCCTGGACTTTCACCTACTCGGACCCGGATCGCGCCGCCGCCTTCCTGATGGACCGCGGTGCGGACCTGATGGCGGAGGGGGACGCGCCGTTCATCCGGGTCCCGGACCTGCCGGCCGCCGCGCCCGAGGAGACCGCGCCGGACGCTTCGCCCGACCGGGTCTGGCAGCGGGTCGAGAGCGTCCTCCTGCGCCGTCTGGACGACGACCTCTTCGCGGTGAGCGCGGATGGCCGGCGGATCGTGCATCTCGACGCGGGGGCGCAGCGCATCTGGACCCTGCTGGAAGAGCCGACCTCGCAGGCGGAGGCCCGCGCGATCCTCGGGACGGCCTTTCCGGAGGCCGATCCCGACCGGGTTGCCGGCGACGTTGCCGACGCCTTCGCGCGGCTCCGTCAATTCGGCATGATCCGCTAGGGCTTTGCCCTTCCCATCCGCGGCGTCCGGTGCCAAAAGGCCACCTGTCCCGCCACTGGCGACCAGGAGGATGACATGGAAAAGTTTACCACGATCACCGGCATCGCCGCGCCGCTGCCGCTCGTCAACATCGACACCGACATGATCATCCCCAAGCAGTTCCTCAAGACGATCAAGCGCTCGGGCCTCGGGGTGAACCTGTTCGACGAGATGCGCTACGACGCCGAGGGCAACGAGATCGCGGACTTCGTCCTGAACAAGCCGGCCTACCGCGACGCGCAGATCCTGATCGCCGGGGACAATTTCGGCTGCGGCTCGTCCCGCGAGCACGCGCCCTGGGCGCTGATGGATTTCGGGATCCGCTGCATCGTGTCGACCTCGTTCGCCGACATCTTCTACAACAACTGCTTCAAGAACGGCATCCTGCCCATCGTCCTGCCGCAAGAGCAGGTCGACGTGCTGATGAAGGACGCCGAGAAGGGCTCGAACGCCCGCGTGACGGTGGACCTCACGGCGCAGGAAATCACCTCGTCGGACGGCCAGACCTTCCGCTTCGAGGTCGATGCCTTCAAGAAGCACTGCCTGCTCAACGGGCTCGACGACATCGGCCTGACGCTGGAGAAGGCCGCGGCCATCGACAGTTTCGAAACGGCCGCCGCGCAGTCCCGCCCCTGGGTCTGAGCCGGAGGGCGCGCGGCCGGCGCCTTCGGTGCCGGAGATGCGCCACAATCGCCGCTAGAGGTTAACGGTTCTTAACCTTCGATATCTTGTTGGAAACACAAGATGTTGAGAACTGCCGCGGTTAACCTTACCGGTGATGGCCCCCCGTTTTAGCGCTGTCACCGCAAGGTCGGCAAATGGTTGCAAAGCCGCACCAGTGATGCCGCAAATAAGCCCCGTTTGTTTCTTCATCTGGAACAGTGGCTTGATGGGAAAC
Organism: Paracoccaceae bacterium; assembly: GCA_041628615.1. Lineage (GTDB taxonomy): Bacteria > Pseudomonadota > Alphaproteobacteria > Rhodobacterales > Rhodobacteraceae > JAMWZF01. The sequence continues at coordinate 14,636 of JBFKOW010000068.1, read as the reverse complement.
GGGATCTGGGCATGATTATGGCAAAGGTGAGGCATCCTGCCACAATCGGCGGGTTTCAGGCGGGGACAAGGGCGCGGCGAAGCATCGCGTTCTGCCCGTTCGAGGGGCGAGAGCAGTGATTTCACGGCTGTCAGGCGCCATAGGGCGCACATTCCTTGTCGTGCTGCTGATCGGGCTGCCGTCCTTCATGCTGCCCGGAACGCACAGCGACACGACGGTCATCGTCGCCCTGGTGGCGCTGCTGGCGGGGATCTTCACCTTCGTGGAATACAACTCCACCTATCCGAGCCTGGTGGAGTTCCGCGACGCGCCGCCGTTCAACCGGCTCCGCTTCTTCGCGCTCCTGACGACGGTCTTCGCCCTGTCGGTGATCTGCCGCGGCAAGACCGATCCCTCGACGCTGACCGCGGCCTTCAGCCAGATCGGAACCAATCTCGGCCATACCATCGACTTCCCCTATTCGCCGGTGCGGCTGATGGTGCTGATGCTGCCCGAGAACGCCAGCGCCGAGCTGGTCGCGTCGGTCCGCACCGCCGCCGGGATCAGCTACTCGGTGTCGATCATGTCGCTGGCGATCTTCGTGCTGATCCTGCGGATGAACCGCTGGCCCGGGCGCAAGACGGTGTTCAACGTCTGGACCAACCTGCCCACCTTCGATCCGACCGCCGGCGGCGACATCGTGGACCGGCTGAACCGGGACGCGAACCTGAACCTGATCGCCGGGTTCCTGCTGCCGTTCATCATCCCGGCCATTGTCAAGCTGACCGGAAACATCTTCAATCCGATCAGCCTCGCCAACGCGCACACGATGATCTGGATGATGACCGCATGGGCATTCCTGCCGGCCTCGCTCCTGATGCGCGGCATCGCGATGGGCCGGGTGGCGCAGATGATCGCCAACCAGCGCCGCCGCGCCTATGCCGCGGAACAGGCCGAAGAGGGCCTCGCCACCGCCTGAACGCGGCCCTCCTCGCCGTTCTCCTCGCCGTCCTCGCGAACCCCGCGGCCGCCGATCCGGTCCGGCTGGCCGTCTTCGCCGCGCCGCTGTCGCGGGACGGGCCGGGCCTGCTGCTGCGCGACATCGGCAAGCGCGAGGACGGCGTGGCCGCCATCGCCCGGATCGTCGCCGAGGTGCGGCCGGATGTTCTTCTTCTCACCGATTTCGACTTCGACCTCGACCTGGTCGCGCTGACCGCCTTCGCCGATCTCGTGGCCGGGTTCGGCCACCCGATGCCGCACCGATTCGCGCTCGAACCCAACAGCGGCGCCTGGACCGGCGCCGACCTCGACGGCGACGGCCGCGCCGGGCTGGCCCGCGACGCGCAGGGCTACGGCTGGTTCTCGGGCGACGGCGGGCTGGCGCTGCTCTCGACCCTGCCGATCGACCGCGCCGCGGTGCAGGACCACTCGGGCCTGCTGTGGCAGCACCTGCCGGGTGCGACCCTGCCCGAGACGGACGGCGCGCCCTTCCCCTCGGCGGCGGCGCAGGCGCTGCAGCGGCTGTCCTCGACCGCCCACTGGGTGGTGCCGGTGATCCTGCCCGACGGCAGCCGGCTGCAGCTTCTGACCTTCGCGGCGACCGCGCCGGTGTTCGACGGCCCCGAGGACCGTAACGGCCTGCGCAACGCCGACGAGATCCGGTTCTGGCAGCTCTGGCTCGACGGCGCCCTGGGCCCGGTGGCGGAGGATCCGGTCGTGGTGATGGGAAATGCCAATCTCGATCCGAACGACGGCGACGGCCGGCGCGCGGCGATCGCCGATCTGCTCGCCGATTCCCGCCTGCAGGACCCGGCGCCGAAAAGCGTCCCCGGCGCGATGCAGAACGATCCCGACCATACCGGCGATCCCGCGCTCGACACGGTCGACTGGCCGAACGGCGCGCCGGGCAATCTGCGGGTGGTCTACATCCTGCCCGACGCCCGGCTCGAGGTGACGGGCAGCGGCATCTTCTGGCCCGGTCCGGACGCGCCGCTGGCCGAGCTTTTCGAGGGCGAGCGCGGCGGCGTCGCCGGGCCGCACCGGCTGGTCTGGACCGATATCGGCCGCTGATCGGCGGCGGCTTGCGCCGACCGGCGCTGCAAGCTAGGCGGGGACCACCGACACGACAGCCCGAGGACGCGCCCATGACCACCCCCACCCTTCTCATCCTGCCCGGCGACGGGATCGGCCCCGAGGTGATGGCCGAGGTGCGCAAGGTGATCGACTGGTTCGGGGCCAACGGGATGCCCTTCAAGGTCGAGGAGGACCTCGTCGGCGGCGCCGCCTACGACGTCCACGGCATCCCCCTGACCGACGCCACAATGGCCCGCGCGCAGGCCGCCGACGCGGTGCTGCTCGGAGCAGTGGGGGGCCCGAAATACGACGTGCTCGACTTCAGCGTGAAACCCGAGCGCGGCCTGCTGCGGCTGCGCAAGGAGATGGACCTCTACGCCAACCTGCGCCCGGCCCAGTGCTTCGACGCGCTGGCCGACTTCTCCTCGCTGAAGAAGGAGGTGGTCGCCGGGCTCGACATCGTCATCGTCCGCGAACTGACCTCGGGGATCTACTTCGGCGAACCGCGCGGCATCATCGTCGAGAACAACGAGCGGGTCGGCATCAACACCCAGCGCTACACCGAGTCCGAGATCGAGCGGGTCGCCCGGTCGGCCTTCGAACTGGCGATGCGGCGCAACCACAAGGTCTGCTCGATGGAGAAGGCCAACGTGATGGAATCCGGCATCCTCTGGCGCGAGGTGGTGACCGAGGTGGGCAAGGACTACCCGGACGTGGCGCTGTCGCACATGTATGCCGATGCCGGGGCGATGCAGCTGTGCCGCTGGCCCAAGCAGTTCGACGTGATCGTCACCGACAACCTGTTCGGCGACCTGCTGTCGGACGCGGCGGCGATGCTGACCGGCAGCCTGGGCATGTTGCCGTCCGCCTCGCTCGGGGCGCCGATGGCGAATGGCCGGCCCAAGGCGCTGTATGAGCCGGTGCACGGCTCGGCGCCCGACATCGCCGGGCAGGGCAAGGCGAACCCGATCGCCTGCATCCTCAGCTTCGCGATGGCGCTGCGCTATTCCTTCGACGCCGGCGACGCCGCCGACAAGCTCGAGGCGGCGGTGGAGGCGGTGCTCGCCAAGGGCGTGCGCACCGCCGACCTGCTGGGCGAGGAAGGGGCGACCCCGGTCTCGACCGCCGAGATGGGCGACGCCATCGTCGCGGCGCTGGCCGCCTGAGGCCGACCCGATACCCCGGTGGCGCCCGGTGCGCGCCACCGGCCAGGTCCGGGCCGGGTTCCGCGGCCCGCCGTCCAGATCGAAGCAACCGACAGGCCCGCCGATGTCCAGCAATTCCCGTGGCGCCCTGCTTGCCCTGCTGTCCTTCGCGCTCTACGCGACCCATGACGTGTTCATCAAGGTGCTGGGCGGGCTATACTCGCCGGTGCAGATCGTCTTCTTCTCGGTGCTGCTGAGCTTTCCGCTCGCCACCGTGATGCTGATGCGGGACGCCAAGCCGGGCACGCTGGTGCCGCGCAATCCGGGCTGGGTGGCGCTGCGGACCGGAGCGGTGGTGATCACCGGGGTCTCTGCCTTCTACGCCTTCTCGACCCTGCCGCTGGCGCAGGTCTACGCGATCCTGTTCGCCGCGCCGCTGCTGATCACCGTGCTGGCGATCCCGATCCTGGGCGAAACGGTCCGGCTGCGCCGCTGGCTCGCCGTGATCGTCGGCCTGACCGGGGTGCTGGTCGTGTTGCGGCCGGGCCAGACCGAACTCGGACTCGGCCATCTCGCGGCCCTCACGGCGGCCTTCGGCGGCTCCATCGCCTCGGTCATCGTGCGCCGGATCGGCAACGACGAACGGGCGGTGGTGATCCTGCTCTACCCGATGGTGGCCAACTTCGTGGTGATGGGCGCGGCGCTGGCCTTCGTCTACGAACCGATGCCGATCACCCATCTCGGGATGCTGGCGGTCATCGCGGCGCTGGCCTGGATCGCGTCGCGGTTGATCGTGACCGCCTATTCGATCGGCGAGGCGGCGATCATCGCCCCGATGCAGTATTCCCAGATCGTCTGGGCGATCGTCTTCGGCCTGCTGTTCTTCGACGAGAGCATCGACTTCTACACCGCCGTCGGCTCGGGCATCGTGATCGCCAGCGGCCTCTACATCGTGTTCCGCGAGGCCCGGACCACGGCCTCGGCCCATACTCCGGTGCTGCGGACCCGGTCCCGGACCGAGACCGGGACGAGCCCGAGGATAAGCCCGGTCCTGTGGCTGACGGGCCGCCACCCGAGCATGCGGGAACGCGAGTTCCACGACGACCACTAGGCCCTTGCCAAACACCGCGCCGGGCGCTACTCCGCGCGGCACGGTCGGAGTGTAGCTCAGCCTGGTAGAGCACTGTCTTCGGGAGGCAGGGGTCGGAGGTTCGAATCCTCTCACTCCGACCAAATAAATCAAAGACTTGTCAGATGACCTGGATAGAGCGCTTCGGTTCGATGAACCTGAACGCCTTCCAGGAGACCCTGCTTCGGCTTGAAGAGTTGGGTGGGATCAGGTCTCGGTAACCTGGGAATCTTGAACCGCCCCGACCGCGGCGGAGTCAAACCGAATCGCCACCAGATCGCCTAGTCCTAGGCCCTGACCAGCCGCTGGACGATGGGTGGGACAAGGACGTTCGTCAGAAAGCTGCGCACGAACTGGAAGCCGGCGACAGTCGCGGTTGCTGCACCGATCGCCTTCGAGGTCGCGATCATCTCGCCAAGACCGCCCGGCGCGACGGCCAGTGACAGCGAGACCGGGTCGATGCCCAGCAATCGCGTCAGCGGCGGAGCCACGAAGAAAAGCATCGCGAAGATGAGCAGCAGCCCGCTGCCCAGCGCGGCAGCCACGATCACCGGCAAGCCAACCAGGTCGGCCGCGCGCAAGCGCGTGCCGAGCGCGAAGCCGATGCCGATCTGCGCCGCGATCAGCAGGACCGGCGGCAGCGGCAATTGCGGGAAGCCGAAGGCCGTAAGGCTGACACCCACCACCATTGGCGCGAGGATCCAGGGATTGAGAATACCGATCCGGCTGGACAGATGCGCCGCCATCGCCGCAATCGCGATACAGGCCAGCAAGGCGGCAAGGCTTGCGCCGGGGACCGGTTCGGGCCGGTCAAGCGGACCGGCGGACAGGTCGAGGAGAAGCGGGATCGACACCACGACGAGCACGACTCGAAGGGTGTGCACCACGACGACGACATCGCTTCGGGCGCCGAGATCCTGGGCCAGCGAGGACATCTCGGCCATGCCCGCCGGCAGCACCGACAGCGCCGCAGTCGTCCGGTCCGTGCCGGTGACCTTCATGAAAGGCCAGATCAGCGCCGCGCCGAAGAGGTTTGCAAGTATGGCCGCACCGAACATGGCCGGCAGCAGCGCGGACATGGTCCGCAGCACATCCGGCGTCATCACCGCCGCCGCGGCCGCGCCGATCAGGAGCTGGCTGCACCGGCGCAAGGGGGATGCGAGGACGGGCGGGCCTATCAGATTGGTAGCGGCGGCGCCGGCCGCGATGGCGCCGAGGATCCAGCCCAGCGGCATCTGCGAGGCATCGAGCAGGAAGCCGAGCAGGGCGGCGAGCGGAAATCCGAGAACCAGAGCCAGGACGGGCCGGCGTGTCACGGAAGATGGGCCCCGCCGTTCACGTGCAGGCTTGTTCCGGTGACGTATCGGCCGCCGGACCCGGCCAGGTAGACCACGGCTGCCGCCACTTCCTCGGGCAGGCCGCGGCGCCCGGCGAGGTTCTTCCGGCCCGCGCGATGGGCCGGATCGCTTCCGCCTGCGGCGGCGAGGCGCTCGGTGTCGATCATGCCCGGCACCACGCAATTCACGGTGATGCCGTCCTCGGCCAGATCGTGGGCCAGCGCCTTGGTCAGCCCGACGACGCCGGCCTTGGCGGCCACGACATGAGCGCGCCGGCTGGCCCCGACATGGGCGGTCAGTCCGCCGATGTTGACGATGGCGGCGGCCGGGCTTCGCCGCAACGCCGGCAAGGCCGCCTGCGACACGAGAAAGACGCTGTCGAGATTGGTCGCCATGACCTCGCGCCAGGACTCGTAGGTGATCTCGTCGATGCCTGCTTCCGGCCGGATCGCGGCATTGTTGACGACGATGTCCAGCCGGCCGAATGCGGCGATTGCCTGTTCCACGGCCTGTCGGGCCGACCCGGGGGCGCCGAGATCGCCGGAGACGAGCGCGGCACGGCGTCCCACGGCCTCGACGGCGGCGACGCTGTCCGCCCCCGCTTCCAGGTCGCGCCCGACATGGATCACGATGTCCGCCCCCTGCTCCGCCAGGGCCACGGCGATGGCCCGGCCGATATTGCGCGACGCACCCGTCACGAGGGCGACGCGGCCTTGAAGGTCCGCGGTCATGTCCGGAACTCCCGGACGGCGCGGTAGTCGCCGCCCATCGCGCCGATCCGGTTGCAGACCGCCAGCAGCCGGTCGGCCTCTTCGACCCCGCCGAAGGCCACGTTCGCGCGGAACTTGGCGTCGATCTCGTCGCGGGTGAGCGGTTCGTCCACCCCGCCGCGCATGTGGCCCTGGCTGATCTCCTCGACCCGCCCGTCGACATAGTCGATCCGGACATGGCCGGTGAAGGCCGCCGGGTAGGGATTGTCGGGGTCGATCTCGAACCCGACCTTTCCGGCGATGGCGAGCAGGTCCGGATCGGCGATCCCCTCGGGTGTGAAGTCGCCCAGATCGGCGTGGCCGCGAACGAGCCCGAGCGCCACGCCGTGGGGCACCGAGAACTTCGCGGCATAGTCGGTCGGCGGCCGCCGCTTCAGGTCAAGCGGTTCCCAGAGCCGGTGGACGATGCCTTCGGCGGTCTTGCAGGTGATCTTCTCGATCCCGCCGAGCGGCACGCCGCGACGCTTCAGGCCGATGGCGCAGTCGATGTAGGGCTGCACCATGGTGCCGCAGGGATAGGGTTTGAAGGTGATGGTGTCGCAGACCCAGCGCTCGCCCAGTCCGTCGAAGATCCGGTCGGGCCGCGGCTCGACCGGGTGGGCGAAGCCGGAGAAGGCGCCATGCGTCCCCTCGAACACCCACTTCGGACCGACGAAGCCGGCACGGGCCAGCGCGTAGGCGCGCAGCCCCGATTGCGCCGCCCAGCCGGGATGCATCCGTTTCGTCCAGCTGCCGTCGCCGAGGTATTCGATGATCCCGGACGCCATGCTGCCCACGATGCCGAGCGCATGCGCGGTGGTGCGGGCATCCGCGCGGCAGGCGACGCAGATGCCGAACGCCGCGGCGAAAGCGCCCAGCACCGCGGTCGGGTGAAAGCCGGCCTTGTGCACCCCCTTCGGCAGCGCCAGCGCCAGCCGGCAGAGCAGTTCGGTGCCGGCGGCCATGCCGAGAACGACTCGGTCGTTATCCAGCCGGTGAACCTCGGCAGCGGCAAGCAGGGCCGGCACGATGACCACGCCGGAATGCACCGGGCCACCCTCGAATGTGTCGTCGAAGTCCTCGCCGTGGGCAGCCGTGCCATTGATCAGCGCCGCGCTCGACGCGGCGGCGCCGGTCTTCTGGGCGATCACGGTGAAGTCGCCCGGCTCCGCCGCCGCGATCACCGCGCCCACATAGTCGGTGCCGCGCGCGGCCACGCAGAGCCCGACGATGTCGACGAGGATGTCGCGCATCTTCTCGCGCGTGGAGTCGGGCAGGTCCGCAGGGTCGAGCCCGGCAGCCCAGGCGCCGAGCCGGTCCGCGATGCTGTGCTCTGTGCTCATGTCGTTCATCGCTCAGCCATCGGTCCCTTCGCTGTAGGTTGCGCGCTCCTTGTGACGGATCCGGTCGAGGACACGCTTGCCGATCGAGCCGAAGATGAACAGCGCAGCGACGCTGAGCAGGGCGAGCGAAATGCGGTCGTCGATGAAGATGCCGTAGTCGTCGCCCGAGATCACCAGCGACCGGCGGAAGTTGCTTTCGACAAGATAGCCCAGCACGAGTCCGAGGACCGTCGGCAGGAACGGGAACTTCAGCATCCGCATCAGGAAGCCGATGACGCCCGCTGCCAGCATGATCGACAGGTCGAACAGGCTGTTGTGGATCGAGTAGATGCCGGACAGGATCAGGGCGAAGATGAAGGCGTTCAGGTAGGCCCGCTTGCGGTTCACGATCCAGATGCACACCGGAAGGAGCGCGATACCGATGAACAGCAGGCCAATGGCGGCCGTGAAGAGCCCGGCATAAAGCCCGTAGACGACCTCGCCCGACCGCTCGAACAGCATCGGACCGGGCACGATGCCGTGGATCAGGAACCCGCCCAGCAGGATCGCCGTCGAGTTCGATCCGGGGATGCCGAAGGAAAGCAGCGGCACCAGCGCGGTTTCCGCCACGGCGTTGTTCGCCGTCTCGGGCGCCGCCACGCCCTCGGGCGATCCCTTGCCGAACTCGTCCGGGCGCTTCGACCAGCGCCGGGCTTCGTTGTAGGACATGAAGGACGCGATCGTGCCTCCGGCCCCGGGCATCACGCCCTCGAACGTGCCGATCGCGCCGCCGATGCCTTGCGGCCGGAGCAGCCGGAGGCGCAGCTTGCCGTCGGGAAAGCGGATCCTCGGCGAGGACTTGACCCGCTCGCTTTCTCCCCGCTTGGAGACCTGCGACAGCAGCTCGCTCATCGCGAAGAGGCCGACCATGACCATGACCGGAGCGATCCCGCCCAACAGGTCCGACGAGCCGAAGGTGAACCGGGTCCCGCCGGTCACCGGATCGGTGCCGATCGTGGCCACCATGAGCCCGAGAACGGCGGCGATCAGGCCCTTGATGAGCGAATCTCCCGACAGCGTCGCGATGACGCTCAGGCCGAGAATCCCAAGGGCGAAGTAGGCAGGCGGCGTGAACGACAGCGCGACGGCGGCCAGCGGTTTGGACAGCAGCACCAGCATGGTCAGGCCGAACAGGCTGCCCAGAACGCCGGAGTAGAGCGAGATACCCAGCGCTTCTCCCGCCTTGCCCTGCTTGTTCATCTCGTAGCCGTCGAACACCGTTGCGGCGGCGGCGTTGGTGCCGGGCGTCCGGATCAGGATCGCCGGGACCGACCCGCCGTATTCGGCGCCGACATAGGTCGAGGCCAGCAGCACGATCGCGGCGGTGGGATCCATCGTGTAGGTGAACGGCAGCAGCAGCGCCATCGTGATCGACGGCGAGATGCCGGGCAGCGACCCACCGATGATCCCCCAGGTGACGCCGATCAGGGCGGCGACGAGGATCTGAAGATCGAGGAGATAGCCGGCAGATGTCAGAATAGTGTCCACGGGTGCGACTCCGGGTCAGGGGTTAGGAGATGCGGCGCGATCAGAGGCCGATGTGGCGCAGCAGGCCTGGCGGCATCGACACGCCCAGCACAAAGACGAACAGGGCCCACAGGACGATGCCGCCGAAGATCGCGGTGCCGATCATCTTCGCCGAGGGCCGCTCGCCGTGATAGACCATCGTGGCGGCGATCAGCAGCATCATCGACAGCAGGTAGCCCAGCGTCTTGACCACCAGCAGGTAGAGGATGCCGATGCCGAGCAGTCCGGCCGCCCAGGCGATGCGCCGCCCCTGCCCGGTCCATTCTGCGCCGGTCTCTGCGGTGCGGCGGGTCGCCAGTGTCACGAGACACAGCGCAGCGCCCAGAAGCACCATCACCCAGCCATAGGCGCGCGGCATGCCGCCGGGGCCCACGAGGTCGTCGAGCGCGCTGGCGCGGAGGTCGTAGGCGTAGACCAGATAGACGCCGCCGATCACCAGCGCGGCGACACCGCCGACGAAATCACGTGTCAGGATCGCTTGCATGGAAGGCCCTCCGCATCGGACGAGGCCGCGCCCCGGCGGGCGCGGCCAGGGTCTGTGAAACCGCCTATTCGATCACGCCGGTTTCCCGCAGGAACGCCTCGGTCTCCTGCGCGAAGGTCTCGATGAAGACCACGTAGTCGTCATGGCCGATGTAGTTGGCCCGCAGGTTGTTGGGTTCGTAGACGGCGCGGTATTCCTCGGAGGCCAGCACTTCCTGCACCGCCGCTTCCCACGCCGCGACCACGTCGTCGGGGATGCCCTTCGGTCCGGCGAGACCGCGGAACTTGCGGACCACGACGTCGTAACCGCTCTCCTGCACGGTCGGCAGATCCGGGAACAGGTCGAGCCGGCTGTCGGAGAAGGTGGCCAGCAGGCGGATCTCTCCGGCCTCAAGCTGGCTCTGCAATTCCTGGACTTCGCCGACGCCGATATCCAGCGTTCCGTTGAGCACGTTGATCATCAGATCGCCGCCGCCTTCGTGCGACACGATGCCGGCATTGACGCCGGCGGCGGTCTTGAGCTGCTCGAGCGCCTGCCGCTCCAGCGAGGCCGGGTTGGCCGCGCCCCAGACGCCGCGGCCGTCGCTCGCCTTCGCGATCACGTCGTCGAGGCTCTGGTAGGGGCTGTTCGCGGCGGTGTAGATGACCTCGGGGTCGATGAAGAAGTTCACCAGCGGCTCGAGGTCGCGATAGGTGTATTCCGGGTTCGACAGCAGCGAGGTGTAGATGAAGGTCGGCGTGGTGGCGTAGAACCGCGACCCGTCCGCCGGGGCCTGCGCCAGATCGGCCATCGCCGCGGCGCCCGAGCCGCCGCGCACGTTCTCGACCACCACGTTGACCCCGAGAACCGGGGCGAGGAAGCCGGACAGTTCGCGCAGGAACACGTCGCTGCCGCCGCCGGGGCTCGAATGGGTGATCAGGGTCACGGTATCGACTGGGTAGTCCTGCGCAGCGGCGGTCGTCGCGGCAGACAGCGCCAGCGCAGCCCCCGCCATCTTCAGCATCGACTTGATCATCGGTGTCTCCTCCCGACTTGGGTTGCCTTCACGTCCGCGGCACCGTCAGGCAGCGGCAGGCACCGCGGCACGTCGATCGAAACCTAGGCGACGGACGACAATATTGTCAACAATCTTCTCCAACCCATCCTTTCGGAGATCAGCGCCGGGCCGCCGCGAAAATCCGGGCGGCGGAGCAAGGGGCACACCAGATCACTCTTTTTATTATTTCAGAACAGCATTTTAATGCACCGCATCTGCTTGCCGTTCGGGGGCGGTCAGGACGTCTACGGCGGCCGGGATCGAGTTTGCAACGATTTCCGCACCTTGGGGATTGCTGACGGGATCGCATTATTGTAGACAATTTCGCGAAACGGGCCCGACAGGGCGGCCCGGGACGGGCCGCGCAGGCCCGAATGAACGGTTATCGCCCGGCGTGCCGGGGCGCAGTCAGGAGACGGAGCACATGAGTGGACATCAGCCGACCCCCGCGGGCACGCCCAACGTGACGGAGATTCTTGCGGACTGGGTGGTTCGGACCGGGACGCAGGACATTCCCGCGGCCGTGCGCAAGGAAGGTCTGCGGACTTTCGTCAACTGGGTCGGCTGCGCCGTGGGCGGCGCGGACCATGAAACCGCCGACGCTGTCCTGCGCGCGGTGATGCCCTATTCCGGCCCGCGGGACGCGACCGTGCTCGGTCGTTCGGAGACGCTCGACATCTTCCACGCCGCGCTGGTGAACGGGATCACCTCGCATGTCCTCGACTACGACGACACCCACCTCAAGACGATCATCCATCCCGCCGGTCCCGTGGCATCGGCTCTGCTCGCGCTTGCTGAAACCCGCCCGATGCGCGGCGAGGACTTCCTCACCGCTCTGATCCTCGGGGTCGAGGTGGAATGCCGGATCGGCAATGCTGTCTACCCGGATCACTATGACCGAGGCTGGCACATCACCGGGACAGCGGGCGTATTCGGCGCAGCCGCCGCGGTTGGCAAGGCGCTCGGCCTGTCGGTGCAGCAGATGCGCTGGGCCTTCGGCATCGCCGCATCGCAATCCTCGGGCTTCCGCGAGATGTTCGGCACCATGACGAAAAGCTTCCACCCCGGCAGCGCCGCCAAGAACGGCCTGCTGGCCGCGCTGATGGCCGAAGCGGGCTACGACAGTTCGGAGCGTGCGCTCGAAGCGCCGCGAGGCTGGGCCTGCACCACCTCGACCAAGCAGGACTGGTCCGAGATCGTCGACGGCCTGGGCGAGACCTGGGAGGCCGGTCTGAACAGCTACAAGCCCTTCGCCTGCGGAATCGTCATCCACCCCGCGATCGACGGCTGCATCCAGATCCGCAACGAGATCGGCGAACGGGTGAAGGACATCGCGGGCGTCGCCCTCACGACCCATCCGCTGGTGCTCGAACTGACCGGCAAGCGGGATCCGAAGACCGGTCTTGAGGGCAAGTTCTCGGTGTTCCACGCGGCTGCCTGCGCACTTCTGCGCGGCGACGGCGCGCCGACGGCGTTCACCGACGAGATCGTCACCGCCGCCGACATCGTCGCGCTGCGCGACACGATCAGCGCCACCGCCGATCCGGCCTGCCACGAGGCGTCGGTCGACATCGAGGTGACCTTCACCGATGGCAGCACCCTTCGCAAATCGGTCGAACGCGCCATCGGCAGCCGCGACGTGCCGCTGACCGACGACCAGATCAACGACAAGTTCCTGACCCAGGCGGCCCTTGTCATCGGTGAGCAAAACTCGAAAACTCTGCTGAACCTGGCGTGGAAGACGGCGTCACTCGCCGATGTTGCGGAAGTCGCGCGGGCGTCCGTGCCGGGAGGCCCCCGGCAGGCGGCCGCGGAATGAAAGAACCGGCCCGGCGTCCGCCAGCACCGCTGGCGCCTGGCCGTTGCTGGGCCGAACCGGAGGCGTGAGAGACTTGCAGGACCGCGCGGCAGATCACGAGGGCAATGGCGCGCCGATCCCGAACAGCATCGAGCGGGCGCTCGAGCACATGATCCTGACCGGCGAACTGCAACCCGGGGAACGGCTGCACGAGATCCAGCTGTCTGGCCGCTTCGGCATTTCCCGCGGACCACTGCGCGAGGCGACCCGAAGTCTCCAGTCCCGCGGACTTGTCGAGGTCATCCCGAAGCGTGGTGTTTTCGTGCGGTCCGTCACCCCCGAGGAAGCACTGGAAATCTATGATGTCCGCGCCGGCATCTTCGGACTGGCCGGCCGGCTGCTCGCCGACCGGATCGATGACGCCATGCTGGCGGAGATGCGGCGCTACCTCGACCGGATGGACAGCGCGGCCGAGGCCCGGGACTTCGACGAGTATTATCGCCTGAACCTCGCATTCCACGACTTCCTCATCAGAGGAACGCGGAACGCAACGCTCGCCGAGGTCTACAAGACGCTCGCCAACAAGCTGCACCTGTGCCGCGCCCGCAGCCTCGTGGATGCCGGCGGACTATCCGTATCGAACCACGAGCATCGCGAAATGGTCGATGCGGTAGCCACCGGGAACCGCGACCGCGCGCAGGCGGCCTTCTTCCGTCACGTCGAACGGGCCCGGGACAGGTTCAAGTCCACAATTCGGGAAGCGGGCTGACGAAACGGGGATCAGGACTTCTTGCCGAAAGCGGGCAATCCCTTGAATCGCCATATCGCGCCGGGTCGAGAGTTGGGCTCTCGCCACTCCGACCGGGCCTTTCGATGATTTGTCAGGCGCGTGGACGGGTCGGCCCGGTTCAGCCAACCCGAGCGCCTTTCGTCAGATCCTTTATCGGCGGTGAAGCGCCTTGGCGGATCGGTTCCCACGGATCTGAGGTTCTGAGCGTTTAGGCCAGCCGACACGCCACCGTTCAGAAGGCACGGCGCCGCTCTGGCAGCCATCGGCGGGCCCCGGCCTAGCCGATCCCGCCCTTGCGGATCATCGCGGCCGACATTTCTTCGTAGGCCTTGCGCCACACCGCCTCGAGGTCGTCGGAGCATTCGTCGCCGAGCGTGTCGCGCAGCGTTTCGATCAGCGCCTCCTCCATCGGCGCGAAATGATCTGCGGTGACCCCGAGGCTGGCATGACCCCGCCCCAGCTCCTCCAGCCGGTCGCCTTCCCCTTCGGTGTCCTGGGCGTGGAAGATCACCTCGCGCAGCGTCGTCATGAACTTCATGCCCTGCCCGGCGAGGTCCTCGCGGAACATGGCGCGCAGCGCCGGCGCGCGGCGGAACAGGCGTTCGTAGAAGTCGGTCGAGAACTGGTCGAACTCGGATTGCAGCCGCTCGAAGCTCTGTCGCAACTGGTCCTGTTCGCGGGCTGTCAGGGTCATGGCGTCTTCCTCTCCGATGACCGGCATAGCACGAAACGGCGCGCGATTCACGGCAGGGCCCGGCGCCGGGGGCCGGACCGGAGGCTACCGGAACATCCCGATCCGGCGGAACCACAGGAACAGCGCCCCGCCGATCACCACGACGGCGATGCAGACGATCAGGAAGGCGCGGGGGTCCTCGGCCCCGGGCATCCCGCCCACGTTGATCCCGAGCAGGCCGGTGAGCAGACCCAGCGGCAGGAAGATCGCCGCCACCACCGACAGCAGCAGCATCTGCCGGTTCATCCGCTCGGCCCGCTGGTCCATGATCTGCTCCTGCACGATCTGCGCCCGGTCGCGGATCGCGTCGAGATCCTCGCCCAGCCGCTGCACCCGCTCCGCCGCCTCGCGGATCCGGGAGCGGTCGCGGTCCCCGAGCCAGGACAGGTCCTCGATCTCGAGCGTGGTGAGCGCGTCGCGCTGGGGCACGAAATACCGGCGCAGCACGATGGCGCTGCGGCGCAGGGCGGACAG
>JBFKOW010000067.1:0-17394 GCA_041628615.1 Paracoccaceae bacterium | reverse complement strand
GGCGGGGCCGGGGACCGCGCGGGCGGGGTTTTCCCATCACTCGGCCTGACCCCGGACACCGCGCGGCGGCGGCACGGGATCGGCACGGGCCCGGCGGGGAGCGGCTGGTCTCGACCCGCCCAACCCGGACCGGTCCCGCCGGCGGGTCTCGACCCGCCTTGTCCGGGCCGGTGCCCTGCGGTCCGGTCCACCGCGTGAGGTGGGTCTCGACCCACCCTCACCGGTCCCGGCGCGGGATCAGACCGCCCAGTCCTGCGACCGCAGCCAGTCGGTGACCGCGGGCCGGACGGACATCGCTCCGGACGCCCGCACCGCGTCGATCACGGCCCGCGCCTCGGTCAGGTCGGTGCGCCGGATCATGTGCTTGACCGGCCCGATCGAGGCCGGCCGCATCGACAGGCTGCGCAGGCCGATGGCCGCGAAGACCAGCGCCTCGATCGGCCGGCCGGCATCCTCGCCGCAGAAGCTCAGCGGCGTGCCGGCGGCGGCGCAGCGGTCGACGATCTGGCTGATCAGGTTCAGGAAACTCACGTTCAGGGTGTCGTAGCGCCGGCGGACCCGCTCGTTCTCTCGGTCGGCGGCGAAGAAGAACTGCTTCAGGTCGTTGCCGCCGATCGAGACGAAATCCACCTCCTCGAAGAACACGTCCGGGGCGAAGGCAAGCGACGGGGTCTCCAGCATCGCGCCGACCTCGTAACGGTCCGGCAGGACATGGCCGAGGATGCGCTCGCGCTCCATCGCCTTGTCGAACTCGGCCCGGGCGGCGCGGAACTCGTCGAGCTGGGCGATGAACGGGAACATCACCGTCAGCGGCCGGCCGGCGGCGGCCCGGATCAGGGCCTGCAGCTGCATCCGCAGCACGCCCGGCTTGTCGAGCCCCACCCGGATCGCCCGCCAGCCCATCGCCGGGTTCGGCTCGTCCTGCGGGGTCATGTAGGACAGCACCTTGTCCGAGCCGATGTCGAGCGTGCGGAAGGCGACGCGCCGGCCGCCGGCGGCGTCCATCACCCGGGCGTAGAGCGCCGACAGCTCGGCCCGTTTCGGCATCTGGTTGCGGATCAGGAACTGCAGCTCGGTGCGGAACAGGCCCACCCCCTCGGCGCCCGAACTGGGCAGCGACGGCAGGTCGGCCATCAGGCCGGCATTCATGTGCAGCCCGATCACCGTGCCGCATTTCGCCTGCGCCGGCAGGTCGCGGATCGAGGCATAGCGCTCCTGCGCCCGGGCCTGCATCGCGATCTTGTCGCGGAACGCGGCCTTGACCATGTCCTCGGGGCGCAGGTGGACCAGCCCCTGCTCGCCGTCCACCAGGATCGGGTCGCCGTTCAGCGCGTTGGTGGTGATGCCCTCGGCCCGGATCACCAGCGGGATCGCCCAGGCCCGGGCGATGATCGCCGCGTGGGACCCGACCGACCCCTCCTCCAGCACGATCGCGCGCAGCCGCTTGCCGTATTCCAGAAGCTCGCCGGGGCCGATGTTGCGGGCCACCAGCACCGGGCGGTCGGGCATCTCGGCGCCGGTCTCCTTGCCCTGCCCGGTGAGGATCCGCAGCAGCCGGTTCGACAGGTCGTCGAGGTCGTGCAGCCGGTCGCGCAGGTAGGGATCGGCGGCCTGGCTCATCCGGGTGCGGGCCAGCGACTGTTCCTTCTCCACCGCCGCTTCGGCCGACAGGCCGCCGAGGATGTCGGCCTCCATCCGCTTCATCCAGCTCTTGGAATTGGCGAACAGGCGGTAGGTCTCGAGCACCTCGACATGCTCGCCGGGCTGGGCGGTGCTCTCCTCCAGCATCTCGTCCACCGACAGGCGCAGGGTGTCCACCGCCTCGCGCAGGCGGGCCAGTTCGGCGTCCGGGTCGTCGCTGATCGGGTTGGTGACCACGACGCGGGGCTCGTGCAGGTAGACGATGCCCTCGGCGGTGCCCTCCTGGCCCACCACGCCGCGGAACATCACCGCCGCCTGGTGCGGCGCGCGCAGCGCGGCGCCGTCGCCGACGAAGGCGCCCAGCTCGGTCATCTCGGCGATCACCATCGCCACCACCTCGAGGGCATAAACCTCGTCGGCGGTCATCTGCCGCTTCTCGCGGGCCTGCACCACCAGCACGCCGAGCACGTCGCCCAGCCGCTGGATCGGCACGCCGCAGAAGCTCGAGAAGCGTTCCTCGCCGGTCTCGGGCATGTAGCGGAAGCCGCGCTGCGCCGGGGCGTCGGCGGTGTTCAGCACCCGGCGGGTCTTGGCCACCCGGCCGACAAGGCCCTCGCCCAGCCGCATCCGGGTCTTGTGCACCGCCTCGGTCTGCAGCCCCTCGGTGGCGCAAAGCTCGAGCGTGTCGGCATCGCGGAACAGGTAGATCGAGCAGACCTCGGTGCCCATCGACGAGGCGATGAGCTGCACGATCTTGTCGAGCCGGGCCTGGCCGGCAGCGTCCTCGGCCATCGCGTCGCGCAAACGGCCGAGAAGCTTGCGGCTCTCCGTTTCGAAACTGTCAGGCATGACGTGCCGCCCCGCTCCCCATACTCGGCCCCGCCGGTTGCGACCGCGGTTCCAACCACACCCTATAGGACAGAGGGCCCCGAAGGGAAACGGGCGAGTTCGGCCGGACGCGGCCGCGCCGCCGGTGGCAGGATGGACCCGGCAGCCCGGAGGGGGCGCGACGGAACCGGGCAAGGCCGCGATCGTCCCGCGGCGAGCGGCGGCCAGGCATCGGCGATCTGCCGGCGGCCGGTGGGCGACGGCTGGCGGCGCCGGCCGATGTCGCGCAGCGGCGCGGCGGACCTGCCGCGGTTCCGGGCCGCCGCGGGCGGGGCCATCGTGGCGATGTCGGGGATCGGGGCGCGGCAGCCCCGGGCGCCCTGCGGGATGGGGCCGGACCGGATCGCGCTGAACGGCTTCGTCAGGCCGATGTCGGACCGCTCCGGCGGCGAGGGGATTCGGCCGAACTGCATCGCGGCGGGGGTCATGGCCGACACCGCCGGGGCGGTCCTGCCCGCATGGCGGGACAAGCTGGACGAGACCGCCGGGTGCGTTACCGGACAGAGGCCGGCCGCCGAGGGCGGTCTTGACAGTGACCCCGGGGCCCCGGGGCCGAGCGGAGGGCGGACGCCCGGTTCAGGCGCGCGCCTTGTGCAACTCGAACGCGTCGTGCAGCGCCTGCACCGCCAGTTCCATGTATTTCCGGTCGATCAGCACCGAGACCTTGATCTCGGAGGTGGTGATGACCTTGATGTTGATGTTCTCGTCCCTGAGCGTCGCGAACATCTTCGCCGCGACCCCGGCGTGCGACCGCATCCCGATGCCGACGATCGACACCTTGGCCACCGCCTCGTCGGCGATCAGGTCGTGGAAGTTGATCGCGCCGCTGGCCTTGGCCTGCTCGATCGCCTTGGTCGCGCGGGCGACCTGGTTGACCGGGCACGAGAAGGTCATGTCGGTGCGGCCGTCCTCGCTGATGTTCTGGACGATCATGTCCACGTTGACCCCGGCCTCGGCCAGCGGGCCGAAGATGGCGGCGGCGATGCCGGGCCGGTCGGCGACCGAAATCAGCGTCATCTTCGCCTCGTCGCGGGAATAGGCCACCCCGGCCACGACATTGGATTCCATGATCTCTTCCTCCGCGCAGACGAGGGTTCCGGCCTCGTCCGTCTGTTCCTCGAAGCTCGACAGCACCCGCAGCCGCACGTTGTAGCGCATCGCCAGCTCGACCGACCGGGTCTGCAGCACCTTGGCGCCCAGGCTCGCCAGTTCCAGCATCTCCTCGAAGGCGATGCGGTCGAGCTTGCGGGCGCGGTCGCAGATCCGCGGGTCGGTGGTGTAGACGCCGTCGACATCGGTGTAGATGTCGCAGCGGACCGCGTCGAAGGCGGCGGCGAAGGCCACCGCCGTGGTGTCCGACCCGCCCCGGCCCAGGGTGGTGATCCGGCCCTCGGGGCTGACGCCCTGGAACCCGGCGACCACCGCCACCTTCATCCCGGCGGCGAAACGGCCCATGATGTTGGCGGTCGGGATCTCCTCGATCCGGGCGGCGGCATGGGCGCTGGTGGTCCGCACCGGCACCTGCCAGCCCTGCCAGGACCGGGCCGGGATGTCCATTTCCTGCAGCGTCAGCGCCATCAGCCCGGCGGTCACGTTCTCGCCGGAACTGACCACCGCGTCGTATTCGCGGGCGTCGTACAGCGGCGAGGTCTCGTCGACATAGCCGACGAGCTTGTTGGTCTCGCCCGCCATCGCGCTGACGATGACGATCACGTCGTGGCCGTTGGCGACCTCGCGGCCCACCCGCTTGGCCGCCCGCCGGATGCGGTCGAGCGTGGCGACGGAGGTGCCGCCGAACTTCATCACCAGAATGGACATGGGTTCCCCGGTCTTGCTCGCGGCCTGATAGTGCGGCTGCGGCGGCGGCGCAATGGCCGCGCGGCGCGGCGGGCGGTCGCTGTGGCCGGCCGGCGCGCCGCCGGGTCACAGCATCCGGCGCAGCCGGGCGAGATGGGCCGGCACCTCGCGGTCGGGCACCGCCGCCTCGCGCACCAGCTTGTCGAAATGGGCGGTGATGGTGCGGACCCGGGCGGCGTCCCGGAACGCCAGGTAGTTGGCGCCGAGGTAGACCACCGCGAGCAGCGGCCCGAAGATCGTCACCGGGGCCGAGAACAGCCGGTGGGCGTCGTAGAGGAAGATCCGCAGCGACGGGTAGAGCTGGTCGTAGAGCGCCGCGAAATGGTCGAGCTGGGCCGCCCGGAGCGCCCGCGGCAGGCCCGCGTAATAGCCCTCGGCGCGGGCGAATCCGTCCAGCTCGTGCACCGCGAAGGCGATCTCGTAATCCGACGACGCCCGCCGCATCCAGTTCAGCCGGTCGCGCGACGCGCCCATCGCCTGTTCCGTGGTCCGGCCCAGCGACGGGGCGTATTCCCAGCGCAGCATCGCGTCGGTCTTGAGCATGTCGGGCAGCCCGGCGGGGACGTGGCGGATCTTGTAGCCCGCCGCCTCGCGGTGCCAGGCGAAAATCTGCTCGTCGACCAGCGCCCGCGGCGCCTCGGTCACCGACATCGACAGCGCGGCGATGTCGGCGGCCTGTTCGGGCCGGTCGCTGAGGCCCAGCAGCCAGTCCGCCGAGACCCCGAGCGCGGCGGCGCAGGCGGCGGCGACATGGGCGTTGGGCAGCCGGGCGCCGTCCTTCAGAAGCTGGCTCACGGTCGACCGGTCCACCGCCGCGGCGCGGGCCAGCGCGGCCTGGCTGGTGCCGGTCCGGGCCATCGCCGCGGACAGCCGGGCGCGGAACAGGCCGGCGCGGGCGCGCTTGTCGATTTTTGTCACCATTTGGGACCAAATACACCATCCGTGGCGTTTTGTGGAGTAGAATCCGACTGCCGGGCGCGCCGCTGCCGGGGCAAAAGGTGAGACGGGACAACGGTTTGACGAGGCAGGATGGAAACCCGCGCGCGCTCCGCCGCGAAGGCGGCCCTCTGGACGCTGATCGGGCTTGTGATGATGGCCGGGGTCGGCATGGCGATGACAGGCTCGGCCGCCACCGGCGGGCTGATGGCCGTGATCAACGCCTGCCTCGGCTTCCTCGGCTACCTGGTCTACGAACGGGTCTGGGCGCGGGTCCGCTGGGGGCGCGTCGATGGCTGAGCCGCGCGCCGCTGCGGTGGAATGGCCGACGCTGGGCCTGCTGGCGCTGACCTATCTCGGCTGGGCGGCGGCGGTGTTCGGGCTGGCGGCGCTGTCGCCGTGGCTCGCCGTGCCGGTGGCGGCGGTGGCGATCGCGCAGCACTCCTCGCTCCAGCACGAGACGATCCACGGCCACCCGTTCCGCCGCGCCGCGCTCAACGCCGCGCTGGCCTGGCCGCCGCTGACCATCGCGATCCCGTTCCTGCGGTTCCGCGACACCCACCTCGCGCATCACCGCGACGCGATCCTGACCGACCCCTACGACGACCCGGAATCGAACTACCTCGACCCGGCGGTCTGGGACCGGCTGCCGGGCTGGGTCCGGGCGGTGCTGCGGGTCAACAACACGCTGGCGGGGCGGATCCTGATCGGCCCGGCGGTCGGGCAGGCGGCGTTCATGGCCGGCGACTGGCGGCAGCGGGCGCGGCCCGAGGTCCGGCGCGGCTGGCTCTGGCACCTGCCGGCGGCGGCGGCGGTGCTGGCGGTCGTGGCCCTGTCGCCGATGCCGCTCTGGGCCTACGGGATCGCCGCCTATGGCGGGCTGTCGCTGCTCAAGATCCGCACCTTCCTCGAACACCAGGCCCACGAACAGGCCCGCGGCCGCACCGTCATCATCGAGGACCGGGGGCCGCTGGCGCTGCTGTTCCTCAACAACAACCTGCACGTGGTCCACCACATGCACCCGCGGGTGCCGTGGTACCGGCTGCCCGCGGTCTATGCCCGCAACCCGGCGCGCTACGCGGCGGTGAACGACGGCTACGTCTACCGCTCCTATGCCGAGATCTTCCGGCGCCACCTGCTGCGCGCCAAGGACCCGGTGCCGCACCCGCTGTGGCGGCGGCAGGACGGGAGTTCCGCGCGGCCCTGATCCGGGCTAGGTCCGGGGCATGGAGCCCTGGGTCCTCGTCACCTTCGCCGCCGCCGCGGCCCAGACCCTGCGGTTCATGCTGCAAAGGCATCTCGCCGCCGGGGTGCTGAGCGCGTCCGGCGCGACCTTCGCCCGCTTCGTCTATTCCGCGCCGCTGGTGGCGGTGCTGGCGCTGGCCTACGGGCGGGTGTCGGGGCAGGGGGTGCCGGCCGCGCCGGCCGGGTTCTGGCCCTACGCGCTGATCGGCGGGATCAGCCAGATCCTCGCCACGATCTGCGTCGTGGCGCTGTTCCGGCACCGGGCCTTCGCGGTCGGGATCACCTTCAAGAAGACCGAGGTGCTGCTCTCGGTGCTGGCCGGGATCGTGATCCTCGGCGACTGGATCAGCGCCGCGGGCTTCGCCGCGATCTGCCTCGGCTTTCTCGGCGTGCTGCTGCTGTCGGACCCGCCCGGCGGGGGCGGCGGGCGCTGGCTGCGGCGGGTGGCGAACCGGGCCGCCGGGCTGGGGCTGCTCTCGGGGCTGTGCTTCGGGCTTTCGGGGGTGGGCTACCGGGGCGCGGCGTTGGCGCTGCCCTTCGGCGATCCGTTCCTGCGCGGCACCACAACGCTGATGTGGGTGACCGCGTTCCAGACCGTCGCGCTCGGGCTCTGGCTGCTCTGGCGGCAGCGCGGCGAGGTGGGCCGGGTGCTGCGGGCCTGGCGGGTGGCGGGGCTCGTCGGGCTGACCTCGATGGCCGGGTCGGTGTGCTGGTTCACCGCCTTCGCGATGCAGCCGGCGGGCTACGTCAACGCCGTCGGTCAGGTCGAACTGATCTTCTCGCTGCTCGCCTCGTGGCTGGTGTTCCGGGAACGGATCGGCGGCCGGGAACTGGCCGGGGTCGGGCTGCTCTCGGCCTCGATCGTGGCGCTGGTGCTGGTGGCCTAGCGCCGCCCGGCCGGGCCGGGATCGAGCGGCGACCGCCCGCCCAGCCGGCTGACCAGATGGCGCTCGTCGTCGTTGCGGAAGAACGGCACCGTGTCGGGCGCTTCGGCGCAGTCCAGCCGGGCCGCGACCTCGGCCAGCACCACCTCGGTGATGAACGGCAGGTCGAAGCTGCGGGCCTGCTCCAGCGGCACCCATTGCAGGTGGCCGAGCTCGTCCTCGGCGGCCGAGAAGTCGTCCGGGTCGGTGGCCAGCGCCTCGGCCTCGGCCATCAGGAAGCGGGCGTCGAAGCGGCGCGGCCGGCCCGGCGGGGTGACGGCGCGGAACACGAAGCGCAGCGCCGAGGCGTCGGGGACCAGCCCGGCGGCGGCGAAGCCGTCCCAGCCCGCCGGGGCCTCGGGCCAGAGCCCGCCGCGGCCCAGCATCTGGCCGGTCTCCTCCCACAACTCGCGGATCGCGGCGGCGGCAATCGCCTCGGGCGGGACCCGGCTTTCCTCGGCCAGCCGGCTGCGGCAGGGCTCGGGCAGGTCGAGCGGCACCGCCGCGTCGGCGGGATCCAGCGCGCCGCCCGGAAACACGAACTTCATCGGCATGAAGGCCGCGCCGGCGCCGCGCTGGCCCATCAGCACCGAGGGCGCGGTGGCGCGGTCGCGCAGCAGGATCACCGTGGCGGCGTCGCGGATCGCGGTCTTGTCGGTCATGGCAGCATCAGGCGCCGGGGCGGCGGCGGGGTCAACCCCGCGCGGCGCGGCGGCGGTCAGGGGGCGGCGCCGAAGCCGTGCATCCGCTTGGCCCACTGGATCGCCACCACGACCCCCTTCAGCCGGGGCAGCAGGAACAGCGACAGGGCCACGGTGCCGATGGTGAACAGGGTCGCCATCACCAGCGGCTCGGGGCGGAGGTTGGAATAGACCACGTGGAACAGCGGCGCCATCACGTGGCCGACGATCAGGATGGTCAGGTAGGCCGGCCCGTCGTCGGCGCGGTGGTGGTGCAGTTCCTGCCGGCAGACCGGGCAGGTTGGGGTCACCTTCAGGTAGCCCTCGAACAGCGCGCCCTGGCCGCAGCGCGGACAGCGGCGCTTGAACCCGCGCCACATCGCGGGTTTCGCGGCGCGGTCGGGCGGGGGCGACGGGGGGGCCGGCGCAAGATTCTGTTCGACGGACATCGGGAGCGACGCGGGCTTCTTTGCGGATTCCGTTACCGCCATCAGACTTCCGCCTGCGGGCCTGGGTTTGAAGAGGACGAAACGCCCGTGCGTCGGGATGTCGCGCGATCCGGCGGAAAAAATTGGCGGCGGCGGCGACGGAACCGGCACGCCGCGCCGTTCAAGCCCCGAGATCGGCCCGATGACCGGGCCGGGCAACGGACGAAAGGACGACTTCCGGATGCAGACTTCGAGGATCGCACTGCTGATCGCCGCGATGGCCGGCGGGCTGGCGCTGAACGCGGCGGAGGCCCGCGAGGGGCCGCGCGCCGGCTTCGCCGAGATCGACGCCGACGGCGACGGGCTGGTGACGGCGGCCGAACTGGAGGCGCTGGCCGCCGCCCGCTTCGCCGCGGCGGACGCCGATGGCGACGGCGGGCTGTCGGCGGAGGAACTCCTCGGCGCGGGCGGCGACCGCCGGGCCGAGCGCGTGGCGCGGATGCTCGACCGGCTGGACAGCGACGGCGACGGGCTGCTGCAGCGGTCGGAACTGGAGGCCGGGCGCGGCGGGCCGCGGGGCGGCGGCGGACTGGAACGGTTCATCGCCCGGGCCGACACCGATGGCGACGGCGCGCTGTCGGAAGCGGAATTCGACGCCGCGCGGGAGCGGATGGCGGACCGCCGGGGCGGCCCGGGCCCGCACGGGCCGCGCGGGCCGCATGGCGGGGGCCACGGCGGCGACGGACCCGGCCGGGACGGCTGACGCCCCGCGGCGCCGGGCCCGCCGCCGCCTGCCGCGGTCGGCGGACCCGCGCGCCCGGGCATTGCAGGGATGCGCGCATGTGGGCCAGAACGTGATCCATGACGCAGGACGATCCGATCAGGTCCGTCCCGGACACCGGCGACGGGGCCGAACCGGAGGATGCCGCCCTGCTGCGGGCCTATGCCGGCGGCGACCTTTCGGCCGCGCGGGCGCTGACCGCAAGGCTGGCGCCGCGGGCGCTGGTTCAGGCGGGCCGGATGCTCGGCGACCGGGCCGAGGCCGAGGACGTGGTGCAGGAGGCCATGCTGCGGCTGTGGAAACTCGCGCCCGACTGGCGCAGCGGCGAGGCGCGGGTCTCGACCTGGCTCTACCGGGTGGTGGCCAATCTCTGCACCGACCGGCTGCGGGCGCGGCGGCGGCAGGCGCCGATGGAGGCCGCCGACGCGGTGCCGGACGGCCGCGAGACCGCCGCCGAGGCGCTGCAGCGGCGGGCCCGGCTGGCGGCGCTGCGCGACGCTCTGGCCGACCTGCCGCCGCGGCAGGCGCAGGCGGTGGCGCTGCGGCATCTCGAAGGGCTGGGCAACGACGAGATCGGCCGGATCATGGACATCGGCCCGCGCGCGGTGGAAAGTCTCACCGCGCGGGGCAAGCGCGCGCTGGCGGCGGCGCTGGCGGCGCGCAAGGCGGAACTGGGGTTTGCCGATGAGTGACGACGGCGACAGGCTTGACCGGCTGCTGGCCGAGGCGCGGGACGAGCCCCGCGGCTGGACGCCGGGCGACGATCTCGCGGCGCGGATCGTGGCGGACGCGGCGGCGCAGATGCCGCGCCGGGCGGCCCGGCCCGCGCCCCGCTTCGGCGCGGTGCTGCTGGCGGCGCTGGGCGGCTGGGCGGCGGTCGGCGGGCTGGCGGCGGCCACGGTCGCCGGGATCTGGATCGGGGTCTCGCCGCCCGCGGCGGTCGACGGCCTGCTCGGCGGCGAGGAACTGACGGTGTCGATCTACCCCGAGATCGGGCTCCTGGACGGGGAGGGCTAGGCGATGGCGCGGCACGATCCCGACAGCCCCGAGCGCGCCGACGGCCGCGCCCCGGCGGGCCGCCTCGGTCTCGGGCTGCGGCTGCTGCTGTTCGGGTCCCTCGCGCTCAACCTGCTGGTCGCGGGCATCGTCGTCGGGTCGCTGGCGGCGGGACGGGGCGGCGGCGACCGGCCGCCGCGGATCGGCTTCGACCTCGGGCCGCTCGCCGCGATGCTCGACCCCGCCGACCGGCGGGCGATCCTGCGCGAGGTGCGGCAGACTCCGGGGCTGCGGCCGGCCGGACCGGCGCAGCGGCGGCGCGGCCTGGAACAGGTGGCCGGGCTGCTGCGGGCCGAGCCCTTCGACCCGGCGGCTCTGGCGGCGATCCTCGCGGCGCAGCGCGAGGCGGGCGAACGGGTGGTGTCGGCGGCGCAGGAGGCGTTCATCGCCCATCTCGCCGCGGTCGGCCCGGCGGAACGGGCGCGCTACGCCGACCGGCTCGAAACGGAACTGGCGCGGCGGCGCTGACCGGCGTCAGGCGGCGGTGCGGGCGACGTTGACCATGTTGCGGCCGCTGGTCTTGGCCCGGTAGAGCGCGGCGTCGGCGCGGTCGAACAGCGCGTCGATGCCGCCGAAGGTGTCGCCGGCGCAGAGCTGGGCGGCCATCGCCACCCCGATCGACATCGTCACCGTGATCGGCTTGCCGGCGGGGCCGATGTCGAAGGGCCGGCCGCTGATCGCCTCGCGCAGCCGCTCGGCGGCGACCTGCGCCTCGGCGACGGTCGCGTCCGGCATCGCCACCATGAATTCCTCGCCGCCGATCCGGGCGACGAGATCCTCCCCGCGCAGGCAGGCGGTCAGGCGGCGGGCGACCCCGATCAGCACCCGGTCGCCGACCGCGTGGCCGTAGCTGTCGTTGATCGCCTTGAAGTGGTCGATATCGAGAACCATCATCGCGAAGTCGGTGCCGGCCCGGCGCGCCGCCTCGGCCATGCGAACGAGGTGGGGCTGGACGTAGCGGCGGTTGTAGAGCCCGGTCAGCGGGTCGGTCACCGCCGCCCGGAGGCCGTCGCGGACGGTCTCGCGCAGGCGGTCGCTCTGGTACTTGCGGCGCAGCGCGGCGTCGAGCCGCAGCGACAGCTCGCCGTCGGTGACCGGCGCCTCCACCACGTCGTCGACGCCGATGTCGAGCAGGATCGCGGCAAGGTCCTCGGCATCGGCGGGCAGCAGCGCGATCTGGCTCACCGTGCGGGTGTCCGACCGGCTGCGCAGTTCGGCGGCGAAGCGGGGCAGGATGGTGGCGACCTGCGACGCCGGCAGGGTGGTGCCGTCCAGCAGGATCACGTCGAGCGGCGCCCGGCTGGGCTGCGCCGACTGGTCGAGCAGGTCCTCGAAGGTGTGTTCCCGGCACAGGTGGCCGGTCAGGTCGCCGAGGCTGTCGGCGCGGGCGGTGCCGGGCCGCAGGGTGTGGCGCACCACCGCGATCTGGCCGCAGCGGGCGAACCCGGCGGCGGGCTCGGCCAGTCCCAGCGCCTTGTCGGTGCCGTCGCGCAGGCGCAGTTCGGTGGCGGCGTGGCGGGCGCGCAGCAGGCTGCGGATCCGGGCCAGCAGCATCTGGTCGTGCAGCGGCCGGGCCAGCACGTCGTCGGCGCCGGCGCGCAGCGCGGTGAGTCGGCGCTCGGGGTCCGAGAACTCGCCCACCATGACGACCGGGATGTCGGCGGTCGCCGCGCCCGACTTCACCGCGAGACAGAACCGGACCGCCGCCTTGTCGCCGAAGTCGGCGGCCAGCAGGATCAGGTCCGGCGGCCGTTCGGCCAGGATCCGGCGGGCCTCGTCGGGATCGGCCACCGCATCGACATCGTAGCGGGCGGCAACCAGCTTGACGTTGAGGACGATGCGATTCGTCGCGATATCGTCCACAATCATGATGCGTGCCGGCATGTCCGCTCTTCCCTGATGGCCGAAACCGATCCCCGGCAAGGTCGCAGGCAATGGTTAAGAAAGCGTTTCCCGGCGAGTAAGGAAGATGAATGACAGGCGATGAAGCGGAACGGATCGCGGTGCAGGCGCTGGGCTGGATCGCGGCGGACGACGACCTCTGCGGGGTGTTCCTCGGCTCCACCGGGGCGCGGCCCGAAACCCTGCGGGCGCAGGCGGCGGATCCCGCCTTCCTCGCCGCGGTCCTTGATTTCCTGACCCTCGACGACCGCTGGGTGATCGGGTTCTGCGACGCGGCGGGGCTGTCCTACGACACGCCGCTGCGGGCGCGGCGGTCGCTGCCGGGGGCGGAAGAGGTGCACTGGACCTGAGCCCGCGGGCCGGGGCATCGGCGAAATCATGCTTAACGGCGCGGGGCCGGCCGGCGGCGCAGCGGTTAACGCGGGCCCGGGCGCAGCGCCGCCCGCCGCGCCCGAATGCGACGGTCCGGGTCGCAACCGGGACGGCGGCGGAGGGCAGCGCGCGGTTCACTGGCGGGGCAGCCGAGGAGGACGCCATGCCCGACACCAGCGAGCCGCCGCGACGCCGCGCCGGGGGACGGCGGGGCCACTCGGAACGGCGCGGCACCGCGGTCCTGTCGCAGATGCCGTGGCGGCTGCCGCAGAACACCGACCGGCCCACCGAACCGCTGGACGAGGACGGCGTTGCCGCGATCCACGACGGCGCCATGCGGATCCTCGAGGAGATCGGCATCGAGTTCCTCAACGACGAGGCGCTGGGCCTGTTCCGCGAGGCCGGCTGCACCGTCGAGGGCACCAACGTGCGGATGGGCCGGGACTGGGTGATGGAGATGATCGGCCGGGCCCCAGCCCGCTTCACCCTGACGCCGCGCAACCCCGACCGGCAGATCGAGGTCGGCGGCCGGACGATCCTGTTCGGCAACGTCTCCTCGCCGCCCAACTACTTCGACCTCGAGATCGGGCGGAAGGTCTCGGGCACCCGCGCGCAATGCGCCGACCTGCTGCGGCTGACGCAGTATTTCAACTGCATCCACTTCGCCGGCGGCTACCCGGTCGAGCCGGTCGACATCCACCCCTCGGTGCGCCACCTCGACGTGCTGTTCGACAAGCTGACGCTGACCGACAAGGTGGTCCATGCCTACAGCCTCGGGCGGGAACGGGTCGAGGACGTGATGGAGATGGCGCGGATCGCGGCCGGCCTGTCGCCCGACGAGTTCCGCGCCGCGCCGCGGATGTATACCAACATCAACTCGACCTCGCCGCTCAAGCACGACCACCCGATGATCGACGGCTGCCTGCGCTGCGCCCGCGCCGGGCAGGCGGTGATCGTCACCCCCTTCACGCTGGCCGGGGCGATGGCGCCGGTGACGATGGCGGGCGCGGTGGCGCTGTCGATCGCCGAGGCGCTCTCGGCCATCGCGCTGTTCCAGTGGGTCGCGCCGGGCTGCCCCTCGGTGATCGGCACCTTCACCTCGAACGTCGACATGAAGTCCGGCGCGCCCGCCTTCGGCACCCCCGAATACATGCGCGCGACCCAGATGACCGGGCAGATGGCCCGGTTCTACGGCCTGCCGATGCGGTCGTCCGGGGTCTGCACCGCCAACGTGCCCGACGGCCAGGCGATGTGGGAGACCTGCAATTCGCTCTGGGCCGCGGTGCAGTCGGGCAGCCACATCGTCTATCACGCCGCCGGCTGGCTCGAGGGCGGGCTGGTGGCCAGCCCCGAGAAGTTCCTGATGGACTGCGAGGTGCTGCAGATGATCCAGCGCTATTTCGAGCCCGCGATCGTCGGCACCGGCCCCGACGACATCGCCCTCGACGCGATCCGCGAGGTCGGCTGCAACGGCCATTACTTCGGCGTCGGCCATACCCGCGAACGCTACGAGACCGCGTTCTACCAGCCGTTCCTGAGCGACTGGCGCAACTTCGAGGCCTGGGAAGTGGCGGGGGCGGTCTGGACCGCGGAGCGGGCGCATCGCCGGTTCAGGGAGATCATCGCCAGCTTCGAGCCGCCGCCGATGGACGACGCGATCCGCGAGGAACTGGCCGACTTCGTGGCCCGCCGCAAGGCGGAAGGCGGCGCGCCCACCGATTTCTGAGGCGGGCGCGCCGGATTCTGCGTCGGGATCAGTTGCCCGGCGTCACGTCCACGACCGACAGCGCGCCGGCTCCGGCGGCGGTGGTCAGGCCGCCCGCGGCGCGGTCGGTCTTGCCCTTGCCGCCGTTGTTCACGCCGCCGCCCGGCAGCGCGTCGCCGAGCGACCAGACGGTCTTGCCCGACGGGGTCCGGATCTCGGCGGTGTGGCCGCCGGCGGTGGCGGCGCCGGCCAGCGCGATCAGCGCGGCGGCGGTCAGTGCGGTTGCGGTTTTCATGGTGGTTCCCTCCCGGTTTTCAGTCTCACCGCGGGTGATACGGCGGCCGGGCGCGACGGGATCAGACTCCGTCCGGCCTTGCGCCCGCTCCCCCGCCGCGCCCAGTCTGGAGACCGCGCCCGCCCGAGGAGGCCGCCATGACCCCGCCCGACTTCACCACCGCCCGGCTCTCGGTCCGGGACTGGCGTCCGGCGCTGGCCGATCCCGCCGCGCGCCGGGCGCTGGAGGCCGCGCTCGCCGGGCTGCTCACCCCGCCGGTCCTTGCGCCCCTGCCGCCGGCGCTGCAGCTCGACCCCGCGCCCGGCGCCGTGGCCGCCTGGGTCCAGGAT
The DNA here is from genome assembly GCA_041628615.1 of Paracoccaceae bacterium. Lineage (GTDB taxonomy): Bacteria > Pseudomonadota > Alphaproteobacteria > Rhodobacterales > Rhodobacteraceae > JAMWZF01. The sequence goes on along the minus strand of JBFKOW010000067.1, from coordinate 2,356 downwards.
CGCGCCGCCGAGGCCGAGGTGATGACGGTGGCGGCCGCCGATGGCGGCGGCCTCGTCGGGCTGCTGCTTCTCGCCGCCGATCCCGACCCCGCCCCGGCGGCAGACCCGGCGCTGCATCTCGGCTACCTGCTGGCCGAGACGGCATGGGGCCGGGGGCTCGCCACCGAGCTTCTGGCCGGTCTGGTCGCGGCGCTTTCGGGCCGCGGTCCGCTGCGGCTGCGCGCCGGGGTGGACCGGACCAACCCGGCCTCGGCGCGGGTGCTGGTCAAGGCGGGCTTCGTCGCGCTGCCGGAGCTGTCGGCCGCCGGGGCCGCGATGTTCGAGCGCCGCGTCGGCTAGGCCCCGGGCGCGGCCGGACCGGGGTTCACGCCCTGCACATCCGCGCCCCCGCGGGGTTCACACCCTGCACGAACCGGGCCGGTCCCCTGTACGAACTTGGCAATTTCCGCGCCGCCCGGCACTCTGGCGCAAACCCCAGGGAGGCCCCGATGAACCGCATCCAGACCCAGGCCGAGTGGATCGCCCGCGCCGCCGAGGTGCTGCCCGGCGGCGGCTTCGGCAACTTCTCCAACGACATCGTCATCGCCCGTGGCGCGGGCTCCCATGTCTGGGACGAGGACGGCCGCGAATATATCGACTACCTGATCGGATCGGGGCCGATGCTGCTCGGCCACGGCCATCCCGAGGTCATCGAGGCGATCCTCGAACAACTGCCCAAGGGTCTGACTTTCTTTGCGAATAACGCCGCGGGCATCGCCTTGGCCGAGGCCATCGTCGACGCCGTGCCCTGCGCCGAACAGGTCCGGTTCGTGACCTCCGGCGGCGAGGCGGACATGTACGCGATCCGGCTGGCGCGGGCCTTCACCGGGCGCACGAAGGTCGTCAAGTTCGAGGGCGGCTACCACGGGATGAGCGCCGAGGCGCAGATGTCGCTGGCTCCCTCGGTGCGGGTGAACTTCCCCCAGGCGGTGCCCGACAGCGCCGGCATCCCCGACTCCGTCGCCGCCGAGATGCTGATCGCCCCGTTCAACGATCTGGAGTTTCTCTCGGGTCTGCTGGACGAGCACGGGACCGAGGTGGCGGCGGTGATTGTCGAGCCGTTGCAACGGGTTGTCCCGCCCGAGCCGGGTTTTCTCGACGGTGTCCGGGCGCTTTGCGACCGCCACGGCGCGGTGCTGATCTTCGACGAGATCGTCACCGGCTTCCGGCTCGACTACGGCGGCGCGCAGGAACGCTGGGGGGTGATCCCCGACCTCTGCACCCTGGGCAAGATCATCGGCGGCGGCTTCGCGCTGGCCGCGACGGCGGGCCGGGCCGAGATCATGGCCCATTTCGACAAGGCGAAGGTTGGGGCCGAGGGCTGGCTGATGCAGCTCGGCACCCTGTCGGGCAACCCGGTGGCCAGCGTCGCCGGGCTCAAGACCATGGAGGTGCTGCGCCGCGACGGCCAGTACGACCGGCTCCGCGCCATCGGCACGCGGCTGATGGGGATGCAGTCGGCGGCGCTGACCGCCGCCGGGGTGGCCCATTGCGTGGTGGGCGACCCGACCCTGTTCGACGTTGTCTTCGCCCCGCCGCCGATGCGCGACTACCGCGACACCCAGCGCGGCGACACCGCCCGGCTGGCGGCCTACAATCGGGTGCTGCGCGAGCACGGCATCTTCAAGGCGCCGGGCAAGCTCTACCCCTCGCTGGCGGTGACCGAAGCCGACCTCGAACAGTCCGAGGCCGCGGTCCGCGCCGCCGCCGAGTCCGTCGCCGCTATGGCGTGAGGCAGCGCGCGAAGCTGTCCGCCACCCCTTCGATCAGTGCCGGGTAGAGGTCCGGCCCGGGCTCCAGCGTCGCGCCCAGCGTGTCCACCTCGACGACGCGGATGTCGGTGCCCTCGCGCACGAGGTCTGCCCACTGGCTGCCGCTGCCGCCGGCCTCGGTCAGCACGCAGGTGATCCCGCCGGCCTGCGCCGCCGCCCGCAGCCCGGCGATGTGGCGCGGCCCCGGCGCGGCGTCGTCTGTCAGGGTGATCGCGCCGGCCGGGCTGAGCCCGTGGCGGGCCTCGAAATACACGTAGGCGTCGTGACCGACGAGATAGCCCGACCGCGCCGCGACCGCGTCGAGGGTCGCGTCGATGCGCCGGTCCAGATCGGTCAGTTCCTCGGCCAGAGCGGCGGCGTTGGCGGCATAGAGCGCGCCATTCTTGGGGTCCGCCTCGGCCAGCGCGGCGGCGATGTGCCCGGCCCAGGCCGCGGCGACGGCGGGGTCGAGCCAGGCATGGGGGTCGGTATCGCCGTGGTCGTGGCCGTGATCGTCGTGCCCGTGATCGTCGTCGTGCCCGTGATCGTCGTCGTGCCCGTGATCG
>JBFKOW010000066.1:0-17591 GCA_041628615.1 Paracoccaceae bacterium | reverse complement strand
GGGCGGCGGGGCCGTCCGGGCGGGCGATTTCCTCTCGGACTGCCGGGCCTGCCGGCCCGGGCGGGATCTATTCCTGGCCGGTGGCGGCGCCGCCCTGGGTCTCGGTGACGAGCTGGTCCGGCACGGCCGAGAGCACGTATTCGCGGAAGATCACCTCGGCATACTTGCCGTTGAGCACGTTGGGGTGGGTCTCGACGAAGCCGGACACCTCGGTCACGGTGCGGCGGTTGCGCCGTTCGCGGCCCTCGGTGACGACCAGCGGCTGGGTCTCGCCGAACGACACCACCGCCTCGAGCCGGGACCGGTCGATCCCCTGGCTGGTGAGGAAGCCGACGACGGTCTGGGCGCGGCGCAGGCCGAGCTGGCGGTTGTAGCCCTCGCTGCCGACGAGGTCGGTATGGCCGTAGACCTTGAACCGCACCTCCGGGAATTGCCGGATCCAGGCGGCCTGCTGGCGCAGGGTCTGCTGCGCCTCGGCGTCGAGGACCGTCGAGTTGAAGGCGAAGTTCACCATCGTCGCGACCTCGGCCGAGAAGCGGCGGTTGAGGTTGATGGTGTAGCCGCGCTGTCCGGACTGGACCTGCGTGTTGTTCATCGTGGCGTTGCCGAACTCGCCGTCGCTGTCGACAACCCGGCCGGCTTCCCGGTCGAAGTTGGCGAGATCGGCCGGCATCGACGAGCAGCCCGCAAGGGCCAGGGCCGCGATGGTAAGCGAAAGTGCGTGTTTCATGCGCCCGGTCCTCTCAGTCCATGACGTAGCCGTAGGAGCCGTCGAAGTCCTGCCGCGCGACTTCGCCCGCGCCGCCGCTGGTCGGCGTGTTCGGGCTCGACGCGACGCGGCCGAACAGGAACAGGTCGCGTTCCGACGGCGGCCGGACCCGGTCGGTCGGCAGGGCCAGCGCCTCGCCGCGGGTCGGGGTGACCAGGTGCGGCGTGACGATTATGACCAGTTCGGTCTGCTGGCGGCTGTATTCGGCGGACCGGAACAGCGCGCCGAGGATCGGCACGTCGCCGATCCAGGGCACCTGGCCCGACAGGTCGGTGAAGTCGTCGCTGAGCAGCCCGGCGATCGCGAAGCTCTCGCCGTCGCGCATCTCGACGGTGGTCGAGGTCTCGCGCCGGCGGAAGGCGTCGACGGTGAAGCCGCCCTGGGTGAAGCCGTTCGACGGGTCGATGGACGACACCGCGGCCTGCAGTTCGAGGTTGATCGTGTCGCCGTCGACGACCCGCGGCACGAAGTTCAGTTCGACGCCGAAGGGCTTGTACTCGATGGTGACGGTGTTGTTGTCCTGCGCCACCGGCACCGGGTATTCGCCGCCGGCGAGGAACCGCGCCTCCTGGCCCGACAGCGCGGTCAGGTTGGGTTCCGCCAGCGTGCGGACGACGCCTTTGGATTCAAGGGCTTCCAGCAGGATGCCCACTTCCAGAGCACCGGCGTTGAAGCCGAAGACCACAGCCCCGTTGGCGTCCGAACTGGCGGCGCCGATGGAGCCGCCGATGGTGGTGGCGAGGCCCGGCGCGGTGCCGGCCGAGTTGGTGCCGCCGACGATGCCGAGATCGTCGGACAGCGCGGTGCCCTGCAGCGCGATCGAGGAGGACAGCGACTTGGAGACCGACCGCTGCATCTCGGCGAAGCGGACCTTCAGCATCACCTGCTGGGTGCCGCCGACGCTCATCAGGTTCGACACCCGCTCGGGCGCGTAGCGCTGCGCGAGGTCGAGCGCCCGGTCCATCCGCGCGATCGAGGACACCGTGCCGGACAGCACGATGCCGTCATTGGCGGTGCGGACCTCGATGTTCTCGCCCGGCAGGATCTGCTGCAGCCGTTCCTTGAATTCGGCGATGTCGGGGGTGACGTGGACCTCGACGTTGGTGATCAGCCGCCCGTCGGGCCCGATCAGGGTGAGGGTGGTGCGCCCGGGCTCCTTGCCGAGCACGTAGATCGTGCGGTCCGACAGCGACGAGATGTCGGCGATGCCGGGGTTGGCGATGGAAAGCTCCGCGAAGGGGGTCTCGCTTTCGACCACCACCGCCCGGTTCATCGGGATGTTGAGCGCGGCGGTCGGGGCGCCCCTGAGAACGCGAAGGGTTTCAGCCGGCGCCACGGCCGGTGTGGCCGCGAAGGCGACTGTCAGGCCCACGAGGGCCGCCTTGATCAGTTTGTCATATGTCATGGTGACCTGCCTCTGTGCCACGCTCGATTTGGGTCTTTTTCGCCCGGATTATGCGGCACCGTGCCTTGCTTGCCCCTTTATTGCAAGAATCAATGTCTTGTCCGCGGGTCTTCATGTGGACAACCGGCAACAGACCGCCGTCGGAATCGGAAAGGGCGCAACCTTGCGATTGCGCCCTTCCGGTTGACGATGTTGCGGAATGTCAATTCGTGCAGGGGATCGGGATTTCCATGATCTCCGCCCCGCGCCGGGTCCGGACGGTGCAGACCTCGGGCTCCGGTTCGGCCTGGAAGACCGGCTGTTCGGCGATCCCGAGCAGGGTGCGCTGATCCACTTCGACGACCTGGGCCACGATGTCGTCCTCGGCGCCGACCAGCGCCAGCGACAGCCGGCCGGTCGATTGCGCCTGGGCGAGGGCGGCCACCTGCTGCGGCGTCGCTTCGACGGTGACGGTGCGCGCGATCATGGCGCCCGACCGGTCGGCGTTCGCGCTCTGGTCGACGGCGACGAGGCGCAGCGCGGTGTCGATGAGCTTGGTGATCTCGCCGCTGCCCGGCCCGTCGATACCCATCGCCCGGCCGGTCCAGTAGACATCCACCCGGTCGCCGGGGCGCAGGAAGCCCGAGACCCCGGAGCTGACGTCGACCGAGATCGCGAAGGCGCGCATCCCCGGGCTCAGCCGCGAGGTGATGCCGGCCTCTTCGCCGGGCGCGGTGACCTTGGACACCAGCACCGGCTCGTTCGGCTCCATCCGGCGGGTGACGACGCGGAGTTCGTCGGTGCCCTGCGGGAACAGCTCGTCCTCGGTGCGGAACACGCCCTCGGGCAGCGCCGCCTCGACATAGGGGATCAGCTGGACGTGCTCGGGCGTCAGTTCCTCGCCGTAGTCGATGGCCTTGACCATCGCGTAGACTTCCACGGTCGGCACGATCCGGGCCGCGGCGGCCCGTTCCTGCTGCAGGGCGATCTGTTGTTGTTCGAAATAGCCTTGCGCCATGTAGACCGCAAAGCCCGCCAGGCCGATTCCGGCTACCAGCACCAATCCGAAAACTGCTCTCATGTTATTTCCCCTTCAGGCATCTGTGGCCGGAATTCCCACCCGGAACCCGTGACGTTGATGGCACTGATTTGCGGCCACATCATGGCCGCGAGGTGGCATCAGTTGAACGTCATGATCTGCTGGGTTTCGAGCCGCGCGCCGACGCTTTCGCTCTTGTCGGTGCCGGCTGCGGCGATCAGCGCCAAAAGCGCGACGCCGAGACCGACGATCGCAGCGGTCAGAACGACCCAATCGACGGTGACAGCACCCTCTTCATCGCGGCGGAAACGAAGGACCTTGCCCATGACTTTCTCCAGACTACCAATGTGGCGGACATCCCTCCGCGCTCTCCTCAATGGGTAGTCAGCGAATATGGCCGAACTGGGGAGTGGCACAGTCAATTTGCGGGACCGGAGAGAGGTTTTTTCCGGGCTGGGGGGCAGGTTGCGGTGCCCTGAGCCGGGGTGATCCGGCCGGTCGCCGCGCCACGGCGCGCGCCTGGCCGACGCGCCGCGCGAAACGGGAAGCGGGCCGCGCCCGGGGGGCACGACCCGCTTCGTCGATCCCGACGATCCTGACCTTAGTTGTAGGTCACGATCTGCTGGTTCACGAGCTGCGAGCTCACCTTGGAGCCGAGGTTCGTGGTCCCGTTGCCGACCGAGGTCAGGACAGCGATGCCCAGGCCGACGATCGCGGCGGTCAGCACGACCCAGTCGACGGTCACCGCGCCGTCTTCGTCGCGGCGGAAGTTCTTGATGAAGTTCAGCATGACAGCGTTTCCCCGGATCAGTTGTAGGTGACGATCTGCTGGTTCACGAGCTGCGAGCTCACCTTGGAGCCGAGGTTCGTGGTCCCGTTGCCGACGGTGGTCAGGACGGCGATGCCCAGGCCGACGATCGCGGCGGTCAGCACGACCCAGTCGACGGTCACGGCACCGTCTTCGTCACGGCGGAAGTTCTTGATGAAGTCAAACATGTGATCCCTCCTCAGGGGTAGCTCAGGTTGTCAGGTCCCGTCCGGATCGTCTCGGGCCGGCCTCTCAATGGCCCGATCCCCGTCTTGGATGCTGCGATAAGGCAGGTTGAATGGGGCGACATTGCGGCCCGTTTCGTGCAATTTTGTATACCCTGATTTCGGGCGGAATTTTCGACGCAAGACACTGTTTTAGAAAGGAAAAAATTTTCAGTATTTTGCCGGCGAAGCCGCCCGGGCCGTGGCTCGGGAGCCGCAAGAACCGGCTAATCCGGCCCGTCGCCGCCGCCGGGGCTGGCCCGATTCATGTTTTTTTTGCAAGGATGACCGCAACGATACGAAAAACGCCGAGCAGAGGCAGCGCAGTGAACAGACCACTCCCCCAGTTCCGGCGGGCCGGTCGTCCGGTCCTGCCCGTTGCGGCGTTCGTCCTCGTGGCGGCGGCGTTCCTCGCGGCGCCCGCCGGAGCCGAAAGCCACCGGCTGCAGGCCGACTTCACCTTCAAGCGGATTTCCGCGCCGCCCGCCGGATCCCGGCCGCGCATCACCGTGCAGGTGGCGCCGCGGCCGCCCGCGCCGCGGGCCGCAGCCGCTGCCCCGGCGCCCGCGACCGGCCCGACGACCTCGGCCACCTACGACTGGTTCTGGGACATCGTCCCGCCCGAGCTCGCGGCCAGCGGTCCGGGCCGGTTGCAGGCGGGCGTGGCCGCGCTGACCGCCGGTCCGGGCGGCGCACGGGTCGCGGCGCCCCGGCTCGACACCCTGCGCCGGATCGCTTCGGCGCATGGCCGGGACATCCTCGTCGCCACCATCGGCACCGACGTCTCGCCGGCCCTCGCGCTCGCGGTGATCGCGGTGGAAAGCGCCGGGCGCGCCGATGCGCAGAGCGGCGCCGGGGCGCAGGGGCTGATGCAGCTGATGCCCGCCACGGCGGCCCGCTTCGGGGTCACCGACAGCTTCGACGCGGCGATGAACATCAAGGGCGGCGTGGCCTACCTCGACTGGCTGATGAAGGAGTTCGACCGCGATCCGATCCTGGCGCTGGCCGGCTACAACGCCGGCGAAGGGGCCGTGCGGGGCAATGCCGGGGTGCCGCCCTACGCCGAGACCCGGGACTACGTTCCCAAGGTGCTGGCGGCCTGGACCGTGGCCCGCGGGCTCTGCCGGACACCGCCGGTCCTCGCCAGCGACGGCTGCGTCTTCGCGGTGGGCGGGCCCGATGGCTGACGGCGACGCCGCGCGGACCGCGCGGCCGCTGGTTCTCGACGCGGACGGGACGCTGCTGCGGACCGACATGCTGCTGGAAGGCGCCTGGGCGGGGCTGGGGCGCGATCCGGTGGCGACGGTCCGGGCCTGCGTGACGCATCTCGGCGACCGGGCCCGGCTGACGGCCGAACTGGCGCGGATCGCGCCGCTGAGGACCGACCTGCTGCCGGTCGAGCCGGCGATCATCGACCTGATGGAAAACGCGCGGGCAGCCGGCCGGGAGGTGGCGCTGGCCTCCGCCTCGGACGCCGCGCTGGTCGAACGGCTCGCCGCCGATCACGGCATCGGCCGGGTCTTCGCCTCGGACGGCCGGACCAACCTGAAGGGCGCCGAGAAGGCCGCGGCGCTGGTGGACGCCTATGGCGAGGGCGGTTTCGACTACGCCGGCAACGACCGCTCGGACCTCGCGATCTGGAAACGCGGCGCCGGGGCGATCGTGGTCGGCGACGCGGGCGGCGCCGCGGAACAGCTTTCCGGCCACGAGATCACGCGGATCCCGGGCGGCTGGGCCTGGCGGGACCTGGTCCGCGCCCTGCGCCCCCACCAGTGGGTCAAGAACGTCCTGCTGGTGCTGCCGATGCTCGCCGCCCACGACTTCTCGCGCGCGACGCTGCTCATGGTCCTGTTCGGCATGGCGGCGTTCTCGGCCGCGGCGTCCTGCATCTACCTCGTCAACGACCTTCTCGACCTCGAGGCGGACCGGCTGCACCCGACCAAGTGCCGCCGGCCCTTCGCCTCCGGCGCGGTGCCGATCGGCGCCGGGATGGCGGCGACACTCGGGCTGGGCGTGCTGGCGCTGGGGCTCGGGGCGGCGCTGGGACCGGCCTTCCTCGGGGTCGTGGTGCTCTACATGGCGCTCAGCCTGGCCTATTCGCTGCGGCTCAAGCGGATGCGCTGGATCGACATCGCGACGCTTGCGGCGCTCTACACGCTCCGGGTCGTGGCGGGCGCGGCGGCCAGCGGGGTCGAGGCCTCGGTGTTCATGCTGATCTTCATCTTCCCGATCTTCGTCACCCTCGGCTGCGTCAAGCGGCTGACCGAACTGACGCTGGCCACCGGGGACGCGCCGCTGCCGGGGCGCGGCTACGGCCGGCCGGACCGGGGCGACCTGCTCAACGTGGCGATGCTGGGGACGGTCGGGGCGCTGGTGATCTTCTTCCTCTACAGCTTCTCGGACCAGGCGCGGGTCCTCTACCCGGACCGCTGGCTTCTCTGGGTCGCGCTGCTGCCGATCTCGTGGTGGCTGCTGCGGATGGTGCGGCTGGGCTGGTACGGCAAGCAGGACTACGACCCGATCGTCTTCGCCCTGAAGGACAAGCGCGGGATCGGGCTGCTGCTGATCACCCTGTCGCTGATGTTCTACGCCGCCGGGCTGTGGCAGGACTGGCTCTCCCGGCTGGGCCTGATCTGACCCGCGCCTTCTTCGGACCGCAAATATCCCGGGGTCCGGGGCAGAGCCCCGGCCTTAGCCGTGCTCGGCCAGGAGCGTCCGCAGGTCGTCCAGGGTGTTGATCTCGGCAGCCGGCTTGTCGCGCCGCCAGCGGGCCATCCGCGGAAACCGCAACGCGATGCCCGACTTGTGGCGCGGGCTCGCCTGGATCCCCTCGAAGGCGATCTCGAAGACGAGGTCCGGGGTCACCTGCCGCACCGGGCCGAAGCGCTGCAGGGTGTTGCGGCGGACCCAGGCGGTGATCTCGCGGAACTCGGCGTCGGTCAGGCCGGAATAGGCCTTGGTGAACGGGACCAGGGCGTCGCCGTCGCGCACCGCGAAGGTGAAATCGGTGAACAGCGTCGCCCGGCGGCCGAATCCGGACTGGGCGTAGATCATCACCGCGTCCACCGTCAGCGGGTCGACCTTCCACTTCCACCAGTCGCCCTTGCGGCGGCCCGACAGGTAGGGCGAGGCGCGGCGCTTCAGCATCAGCCCCTCGGCGCCATGGTCGCGGGAGGCGGCCCGCGCGGCGGCCAGCGCCTCCCAGCTCGCCGCGGGCACTTCCGGCGACAGCCGCAGCGGCGCCTCCGGCGGCAGGTCGGCGGCGAGGGTCTCGAGCGCGGCGCGGCGTTCGGCCAGGGGCCGGGCGCGGATGTCTGCGCCGTCCCGTTCCAGCAGGTCGTAGGCCATCAGGATCACCGGCGCCTCGGCGAGGAGCTTCCTCGGCACCGTCTTGCGCCCGATCCGCTTCTGCAGCGCGTTGAAGGACAGCGGCGCGCCGTCGCGGAACGCCAGCACCTCGCCGTCGATCACCGTGCCGGCAGGCAGGAAATCGACCAGCCGGGCCAGTTCCGGGAACCGGCCGGTCATCAGCTCCTCGCCCCGCGACCAGAGGTGATGCTCGCCGCCGCGCAGGATCAGCTGGCCGCGGATGCCGTCCCACTTCCGGTCGGCCAGCCAGTCGGTGACGGGGCCCAGGTCGGTCCCCTCCTCGAGCTGGTAGGCGAGGTAGAACGGGTAGGGCCGCGACAGGTCTGCGCCCGGGTCGTCGGCCTCGATCAGCCCCCGCCAGGTCACCGTCTCGGGGGTCCAGGACCCCATCAGCTTGTGGGTCAGAACCGCCTCGTCCTGCCCGGTGGCCCGCGCCAGCGCCCGGGTCATCAGTTTCTGGCTGACCCCGACCCGGAACCCGCCAGTCAGAAGCTTGGTGAACAGGAACCGCTCGATCCCCGGCAGCGCATCCCAGGCGGCGAGGATCCCGGCCTTGCGGTCGGCGTAGGAGAGCGCCGACAGCCGCTTGAGTTCGGCGATCCAGTCGCTCAGGCTGCGCTCCTCGGCCCGCCCGGCGGGCGGCAGGACGAGCGCGATCGTCTCGGCGAGATCGCCCACCACCGGGTAGCTCTCCTCGAACAGCCAGAGCGGGATGCCGGCCCGTTCCGCGGCCCATTCGCGCAGCACCGTGGTGGTGATCACCCGGCGCGGCCGGCGGCCCGAGAACAGCGCCACGCACCACAGCTTGTCGGCGTCGGGCGCGGTGGCGAAGAACTCGGCCAGCGCCGCCACCTTCACGGTGGTCCGGGTGGTCTGGTCCACCGCGGTGAACAGGCGGGCGAAGTCCCTCACCCGGCGGCGCGGTCCGCGAGGAACCGCCCCATCCGCGCCAGCGCCCGGTCCGCCGCCGCCGAACGCCCGGCATGCAGGTGCCAGACGTGCTGCATCCCCGGCCAGAGGTCGAGCGTCACCGTCTCCATCGCCTGTTCGAGCCGGCGTGCGTCGGCCGCCAGCGCCTCGCCCGCGCCAGCCTGGATCAGCGCCGGCGGCAGGCCGCGAAGGTCGCCGAGCAGCGGCGAGACCGCCGGGTCGGCGGGGTCCATCCCCGGCAGGTAGGCGGCCCGGATCCGGCGCGGCCAGTGGGGCGGGATCAGGATCTCGTCATCGGCGGCGGCGAAGCGGGCCTGGATATCGCCCGACAGGTCGCCGATCGGCGCCAGCAGGCCGAGGGCGGCGGGCATCGGCGCGCCGCTGTCGCGGGCGTGCTGCGCGACCATCAGCGCGAGGCACCCCCCGGCGCTGTCGCCGCAGATCGCCACCGGCGGCGTGCCGGCCGCAACCAGCCGGTCGAAGGCGGCGCGGGCGTCGTCCGGCGCGGCGGGAAACGGGTGCTCGGGCGCCAGCCGGTAGCGCGGCGCCACCGCCCGCAGCCCCGCCGCCGCGGCGAGGTGGCCGATCAGCGCCGCGTGGGTCCGCGGGCTGTCGATGGTGAATCCGCCGCCGTGCAGGTAGAGGATCACCGGCGCGTCGCGATCCACCCCGCGCGGCCGGAACCACAGCGCCCCGTTGCGGTCGGCGATCGGCACGAGGCCCGGCGGCAGCCGCCCGCCCAGCCTCGCGGTCATCGAGAAAAGCCCGCGCAGCAGCCGTTGCGAGGCCACGATCTGCAGCGGCCGGCGCTCCACCTGCCGGGCCTGCCAGCGGAAGAACCGGTCGGCGCGGGTCAGGGCCCCGGTCATGCGGCGCTCTCCTCTGCCGGGGCGTCGAGCCCCTCGCCCTCGTATTCGGTGGCCACGACCTGCGCGTCGTAGCCCCGGCTTTCCAGCCAGCGCCGGAACACCGAGGTATAGCCGTGGGTGACGAAGACCCGCTCGGCCCCGGTCTCGGCGATGGCGGCGTTGAGGCCGGGCCAGTCGGCATGGTCCGAGACCACGAAGCCGCGGTCCGCCGCCCGCCGCCGCCGCACCCCGCGCAGCGCCATCCAGCCCGAGGCGAAGGCGGTGGAGGCCGGCCCGAGGCGCCGCGCCCAGGCCGAGCCGAGCGCCGAGGGCGGCGCCAGCAGCAGCGCGCCGGGATGCGCCTTCGGATCGGTCTCGGGCGTGACCCGGACCGTGGCGGGCAACCGCAGCCCCTGGCCGCGCAGCACCGCGTTGGTGTTCTCCACCGCGCCGTGGGTCAGGATCGGGCCGATGCCGGGGTCGAGATCGGTGAGCAGCCGCTGCGCCTTGCCCAGCGAATAGGCCCCGAGCAGCGAGGCCCGCCCGGCGGCGGCGTTGGCCGCCCACCAGTCGTTGATCTGCCCGCGCAGGGTGGCTGTGTCGGTCCAGGTGAACTCCGGCAGGCCGTAGGTGCATTCGGTGACGAAGGCGTGGCAGCGCACCGGCTCAAAGGGCTCGGACAGGCCGTCGGGCACGGTCTTGTAGTCGCCGGAGACGACCCAGACCGCGCCGCCGACCGCGATCCGGATCTGCGCCGAGCCGGGGACGTGGCCGGCGGGGTGAAAGCTGACCGTGGCGTCGCCGATGCGGCGTTCCTCGCCATACCTGACGGTTTCGATCCGGATATCGCCGAGCCGGAACCGGATCACCGGCGCGGCCGCTTCGGTGCTCAGGTAACGGGCATGGCCGGGCCGTGCGTGGTCGGCATGGCCGTGGGTGATCAGCGCCCGGTCCACCGGCCGCCACGGGTCGATGAAGAAATCGCCGGCCGGGCAGTAGATGCCCCGGTCGGTGAAGGTGAGAACGTCGCGCGCCATCATGCCCGGTCAGGGTAGGGCGGCGGCCCGCCGAAGGCAAAGCCACCGGTCGCGCCGCAGGGCCGCGGGTCAGGCGGCGGCGTCGAAATGCGCCAGCATGTCTGCGAAGATCCGGCCGCGCCGGTCCGGGGTCTCCATCAGCACCTCGTGCCGACCGCCCTCGATCATCATCAGCCTGCCGGTCCGCCAGCGGGCCATCCGGGCCAGCACCGGGTCGGGGTCGACGATCGCCTCCTCGCTGCCGAGGTAGCAGCGCACCGGCAGGTCGGGCGAGGGCCGGGTCGCGAGGTCGCGCATCTCGATCAGCGCCTCGTTCAGCCAGTGCAGCGAGGGCCCGCCGAGCGCGAGGTCGGGATGGGCCTGCAACTGCGCGCGCATGTAGTCGTACATGTCCCGGTCGGCGGTGAGCTTGTTTTCCTCGAAACCGGCACGCATGACGTAGGGCTCGGCCTGCTGGCCCGGCGCGAAGATGTGCGAGAAGCGCAGCGGCCGGGCGATGCTCGACAGGCCCCAGGCGTTGGGGCGGAGCGCCGCGGACATCTGGATCCCCCACATCGGCGCCGAGAAGGCGACGGCGGCCACCGGCAGCCCGTCGAGAACCGCCCGCAGCCCGATGCAGCCGCCCATCGAATGGGCCAGCAGGAACCACGGCCGGGGCAGGCCCAGCGCCTCGACATGGGCGAGGGTCGCCCGGACGTCACGCTGGTAGTCCGGGAAATGGTCGACATGGCCCAGCGCCCGGTCGGGCTGCATCCGGGCGGCGATACCCTGGCCACGCCAGTCGAGCGCGACCACGGCATAGCCCGCCGCCACGAGGTCCCGTGCGTCGCGGCCGTATTTCTCGATGTACTCGGTGCGTCCGGGGAAGATCAGCACGGTGCCCCGCGCCCCGGCGCAGGGCCAGTGCCCGACGCGGATCTGCAATCCGTCGTCGGTGGTCAGCCAGTGGGCGCATCCGCCCGCCGGCCCGTCGGCCACATCCTCGAAGAAGGGCGCGGCCAGCATTTTTCCGCCGTCAAAGGACACCGGACAACCGCATCGCGGCGCCCATGTCGCCATCGACCTTCAGCTTTCCGGTCATGAACGCGGCGGTGGGGTTCTGATCGCCGTCGAGAATCGCCTTGAAGGTCTCGGCGCTCGCGGTGAGCGTCACGTCGGCATCCTCGTCCCCGGCGCGGGCGCCGTCGCCGTCGATCATGATCGCGCCCTCGTCGACGATCACGAACTTGGCCACGCCATCGAAGCCGCCGCCCATCTTCTCGTTCAGGGCCTTCACGGCCTCGGTCACAACGTCGCTCATTTCAGTCCTTCCTGCGGAGCATCTAGCCGCATCCTGGTTGACGGAGTCTTGACGCAGACCCTCTGGAAAGGTCCGCGTCAATCGCTACCATTGGATGTATGGCGGTCGATGCGCATCCCTTCAAATGTATCGTTGCGGCACTGGTGCTGGCAGTCGGGTTTTCCTTACCCGCGTCGGTCTCCGCGCAGGTCGAGTCGCTGGACGACCTGTTCGCCCGCCTCGCGGTTGCCGAGGAGTCCGAGGCGCTGCGGATCGAGGAGCGGATCGTCGCGCAATGGGCCCGCAGCGGCTCGGCGGCGATGGACCTGCTGCTGCAGCGCGGGTCGGACGCGCTCGAGGCCGGGGACGCGCAGGCCGCGGTCGAGCACTTCACCGCCGCGATCGACCATGCGCCGGATTTCGCCGAGGCCTATCACGGCCGGGCGACGGCCTATTTCCTGCTCGACCACTACGGTCCCGCGCTCGACGACCTGCGGCAGGCGCTGGTGCTGGAACCGCGCCACTTCGGCGCCCTGCGCGGGTTCGCGGTGATCCTCGAGACGATCGGGCAGGACGAGGAGGCCCTTGAGGTCTATCGCCGGATCATGGATATCCACCCCCACCTGGAAGACGCCCGCCCGGCACTGGAGCGGCTGGAAGAGAAGCTGCGCGGCCGTACGCTCTGAACCCGGCCCGCCCCGCCGCAAGAAACGGAAGGCCACGGGAGGCCCATGTCCGACCGGTCCCGCATCACCGCCATCCTCGGCCCCACGAATACCGGCAAGACCCATCACGCGATCGAGCGGATGCTGGCCTATCCGACCGGCATCATCGGCCTGCCGCTGCGGCTTCTGGCGCGCGAGGTCTATGACCGGATCGTCCGGCTGCGGGGGCCTTCGGTGGTGGCGCTGGTCACCGGCGAGGAGCGGATCGTGCCGGACAGGGTGCAGTACTGGGTCTGCACCGTCGAGGCGATGCCCGAGGGGCTGGGCTGCGCGTTTCTCGCGGTCGACGAGATCCAGCTCTGCGCCGATCCCGAGCGGGGCCACGTCTTCACCGACCGGCTGTTGCGGGCGCGGGGCCGGCACGAGACCCTGTTCATGGGCTCCGAGACGATGCGCGGCGCCATCGCGGCGCTGGTCCCCGGGGTGCAGTTCGAGCGGCGCGAGCGGTTCTCGGACCTCAGCTACACCGGGTCGAAGAAGATCAGCCGGCTGCCGCCGCGCAGCGCCATCGTCGGCTTTTCGGTCGACAGCGTCTATGCCACCGCCGAGCTTCTGCGCCGTCAGAAGGGCGGTGCGGCGGTGGTGATGGGGGCGCTGAGCCCGCGCACCCGAAACGCCCAGGTCGAGATGTACCAGGCGGGCGAGGTCGACTACCTCGTCGCCACCGATGCGATCGGCATGGGGCTCAACCTCGACATCGACCACGTCGCGTTTTCCGCCACCCGCAAGTTCGACGGTCGGCGGATGCGCCATCTCACCCCGGACGAGCTGGCCCAGATCGCCGGGCGGGCCGGGCGGCACCTGAATTCCGGCAGCTTCGGCGTCACCGGCGAGGCCGGGCCGCTGCCCGACGAGGTGGCCGAGGCGATCACCACGCACCGGTTCCGCCCGATCCGCAAGCTGCAGTGGCGCAATGCCGACCTGCGCTTCGGCTCGGTCGACGCGCTGATCGGGTCGCTGGAGCGCAAGACCGACGACGACTGGCTGACCCGGGTCCGCGACAGCGACGACCTGATCGCGCTCAAGGCGCTGGCCGAGGATGCCGAGACCCGCGCCCGGGCCAGCGACGGCCCCTCGGTGCGGCTGCTCTGGGACGTGTGCCGGGTGCCCGATTTCCGCGGCATCAGCCATGCCGAACATGCCCACCTGCTGGCCCGGATCTACGGCTTCCTGCACGAGGCCGGGCGGGTCCCGGCCGACTGGATGGCGGCGCAGGTGGCCCGCATCGACCGGGTCGAGGGCGACATCGACACGCTGTCCAAGCGGCTGGCGTATATCCGCACATGGACCTACGTCGCCCAGCGCAAGGGCTGGGTCGCGGACGAAAGCCATTGGCGCGACGAGACCCGCGCGGTAGAAGACCGCCTGTCGGACGCGCTTCATGCCGCGCTGACCCAGAGATTTGTGGACCGGCGGACCAGCGTGCTGCTTCGCCGGCTCAAGCAGAAGGAGGCCATGGTGGCCGAAGTGAACGACAAGGGCGAAGTCACCGTCGAGGGCCAGTTCGTCGGCCGCCTCGAAGGGTTCCGGTTCCGCCAGGACGATGCCGCCACCCCGGACGAGGCGCGGACCCTGCGCACCGCCTCGCTGCAGGCGCTGGCGCCGCAGTTCAGCCTGCGGGCCGACCGGTTCTACAACGCCCCCGATCCCGAGATCGACTTCACCGAGCAGGGCGGCCTGATGTGGGGCTCGGACGCGGTGGGCAAGCTTGTGGCCGGGGCCGATCCGCTGCGCCCCGAGGTCCGCGCCTTCGTCGACGAGGAAGCCGGCCCGGAGGTGGCCGAGAAGGTCCGCCGCCGGCTGCAGCACTTCATCGACCGCAAGATCGCGGCGGTGTTCGAGCCGCTCCTCAAGCTGCGCGACGATTCCGAGTTGTCCGGCGCGGCCAAGGGCTTCGCCTACCGGCTGGTCGAGGGGTTCGGCATCCTGCCCCGCTCGGAGGTCGCGGCCGAGGTGAAGGCCTTGGACCAGGAGGCCCGCGGCGCGCTGCGCAAGCATGGCGTCCGCTTCGGCCAGTTCACCGTGTTCCTGCCGCTGCTGCTGAAACCCGCGCCGACGCGGTTGCGGCTCGTGCTGTGGAGCCTCGCGCGGGGGCTCGACGAGTTCCCGGAGGCGCCGCCGCCGGGCCTGGTCACCGTGCCCGCCGTGGACGGGCTGCCCGAGGGCGCCTTCGCGATGGCCGGCTATCGCCGCGCCGGCGACCGGGCGATCCGCATCGACATGCTGGAACGCCTAGCGGACATGCTGCGCGACCGCGACAGCCGGGGCGGCTTCGAGGCCAATCCCGACATGCTGTCGATCACCGGGCTGACTCTGGAACAGTTCGCCGGGCTGATGCAGGGACTGGGCTACCGCGCCGAGCGGGGCGAGCGGCCGAAGCAGAAGCCGGCGCCGGCCGAGACCGCCGGGGCCGAGACCGCCGGGGAAGCGGCAGCGGCGGCCGGGGCAGGCGAGCCCGAAGAGACCCCGGACGCGCCCGAAGAGACCCCCGACGCGCCCGACGAGACCCCGGACCGGCCCGAGGAAACCCCGGATCCGGCGCCGCAGGAGACCCCCGACCGCACGCCCGACGAGACCCCGGCCCCGTTCCCGACCGAGGTGCCGCCGTCGCCGATGCCCGACATGCCCGACCTGCCGCCGGAAACCCCGATGATGGCGGGCGGGGCCGATGCGCCCGCCGATGCGCCCGCCGAAGAGATCGAAGTGTTCTACACCTTCACCTGGGGCGGCCAGCGCCGGGACGGCCGTACACCCCGGCAGGGCAAGCGCGGCCCGGGCCGCGAGGGCCAAGAGGGCCGCGCCGGTCCGCCGAAGGGCAAGCGCGGCGGCAAGCCGGGCGGCAAGGACCGGGACGGCAAGGGCGGCCCCGGCAAGGGCGGCGGTCCGCGCGCCTTCGAGGCCCGCCCGCCCGGCAAGGGCCGCAAGATCGATCCCGACAACCCCTTCGCGGCGGCGCTCGCCGGTTTCAAGACCGAGTGACCGCGCCGAACGATCGGCCCGCCGCGCCGGAGCGGATCCGGATCGACCGGTGGCTCTGGCATGCGCGGTTCTTCAAGACCCGCAGCCTCGCCGCGGCGCTGGTGCAGAAGGGCCGGCTGCGGGTCGATTCGCAGCGGGTGACCAAGCCGGGGCGGGCGGTCGGCCCCGGCAACGTCCTGACCTTTCCGCAGGGCACGCGGGTGCGGGTGGTGCGGATCCTCTCCGTCGGCCTCCGGCGCGGTCCGGCGCCCGAGGCGCAGGGGCTTTACGAGGACCTGTCTGACGACGCGGGCGGCGGCGCGCCGGATGCGATGTCCTGACCGCTTGCAGCCCCGCCGGTGCTGCACTAGCTAGGGCGCGAACGAGCGGGAAATCCCATGACCTACATCGTCACCGAGAACTGCATCGCCTGCAAATACACCGATTGCGTCGAAGTCTGCCCGGTGGACTGCTTCTACGAGGGCGAGAACATGCTCGTCATCCACCCCGACGAGTGCATCGATTGCGGCGTCTGCGAGCCGGAATGCCCCGCCGACGCGATCCGGCCGGACACCGAGCCGGACATGGAGAAGTGGGTGGAGTTCAACCGCAAGTACTCCGAGCAGTGGCCGGTGATCGTGACCAAGAAGGACCCGTTGCCCGAGGCCGAGGAGATGGACGGCAAGGACGGCAAGATGGACCTGTTCTCGCCGGAACCGGGCGAGGGCGGCTGACCGGGGGCCGGCGGGCGCGAGGTCGGCAACGGCGTGCGGACGAACGGGGCCGCGCTTCCATGAGGCCCTTTTTTGTGCTATGATGTCGGTCAATGTCGCTGGATTCGTGAACCTGACAATGGAACGGTAGACTGACGGAGACGGTTGTCCCCGCCGGTCTTTTTGTCGTCTCGTCAGGCCCGGCGACGGCCCTCGAAAGGACCTCTGAATGAGCACAACCAAGAAGAACGAATTCCGCCCCAACGACTTCGTGGTCTACCCCGCCCACGGCGTGGGTCAGATCGTGTCGATCGAAAAGCAGGAAGTGGCCGGCTTCGAGCTCGAGCTGTTCGTCATCTCCTTCGAGAAGGATAAGATGACCCTCCGGGTGCCGACCAACAAGGCCCAGGAAGTCGGGATGCGCAGCCTGTCCTCGCCGGACGTGGTGGCCCACGCGATGAAGACCCTCAAGGGCAAGGCCCGGGTCAAGAAGGCGATGTGGTCGCGCCGGGCGCAGGAATACGAGCAGAAGATCAATTCCGGCGACCTGATCGCCATCGCCGAGGTGGTGCGCGACCTGCACCGCGCCGACGACCAGCGCGAGCAGTCCTATTCCGAGCGCCAGCTCTACGAGGCCGCGCTCGAGCGCCTGACCCGCGAGATCGCCGCCGTGGCCGGCAACGACGAGGTCGCCGCCGCGAAGGAGATCGACGACGTTCTGGTCAGCCGCGCCGCCTGACCCGCGTCTGCGGTCGGAAAACAGTGAAAAGCCGCGCGTTTCGCGCGGCTTTTTCGCTTCCGGGCGGCGCGCCGTTCCGGTGGCGCGGGATCACAGCGCCCGCCAGCCGATGTCGCGCCGGCAGAACCCCTCCGGCCAGTCCACAGCGTCGACGAGGGCATAGGCGGTATCGCGCGCGTCCCGCAGTGACGCGCCGCGGCCGGTGGCGCAAAGCACCCGCCCCCCGGCGGCCACCGTGCCGCCCGCGGATTCGGCGGTGCCGGCGTGGAACATCATCGCCGTGCTGGTCTCGGGCAAATCGTCCAGACCCCTGATCGCGCTGCCCTTTTCGTAGCTGCCCGGGTAGCCCTGCGCCGCCATGACGACGGTGAGCGCATGGTCCTCGGCCCAGTTCACCTGCGCTTCGGCCAGCCGCCCCTCGGCGCAGGCCAGCATCAGGTCGAGCGCCTGCGCCCCGAGCCGCATCATCAGGACCTGGCATTCCGGGTCGCCGAAGCGGCAGTTGTATTCGACCAGCCGCGCCCGGCCGCCGTCGATCATCAGCCCGGCGTAGAGGACGCCGTGATAGGGCGTGCCGCGCCGGGCCATCTCGGCCATCGTCGGGCGGACGATCTCGTCCATCACCTGCGCCGCAACGGCGTCGGTCAGGATCGGCGCGGGGGAATAGGCGCCCATGCCGCCGGTATTGGGCCCGGCATCGCCGTCGAAGGCCCGCTTGTGGTCCTGCGCGGTGCCGATCGGCAGGATGTCGGTGCCGTCCACGAGGCAG
>JBFKOW010000065.1:0-17625 GCA_041628615.1 Paracoccaceae bacterium | reverse complement strand
GGCCGTCTCCCGGGTCACATGAACGTGCTTCTCGCCGAGGCGGGCGTCTCGTACGAGATCGTCAAGGAGATGGACGAGATCAACGAGGACTTCCCCGACACCGACGTCGCCATCGTCATCGGCTCGAACGACATCGTGAACCCCGCCGCGCAGGACGACCCCAACAGCCCCATCGCCGGGATGCCGGTGCTGGAATGCTGGAAGGCCAAGCAGGTCTTCGTCTCCAAGCGCGGCCAGGGCACCGGCTATTCCGGCATCGAGAACCCGCTGTTCTTCAAGGAGAACACCCGGATGTTCTACGGCGACGCCAAGGCCAGCCTGGACAAGCTCCTGTCGCTGATCTCCTGACCGATCCGGGCCGCCGCGCGCCGGTTCAGCCGCGGCGGCCCGGCGGCGCGGGCAATTTCCCCGATTATGTGCTATGGTGGTGCCCACCCGAACCGGGGAGGGCGCCATGCGGACGCTTCTTGCCGGTTGCCTGGTCGCGCTGACCGGCGGTCCCTCGGGCGCCAGCGAGATCAAGTGGCCGGATCCGACCATACCTGTGCCGGCACGTGTTCAGGCCTTCATCGTCGCGGAGTGCCGCGCGTTCGCCGCCGCGATCGGGGAGTCGCTCGAGGAGTGCATCGACGGCGAGTCCTACGGCTACCGCGCCACCGTCGAGATGCTTCGCGACGAGGCGCACGGCGAAGCCGCGGCGGTGCGATACCGCGCCTGCCAGTCCGGCCCCGGGCGGGACGGAGGCCGCTTTCACCGGCGCAAGGCCGACTGCATCGGCAGGGCTTTCGGGATCGTCCGGCAGTTCGAATACACGGACCGGGCCGAGTTCAGGGATCCTGACGCAATGCGCCGCGCCGGGGTCCTGCCGGAGTTGACGGCGGGTCCCGGCTGACGCGCCCGCCCCGGGTCCACCGCCATCCGCGACGGAATCCGCCGGCGGATCCGTTTCATCAAGCGGGAACCAACGAAGGAGACCCGCGATGAAGACGTTTCTGATCCTCGGCGCGCTCGCGCTCACCGTCACCGCCCTGCCCGCCGCCGCCCATCACGGCGACCGCCACCCGGTGCTCGACCGGATCGAGGACCGGATCGACCGGCGCGAGAACCGGATCGACCGGCGGACCGACAACGGCCCGCTCGACCGTCTCGAGGACCGAATCGACCGGGCCGAGGACATCCTCGACCGCAACGGCGTGGAGCGCCCGTTCTGGATCGACCGGCACGAGCGCCGCACCTGGCGCCGGCTCTGGGGGCAGGGCCGCGACTGATCCCACCCGGACGCTCCGGCGGCCCGCCGGTCAGCCGGTGGCAGCCCGCCAGGCCCCCGGCGCGAGGCCGTCGAGCGTCCATCCGCCGACCCGCCAGCGCACCAGCCGCAGGCAGGGCAGGCCGACATGGGCGCACATCCGCCGCACCTGCCGGTTGCGGCCCTCGGTGATCGCCACCTCGATCCAGTGGTCGGGC
Organism: Paracoccaceae bacterium; assembly: GCA_041628615.1. Lineage (GTDB taxonomy): Bacteria > Pseudomonadota > Alphaproteobacteria > Rhodobacterales > Rhodobacteraceae > JAMWZF01. Next base: position 16,161 of record JBFKOW010000065.1, on the reverse strand, counting down.
ACCGACTTGCGGAACCGCACCGGCGGGTCGCGCTCCCACAGCACCGGCGGGTCGACGACGCGGGCCGTCGCGGGCCGGGTCGGCCCGTCCTTCAGGGTCACCCCGGCCCGCAGCCGCGCCAACGCATCCTCGTCCGGCGCCCCTTCGACCTGCGCGAGATAGACCTTCTCGACCTTGAACTTCGGGCTGGCGATCCGGGCCTGCTGGCGGCCGTCGTCGGTCAGCACCAGCAGCCCCTCGCTGTCCCGGTCCAGCCGCCCGGCCGGATAGACCCCGGCCGGCAGGCCGAAGCCCGACAGGGTGGGCCGTTCGGTCGGGCTGCGGGCGTCGGTGAACTGCGACAGCACGCCGAAGGGCTTGTTGAACAGGACCAGGGTCACCGGCGGACGATGACCTCGGCGCCGCGGACCTCGGGCTCGGTATCGGTCATCTCGGCCGGGAAGCCCGGCGCCCGGATGTCGAGCCCGGTGGCCTCTTCCAGCCGGCGGATGATGTCGTCGGACTGCGCCCGGTCGCCGTAGCGGCGCTGGCCGTCGCGGAAGATCTCGATCAGCAGCGGCGAGATCTCGAGCGGCACGCCGGCTGCCTCGGCGATCCGGTGGAACAGGCCGATATCCTTCAGCACCAGGTCCATCGTGAAATCGATCTTGCGCGACCCGTTCAGGATCACCTGGCTTTCGGTCTCGTGGACGAAGGAATTGCCCGACGAGATCCGGAACGCCTCGTAGGTGGTGGCAAGGTCCATCCCCGCCGCCTTCATCGTCACCAGCGCCTCGCACAGCGTCAGCAGGTTGGCGGTGGCGAGGTAGTTGGTCGCGACCTTGAGCACCGAGGCGCTGCCCAGCGGCCCGGTATGCAGGATGTCCCGGCCGAGGATGGTCAGGATCGGCAGCGCCGCCTCGAAGGCCGCCCGCTCGCCGCCGGCGAAGATCGAGATGTTGCCGGTCGCGGCCCGGTGGCAGCCACCCGAGACCGGGCAGTCGAGCGCCAGCCCGCCCTTCGCCGCCACCGCCGCGCCCAGCCGGCGCACCTCGTCCGCGTCCGTGGTCGACATCTCCAGCCAGAGCGTGCCGGGCGTGATCCCGGCGAGGATTCCGTCCGCGGCCTCGAGCACCGCGGCGCAGGCCGCGGGCGAGGGCAGGCAGGTGATCACCGCGTCGCAGTCCCGCGCCATCTCTGCCGGGGTCGCGGCGACCCGCGCGCCGCGGGCGGCGAAGGCCGCCGTGGCCTCCGGGTCGAGGTCGCGGACGGTCAGCTCGGCCCCGTTGCGCAACAGCGATCCCGCCAGCTTGCCGCCGACATTGCCCAGTCCGATGAACCCGATCCTCACGGCCGTCCTCCCTGTCCCGTTGCCGCCATCACGGCCGCGCCCCGGCGCGCCCGGCCCGTCCAAAAGCGACACCGGCGGTGCAAGCCCGCCGAAATGTCGCCGAAACCCGCGCCCCCGCTGCCCCGCAGGCCCGGCACCGCCTTCTTCGGACCCCAAATATCCCGGGGAGTCCGGCGCCCGGCGCCGGACGGGGCAGAGCCCCGGCAGCGGTGGCCGTCAGGGCGCCCAGCGCAGGAAATTGGCGATCAGGCGCAGGCCCGCCCGCTGGCTCTTCTCGGGATGGAACTGGGTGCCGACGATGGTGTCGCGGCCGACGATCGCGGTGACCTCGCCGCCATAGTCGGCATGGGCGAGCCGATGCGCCGGGTCCGCCACCCGCATCTGGTAGGAATGGACGAAATAGGCGTGGTCGCCGGTCGCGATCCCGTCCAGCACCGGGTGGCTTCCCGTCACCACGAGATCGTTCCAGCCCATGTGCGGCACCGGCAGGGCGGGATCGGCGGGGGCGATCCGCTCCACCGTGCCGCCGATCCAGCCGAGCCCCGCGGTGGGTTCGTATTCCAGCCCCTCGGTGGCCAGCATCTGCATCCCGACGCAGATCCCGAGGAACGGCGCGCCCCGCTCCAGCACCGCCTCGCACAGCGCCGCGTCCATCCCGTCCAGCTCCCGCAGCGCCGCGCGGCAATGCGGAAACGCGCCGTCGCCGGGCAGCACGATCCGGTCGGCCCGGGCCACGAGGTCCGGGTCCGAAGTCACCCGCACGTCGCCCGCCCCGGTCTCGCGGGCCATCCGTTCGAAGGCCTTCTCGGCGGAATGCAGGTTGCCCGAGAAATAGTCGATCAGGACCGTGAGGCTCACAGCGTCCCCTTGGTCGAGGGCACGGCGTCCTTCTGCCGCGGATCCGGCTCCAGCGCCACCCGCAGCGCCCGCGCGACGGCCTTGAAGGTCGCCTCCGCGACGTGGTGGGCGTTGATCCCGTGGATCCTGTCCACGTGCAGCGTGATGCCGCCATGGGTCGACAGCGCCTGGAAGAACTCGCGCACCAGCTCGGTGTCGAAGGTGCCGATCTTGGGCGCGTCGAACGGCACGTTCCAGACCAGGTAGGGCCGGCCCGACAGGTCCAGCGCGCAGGCCACCTGCGCGTCGTCCATCGCCAGCCGGCAGTCGCCGTAGCGGCGGATCCCGCGCTTGTCGCCCAGCGCCTCGGCCAGGGCCTGCCCCAGGGTGATGCCCACGTCCTCCACCGTGTGGTGGTCGTCGACGTAGAGGTCGCCCTTCGCGCGCACCTTCATGTCGATCAGGGCGTGCCGGGCCAGCTGGTCCAGCATGTGATCGAAGAAGCCGATCTTGGTGACGTTGTCGTAGCGGCCGGCGCCGTCGAGATCGATGGCGACCGACACTTCCGTCTCGGCGGTCTTTCGGGTCAGGCTTGCGCTGCGCATGGCGGCCTCTCGCTCGGGTCCGAGGCCCGCTATAGGGCGTCGGACCGGCGCCGCCAAGCCGCGTTGGGCGGCGCCCCGGCGGGCCTGTGCCCTTTCAGCAATCCTTAACGGCCCGGCCGCTAGTCTTTGGCCCGCGGCCGGAGAACCGGCCGATTCCGGACGACGGTTCGTGAAAGGCGCTGGCATGATCCTGATCATCGATGCCGATTCGGAGCGGCTCGCCACGGTCTGCGCCGGGCTGATCGATTCCGGGCAGACGGTGATGGGGCTCGACCGGGTGGAGGCGGCCGCGCGCCTGGTGCACAGCGCCCCGGCGGCGCTTGTTATCCTGTCCGACGCGGTGCGCGGCTGGTCCCGGTTCCTCGCGGCAACCACCGTCCCCGTGCTCCTGCTCACCGACGATCCGGACGACCCAGCCGCGGCCGGGGCCGCCGCCGTTCTCGGCGACGGGATCGGCGCCGCCTCGGTCCTGCAGATGGCCCGCGCGCTGGTCTGCGGCGGCGGCGAGGTCCATGTGGACCCGGTCGGCACCCCGCGCAGCGCCGGCCGTCCGGTGCAGGCCCGGTCTCCCGCGGCCAGCGGGATCATGACCGAACCGGCCCTGCCCGGGCCGGGCGAGGGCGAGGCAGGGGCGGCCGATGCCTGGGCCGGCGTGGAACTGGTCTCGGCACGGACCGCGGCCCGCGAACGGATCGCCGAACGCGACGCCCGGCGCGCCGCCGCGTTCGAGGCCGCCGCCGCCCGCCGGGCCGCCGCCTTCGGCGCGGCGCTGTCCGAGGACGCCCCGCCGATCGAGCGCCCGCTGGCCGCGTCCGCCGCGCGCCCCGCGGACGCGTGGGAGCAGCCCGCCGCCGGTCCCGGCCGCGCCGCGGTCCCGGCGCCGGCGGAGGCCGCGCCGGACCGGCCGCCCACGCCCGCCGAACCGCTGCCCGGCCGGATCGATGCGCCCGCCGCAACTCGGCCCGCCGGAGCACCGCCCGTCGCAGCACCGCCTGCCGCAACACCGCCAGACTTGGCGCCGCAGCCGGCATCGGCGGAGGAACCGGCGATCGCCTCTGCGCGGCTCCCGGACGCGGCGGCGGCCGACCGGGCCAGGGTGCCGTCTGCCCCGACCGCGACGCCCGCGCCGGCCGCGGCCGCTGGGGTGGACCGCGCTACGGAAGCGCCGGACTCCAATGGTCCCGTGGACCCGGGCCCGGTCGTCCCGCTGCCGGCCCGAACCGGCGCGGGGTCCGTGCCCGCCGCCCCGGCGCGGCACGGCGAGGCGCTCGTCGCCCGGGCGCGGCGGCTGGCGGCCAGCCAGGCCTTCGTCGCGGCCCTCGCGCCGGACCGTCCCCGACCGGTCGCGCCGGACGCCGCCGCCCCGGCGGCGTCGGTCCCCGCCCCGGTGCCCGACCCGGCGACAGGACCCGCGCCCGCCCCGGCGTCGGACCCTGCGCCCGCGCTTGCCCCCGAGGCCGCATCGGCCTCCGAACCCGCCCCTGCTGCCGCCGCCGGGCCTGCCCCCGCACCCGTGCCTGCCGCGCCGGTGCCGGCCGCAACCGGCCCGTCTGCCGACCCGGATCCCGGTCAACCCCGCGATGCACGGCCGGCGGCCCCGATCCGGCCGCCGGTCTTCGCCGAGTTCGACAGCGCCGATCTCGTGCCGCTGGTGCAGAAGCGCAATCCCGAGATCCACCCGACCCGGTACCTCAGAGCCTGACTTGCGGCCCGGCAGGGGGCGTGAAAGGGTCCGCGCAGCCCGGGCAAGAGCCGGGGGCCATCAGCGGAGCGCCGCGCCATGACCCAGACCCAGCCCGCCGCGCTGTCTCGCGGGTTCCACCCGGTGCCGGACGGCCATCTCGCCGCGGTCGTCACCCACCTGGAGATGACGGCGCCGCCGGCCGGTCTCGCTGCGCCGGACTGGCGCGACGCCCGGCTGGTCCCGCTCGGCCCGCCCGACCCGGCGGCCTACCGGCGGCTGTTCCGCGCGGTGGGAGCCGACTGGCTCTGGTTCTCGCGGCTGCGGATGCCCGAGGCGGCGCTGGTGGCGGTGCTGTCCGACCCGGCGGTCGATGCCTTCGTGCTGCGCCGCGACGGGGCCGACATCGGCCTGCTGGAACTGGATTTCCGGGCCGGGACGGAGGCGGAACTGGCGTTCCTCGGACTGGTGCCCGAGGCGGCGGGGCAGGGGCTTGGCCGGGCGCTCATGGCCGAGGCGCTGCGCCGGGCCTGGGCGCGGCCGATCCGCCGGCTGACGGTGCATACCTGCACCCTGGACAGCCCCGCGGCGCTGCCCTTCTACCTGCAATGGGGGTTCACGCCGTTCCGGCGCGAGGTCGAGGTGACGCCCGATCCGCGCCTGACCGGCGACCTGCCCCGCGGGGCCGCGCCGCAGATCCCGGTGCTCGGCTCCTAGCCGTCCGCCTCCGGCGCCGGCGCAGAGGCAGCGGCCCGGCCGCCGCCGGCCCAGCCCACCGCCTTCTCGCCCATCTCGCGGAACTTGTCCGAGGCGCCGTCGAGCTTGCGCCGCCATTCGGCGTCCGGGGTCTGGCCCTCGGTGACCTTGAAGAACGCCTGCAGCAGGCAGGCGATGGCGAAGGGCTCGATCAGCGCCACCTTGACCGCCCAGGCGAACAGGATGGCGAAGACGAGGCCGCCCGCCGACCATGCCCCCGGCAGCAGGTAGACCACCAGCGCGGCGGGGGCGAGCATGACGAAGAAGACCAGGATCGACAGGCCCCAGACGAACAGCGTCAGCCAGGCCGCGTTGCGCAGCATCGGCCTGGCGTTCTGGCCGTAGAGCACCAGCGCGTCCCGCGCCGCCGCCCAGGGGTTGTCGGACCGGGTCCGCATCGCGTGGGCGAGGATCACCTCGTCGACCAGCCCGACAGCCAGCCGCAGGTAGGCCCGCACGACGCCCATGATGTTGTTGAGCCCCGGAATCGGCAGCAGGGTCATCAGCCCCTGGATCAGCCCGGTGATGGCGCGGATCACGCCCTTGACCAGCTGGTCGATCCCGAACAGCAGGCTGGCCTGCCCGAAGCGCTCGGTCACGATGGTCCGGGCATAGGCGATCTGGCCCTGCCCGGCGGGCAGGTCGCGCCCGTCGAGGTGCTCGACCATCACCGCGATGTGCCCGGCCTTGACGACGTAGAGCAGATATTCGCGCAGCAGGTAGATCGCCCCGGCGGTCAGGCCGAAGCCGAGGATGCCGCCGTAGAACGTGGTCGAGGCCTGGAAGTCATCCTCGCCGAAGGCCCCGATCCCCCAGCCGATGCCCGCGCCGGTCCCGGTCACCACGACGTAGGCGACCGCGATCCCGAAGTAGACGGCCATCCGGAACACGAGGAAGGGCATGGTGCGGCGCATCAGGCCGAGGGCCTTGCCGATGTCGAAGTCCCACATCCGTTCTGCTCCCTGCCGGCCGTCCCGTCCGATGCCGAGCGTTGCAGAGCGGCCCGAGTCGGGCAACCGTCATCTGGCGCCGCAGGGCCCTGTTCCGGCAGACATTTCCATGCGCCTGCGCAACGCCGGCCGAAAGCGAGGCCGGCAAGGTGTCCTGGTCATGTCGATCGAGAGAAATTGGAGCGGGCGATGAGATTCGAACTCACGACCCTTACCTTGGCAAGGTAATGCTCTACCCCTGAGCTACGCCCGCGTCCATTGGGTGAGCCGCGAGATATAAAGTCCCGCGCCGGGCCGCAAGAGGGAATCTGCGATTTTCGTTCCAAAAAGCGGACCGCCGGACCGCCGCCCCGGGGCCGGCCCGCGACCCGGTCCCGCCCGCACCCGCCCAGACCCGCGAGGACCGGCCGGGCTGTGCCGCGCAGGCCAAGGGCGGGCGCCGCGGGACCCGGCCGCGCCGCCGTCACTCGAACTCGACCAGAAGGTCCTTGGCGTCGATCTGGCCGCCCGGGGTGACGTGCACCGCCTTGACCACCGCGTCGCGCTCGGCGTGCAGGCCGGTCTCCATCTTCATCGCCTCTATGGTGATGAGAAGGTCGCCCAGCTTCACCTTCTGCCCCGCGCTGACCGCGACGGTGGCCACCACGCCGGGCATCGGCGCGCCGACATGGGCCGGGTTGCCGGCCTCGGCCTTGGGCCGCCGGGCGGTGGCCGCCGCCGAACTCCGGTCGGGCACCCGGATCGTCCGGGGCTGGCCGTTCAGTTCGAAGAACACCTTCGCCTCGCCCTCGGCGTTGGTGTCGCCCTCGGCCTGCATCCGGATCTCGAGGGTCTTGCCCGGGTCGATCTCGGCGGTGATCTCGTCGCCCGGCGCCATGCCGTAGAAGAACGTCGAGGTCGGCAGGGTGCGCACCGGGCCGTAGGTCTCGTGACGCCGGGCGTAGTCGGCGAACACCTTGGGATACATCAGGTATCCGGCGAGATCCTCGTCGTCGAGCTCGACCCCGAGCTCGGCCCCGGCCTCGGCGCGGACCTTCTCGAGATCGACCGGCGGCAGGTGCTTGCCGGGCCTGTCGGTGATCGCCGGCTCGTCCTTGAGGATCTTCTTCTGCAGCGCCGCGGGCCAGCCCCCCGGCGGCTGCCCGAGGTTGCCCTTCATCATGTCGATGACCGAATCCGGGAAGCTGACCTCCTTCTTCGGGTCCTCTACCTCGGCCCGGGTCAGGCCCTGGCTGACCATCATCAGCGCCATGTCGCCGACCACCTTGGAGGAGGGCGTCACCTTCACGATGTCGCCGAACATCAGGTTCACGTCGGCATAGGCCTGGGCCACGTCGTGCCAGCGCTCCTCGAGGCCCAGCGACCGGGCCTGCGCCTTGAGGTTGGTGAACTGGCCGCCCGGCATCTCGTGCAGGTAGACCTCGGAGGCCGGGGCCTGCAATCCGCTCTCGAAGGCGGCGTAATGGGCGCGGACCTGTTCCCAGTAGTTCGAGATCTCGCGGATCGCACCGATGTCGAGCCCGGTGTCCCGGTCGGTGTGGCGCAGCGCCTCGACCACCGATCCCAGCGTCGGCTGCGAGGTGTTGCCCGACAGCGCGTCCATCGCGGCATCGACGCAGTCCACCCCGGCCTCGGCGCAGGCCATGATCGTGGCGATCGCCGCGCCCGAGGTGTCGTGGGTGTGGAAGTGGATCGGCAGGTCCACCGCGTCCTTCAGCGCCGCGATCAGGTCGGTGGCCTGCCGGGGCTTGAGCAGCCCGGCCATGTCCTTGACCCCGAGGACGTGCGCGCCGGCCTTTTCCAGCGCCTTGGCCATCTCGACATAATACTTCAGGTCGTATTTCGGCCGGGCACTGTCATAGATGTCGCCGGTGTAGCAGATCGTCCCCTCGCAGATCTTGCCCGAGGCGACCACCGCGTCCATCGCCACCCGCATGTTCTCGACCCAGTTCAGGCTGTCGAAGACCCGGAACACGTCGACCCCGGAGGTGGCGGCGGTGCGGACGAAGAACTCGACCACGTTGTCGGGATAGTTGGTGTAGCCCACCCCGTTCGAGGCCCTGAGCAGCATCTGGGTCATGATGTTGGGCATCTTCGCCCGGATGTCGCGCAGCCGCTGCCAGGGGCATTCCTGCAGGAACCGGTAGGCCACGTCGAAGGTGGCGCCGCCCCAGCACTCGACGCTGAACAGTTGCGACATGTTGGCGGCATAGGCCGGGGCGACCCGGATCATGTCGATCGACCGCATCCGGGTGGCGAGAAGCGACTGGTGGCCGTCGCGCATCGTGGTGTCGGTGACGAGAAGCTGCTTCTGCTCCTTCATCCAGTCGGCCACCGCCTCGGGGCCGAACTGGTCGAGGATCTGCCGCGTGCCGGGCTTGGGATCGGTGGTCTTGCGCGCCGGCGGCTTCGGTTCCTTCACGTCCGCCGGCGGGCGCGGTCGGCCCTCGGTCTCGGGGTGCCCGTTCACCGTCACGTCGGCGATGTAGGTCAGGATCTTGGTCGCCCGGTCGCGGCGCGGCTTGAAGTCGAACAGGCCCGGCGTCGTGTCGATGAACTTGGTGGTGTATTCGTAGTTCAGGAAGGTCGGGTGCCGCAGCAGGTTGATGACGAAGTCGAGGTTGGTCGACACGCCGCGGATGCGGAACTCGCGCAGCGCCCGGTCCATCCGGGCGATCGCGGCCTCGGGGGTCGGCGCCCAGGCGGTGACCTTCTCCAGCAGGCTGTCGTAGTAGCGGGTGATGACGGCGCCGGAATAGGCGGTGCCGCCATCGAGCCGGATGCCCATGCCGGTGGCGCCGCGGTAGGCGGTGATCCGGCCGTAATCGGGGATGAAGTTGTTCGCCGGGTCCTCGGTGGTGATCCGGCACTGGATCGCGTGGCCGTCGAGCTTCACGTCATATTGCGACGCGGTGCCCGTGGCCTCGACCAGGCTCTTGCCCTCGGCGATCAGGATCTGGGCGCGGACGATGTCGATGCCCGTCACCTCCTCGGTCACGGTATGCTCGACCTGGACCCGGGGATTGACCTCGATGAAGTAGAATTCGCCCGAATCCATGTCCATCAGGAACTCGACGGTGCCCGCGCATTCGTAATTGACGTGCTCGCAGATCTTCTTGCCCAGCGCGCAGATCGTCTCGCGCTGGGTCGGCGACAGGTAGGGGGCCGGGGCCCGCTCGACGACCTTCTGGTTGCGCCGCTGGACCGAGCAGTCGCGTTCGTAGAGGTGGTAGATCTGGCCGTGCTGGTCGCCGAGGATCTGCACCTCGACGTGGCGGGCGCGCAGGATCATCTTCTCGAGATAGCCCTCGCCGTTGCCGAACGCGGCTTCGGCCTCGCGGCGGCCCTCGCGGACCTTCTCCTCCAGTTCGGCCTCGGAATTGATCGGCCGCATCCCCCGGCCGCCGCCGCCCCACGACGCCTTGAGCATCAGCGGGTAGCCGATTCCGGCCGCCTCCTTGCGGATCGCGTCCATGTCGTCGCCCAGCACCTCGGTGGCGGGAATCACCGGCACCCCGGCCTCGATCGCCACCCGGCGGGCGCTGGCCTTGTCGCCCAGCTTGCGCATGGTTTCGGCCTTCGGGCCGATGAAGGCGATCCCGGCGGCGGTGCAGGCGTCGACGAAATCGGGGTTCTCGGACAGCAGGCCGTAGCCGGGGTGGATCGCGTCGGCGCCGCACTCGCGGGCCACCCGGATGATCTCGTCGATCGACAGGTAGGCGGCCACCGGGCCCAGCCCCTCGCCGATCCGGTAGGCCTCGTCCGCCTTGAACCGGTGCAGGCCCAGCTTGTCCTCCTCGGCGTAGACCGCGACCGTCTTCTTGCCCAGTTCGTTGGCCGCGCGCATCACCCGGATGGCGATTTCGCCGCGGTTGGCGACAAGGATTTTCTGGAAGTCGGCCATGTCTGTCCCCTTTTGCACCTGCAGCACGATCTAGGAAGAAACCGCGACGAGTGTAAACCGCGCATCGACCGTCCAGGGGGTCGTCAGCCCGGCCCGCCGCCGGTTTCGGACCCCTGCGCCGCGCGCAGGCGGTCCGCCACCTCCCGCGGCCGGACGCAGCCGAGCTGCGCGAGGTTGCTCTCGAGATCGGCGGTCAGCAGCGTGGTCAGGTGCGCCGGTCCCGCCGGCCCCAGCGCCCCCAGCGCGTAGTGCCAGGCCCGGCCCATCATCACCATGTCCGCCCCGAGCGCCGCGTAGCGCAGGATGTCGAGCCCGCCGCCCACCTCGCCGTCGGCGATCAGCGGCAGCGCGGTCGCGGCCCGCACCAGCGGCAGTTGCCGGGCCACCGCCGGGCAGCCGTCGAACTGCCGGCCGGCATGGTTCGACACCCAGATCGCGTCCACCCCGGCCGCCTCCAGCGCCGGCACGTCGTCCGGGTCGAGCACCCCCTTGGCGATCAGCGGCCCGTCCCACAGCCGCCGCACCGTGTCGAGATAGGCCCGGTTCACCGCCGTCCGCATCAGGTAGCCGGCATGGGCGGTGGAGGACTTGGTGCCGCGGGCCAGTTCGCCCGCGTAGTCGTCGATCAGCCGCATCCGCGGCATCCCGGCCCGCGCCGTGGCCAGCGCCCAGGCCGGGCAGCGCGCCACCTGCAGCGCGATCCGCGGGGTGATCCGGGGCGGCTGCACCAGTCCGCCGCGGACCTGCCGCTCGCGGCGCGACGCCGCCGGCACGTCGAGGGTCAGCACCAGCGCCGCGAACCCCGCGTCCCGCGCCCGGTTCAGCATGTGGGCGAGGATGCCCTTGTCCCGCGGCGGGTAGAGCTGGAACCAGCCGCGCCCGGCCGCCACCGGCCCGACATCCTCGGGCAGCGCCGTCGCCACGGTGGACAGCGTGTAGGGCAGGCCGGCGCGCGCCGCCTCGGCGGCCAGCAGCCGCTCGGCCCCCGGCCAGACAAGCCCCGACATGCCCACTGGCGCGATACCGAAGGGCAGGGCGAAGTCCTGCCCCAGAAGCGACACCCCGAGGTCCGCCGCAAGGTTGCCCCGCAGGATCGACGGCATCAGCGTCACCGCGTCGAGCGCCGCCCGGTTGCGCCGCGGCACGGTCTCGGCCCCGGTGGCGCTGTCGAGGAACTCCCACACGAAATACGGCAGCCGCCGCCGGGCGGCGCGGCGCAGGTCGTTGATGGCCGGGTAACGCTGGTCCATCCCCCGGCCTTACGTCAGCCCCCGCCGTCCCGCAAGCGGCTGGAACAATTACGGAACATGGACTTCCCCCGCGCCGCGTTCCGCGCTACCTTCGCGCCATGAGCAGTTTTTCCGACGAAGAGGCCTTCGAGGCGGCGATGCCGCTGTCGCGCCGCGCCGCGGCGGCCCGGCCCGCGCCCTATCTCGACGGGCTCAACCCGGCCCAGCGCGAGGCGGTCGAAACGCTGGACGGCCCGGTCCTGATGCTGGCCGGGGCGGGCACCGGCAAGACCCGCGCCCTGACCACCCGCATCGCCCACCTGCTGATGACCGGCCGCGCCCGCCCGAACGAGATCCTCGCCGTCACCTTCACCAACAAGGCCGCGCGCGAGATGAAGGGCCGGATCGGCGCGCTGGTCGGCGAGGCGGTCGAGGGGATGCCGTGGCTCGGCACCTTCCACGCGATCTGCGTCCGGTTGCTGCGCCGGCACGCCGAACTGGCCGGGCTGCAGTCGAACTTCACCATCCTCGACACCGACGACCAGTTGCGCCTGCTCAAGCAGCTGATCCAGGCCGCCAACATCGACGACAAGCGCTGGCCGCCGCGGATGCTGTCGTCGATCATCGACGGCTGGAAGAACCGCGCCTGGGGGCCGGGGGAGGTGCCGGTGTCCGAGGCGGGGGCCTTCGACCACAAGGCGATCCCGCTCTACGCCGCCTACCAGGCCCGGCTCAAGGAACTGAACGCGGTCGATTTCGGCGACCTGCTGCTGCACGTGGTCACCATCTTCAAGGCCAACGCCGACATCCTTGCCCAGTATCAGCGCTGGTTCCGCTACATCCTCGTGGACGAATACCAGGACACCAACGTGGCGCAGTATCTCTGGCTGCGCCTGCTCGCCGCCGGGCACCGCAACATCTGCGTGGTGGGCGACGACGACCAGTCGATCTACGGCTGGCGCGGTGCCGAGGTGGGCAACATCCTGCGCTTCGAGACCGACTTTCCCGGCGCCGCGGTGATCCGGCTGGAGCAGAACTACCGCTCCACCGGGCACATCCTCGCTGCCGCTTCCGGCGTAATCGCCGCCAACAAGGGCCGGCTGGGCAAGACCCTGTTCACCGAAGCGGGAGACGGCGAGAAGGTCCGCCTGATCGGCCACTGGGACGGCGACGAGGAGGCCCGCTGGATCGGCGACGAGATCGAGGCGATGCAGCAGGGCACCCGCGGCATGGACCCGATCGGGCTCGACGACATGGCGATCCTGGTCCGCGCCAGCCACCAGATGCGCGCCTTCGAGGACCGGTTCCTGACCATCGGCCTGCCCTACCGGGTGATCGGCGGCCCCCGCTTCTACGAGCGGATGGAGGTGCGCGACGCGATGGCCTATTTCCGGCTCGCCGTCTCTCCCGCCGACGACCTCGCCTTCGAGCGGATCGTCAACACGCCCAAGCGGGGCCTCGGCGACAAGGCGGTGCAGACCATCCAGCGCGCCGCCCGGACGAACGGGGTGAGCCTCGTCGAGGGCGCCCGGCTCTGCGTCGAGGGCGGGCTGATCAAGGGCAAGGGCGGCGCGGCGCTGCGCGACCTGGTGCAGGGGATCGACCACTGGGCGGCGCAGGTCCGCGCCGAGGCCGACACCCATGTCGAACTTGCCGAGATGATCCTCGACGAGAGCGGCTACACCGCGATGTGGCAAAACGACAAGACGCCCGAGGCGCCCGGTCGCCTCGAAAACCTCAAGGAACTGGTCAAGGCGCTGGAAAGCTTCGAGAACCTGCAAGGGTTTCTCGAACATGTCAGCCTCATCATGGACAACGAATCCGACGACCGGGACGAGAAAGTGACATTGATGACGCTCCACGCCGCCAAGGGGCTGGAGTTCCCGGCGGTGTTCCTGCCGGGCTGGGAGGACGGGCTGTTCCCGTCCCAGCGGGCGATGGACGAGACCGGGCTCAAGGGGCTCGAGGAGGAGCGGCGTCTGGCCTATGTCGGGATCACCCGGGCCGAGACGGTCTGCACCATCTCGTTCGCCGGCAACCGCCGGGTCTATGGCCAGTGGCAGAGCCAGATGGCCTCGCGCTTCGTCGACGAACTGCCCGCCGACCACGTCGAGGTGCTGACCCCGCCGGGGCTCTACGGCAGCACCCCTTCGCCGGTGGTCAACGCGGCGATGGGGTCGGGCCTGCACGACCGCGCCGCCGAGGCCAACGTCTACAACTCGCCCGGCTGGCGGCGGCTGCAGGCCCGCAGCCAGGTCCGCGGCATCGGCCAGCCGCGCGAGGCCCGGACGATGACCATCGACCTCGACGCCACCTCCGCCTTCACCACGGGCGACCGGGTGTTCCACCAGAAGTTCGGCTACGGCGAGGTGATGGAGATCGAGGGCGACAAGTTGGTCATCGAGTTCGACAAGGCGGGCGAAAAGCGGGTGGTGGCGCAATATGTCGTGGCGGCCGGCGCGGCCGACGACGTGCCGTTCTGACCGGCCCGCGTTAGCGGGACATTAGCGGTTTTCTGTCAGGTCTGGCCCGCACGGGGCTGAAAATGACAGAAACCTACGCTTCCGAAGACCATCTGCCGGATCCGGGCCGGGCGCCCGGCACCGGTCAGCCGATCGCCTGTTTCACCACCGGAACCCGGATCATGGTGCCGGGCGGCGACTGCCCGGTGGAGCGGCTGGAACCGGGCATGACGGTCGAGACCCTCGATCACAGGCCGCAGCGGCTTGTCTGGGTCGGCCGGCGCGGCGTGTCGGGCAAGGGGCCGCTGGTGCCGGTCGTGTTCGAGCCCGGCGCCATCGGCAATGACCGGCGGCTGCGGCTCTCGGCGCAGCACCGGCTGCTTCTGGAATGCCCCAGGGCGAAGGAGATCTACGGCCGGGCGCAGGTGCTGGTGCCGGCGATCTCGTTCGTCGGCCTGCCGGGGATCACGCTGGAGCCGGCCGACGACATCACCTACTTCCATCTGCTGTTCGACCGCCACGAACTGATCTCGGCCGAGGGGGTGGTCTGCGAAAGCCTGCTGCTGCGCAACGTCGCCCGCACCGACGCGGCCCGCAAGCGCGACGCCACCGCACGGGAGAACGTGGCGATCCTGCCCGGCGTCCTGGCCAAGCAGCTGCCCTTCGGGACCAAGGCGGCCCGCTGGATCCTCTATCCCTGGCAGGGCGCGGAACTGCTCGGCACCCTCCTGCCCGACCGGCCGTGGGACCAGGTCGTCTGAGCCCGCTCAGCCCCGCAGGATCGGGACCAGCGACCCCACCAGCAGCACCGCCATCGTCCAGTTGAAGGCGCGCAGCCGGGCGGGCCGGGTGAGCAGCCGTCGGACCTGCGTTCCGCCCCAGGCCCAGACGCTCACCGAGGGCAGGTTGACCATGGCGAAGACCGCCGCCACCGAGGCCGCGCCGATCCACGCCCCGCCCTCGGGGGCATAGTAGGTCTGCGCCGCGATCCCCATGTAGATCGCCTTGGGATTGACCCACTGGAACGCTGCCGCCTGCAGGAAGGTCAGCGGCCGCCCCGCGGCCTGCCCGCCGCCCGGTGCCCCAGCCATGGCGATCCGCCAGGCGAGGTAGATCAGGTAGACGGTGCAGACCGCGAGCAGCACCTGCCGGACCGCCGGCACTTCCTCGAACACCCGGATCAGCCCCAGCCCCACCAGGAACACGAGGAAGGAATGGCCGAGCGACACGCCCAGCATGTGCGGCACCGTGCGGCGCAGCCCGAAATTCGCCCCCGAGGCCATCAGCATGAGGTTGTTCGGCCCCGGCGTGATCGAGGCGGCGAAGGCGAAGCCCGCGAGGGCAAGGGCGAGGTCGGCGGTCATCGCCGCAGGTCTAGTCGCGGCGGCGGCGAATGTAATTGCGAAATTGCGCGGTTTCGGCCAGACACTGCAATCCATGACGATCCGGGACCAGATAGACCGCAGGATATTGCGCGAACTCTCCGCCAACGGCCGGATCAGCAATCTCGACCTCGCCGAGCGGGTGGGTCTGTCGCCCTCGGCCTGCCTGCGCCGGGTTCAGGAACTGGAACGGCGCGGCACGATCCGCGGCTACCGCGCCCGGCTCGACCCGGGCCAGACCGGGCGGGCCTACGTGGTCTATGTCGCGGTGGGCCTGTCGGAACATTCCAAGGCCGCGCAGGAGGGGTTCGAGCGGGCTATGCAGGCGGCGCCGGAAGTCGCCGAATGCCACAACATCGCCGGGGCCTTCGAATACCTGCTGCGCGTCGAGGTGGCCGACCTGCCGGCCTACAAGGCGTTCCACACCGAGGTGCTGGGCACCGTGCCCCATGTCCGGTCGATCACCAGCCACATGGTGATGGGCACCACCAAGGACACCCGTGCCTGAACCGCGCGCCCCCGCAAATGAAAAACGGCGATGTCCCAGGGAGGAGGAGGGGACATCGCCGTCGAGGATGCGTCCGGTCAGGGAGGAGGAGGACCGGCCGCGTCGTTTCGGAAGAGCGGCGGTGACCAGGGAGGAGGAGGGCCACCGCCGCGTCTTCTGGTGGCGATCCGCTCAGGGAGGAGGAGGAGCGAACCGCCGGTCAGGCCCGTCCGGGAGGAGGTGGACGGACCCGATCCTTCAATCTCAGGCGCCGTAGGTGGCGCGGTAGGCGACCTCCTCGACGTTCAGCCGGGAAATCCCGAGGTCGCTCAGTTCGCGGTCGGACAGGGCCCGCAGTTCGTGCAGGGTCCGGCGGTATTCGCGGGCCTTCTCGCGGCGGTCGGCGAGGTCGGCCAGGTAGGCGGTGATGGCACCGCGCAGGCCGCCGGAGCGGGCGCCGGTGCGAATGTCGGTCGCGTAAGCCATGTTTCTCATCTCCGTTCGTCTCCGGACCGGGAGCGGCCGCGGCACCGTGCCG
>JBFKOW010000064.1:0-17698 GCA_041628615.1 Paracoccaceae bacterium | reverse complement strand
CACCGCCTTGGTCAGCTCGGTCTTGCCGACGCCGGTCGGCCCGAGGAACAGGAACGACCCCAGCGGCCGGTTCTCGTCATTGAGCCCGGCTCGGGCGCGGCGCACCGCGTTGGCCACCGCGCGGACCGCGGTCTCCTGCCCGATGACACGGGAATGCAGCGCCTCTTCCATCCTGAGCAGCTTCTCGCGCTCGCCCTCGAGCATCTTCGAGGTCGGGATGCCGGTCCAGCGTTCGACCACGGCCGCGATCTGCTCGGGGCGCACGGCCTCCTCGACCATCACGTCGTCCTCGGCGCTCTCGGCTTCGGCGAGCTGCTTTTCCAGTTGCGGCAGGATACCGTAGGACAGTTCCCCGGCGCGAGCGAGGTTGCCCTCGCGCTTGGCGATTTCCAGTTCGGCGCGGGCACGGTCGATCTGCTCCTTCAGGCCGCGAGCGCCTTCGAGCCGGTCACGCTCGGACTGCCAGCGCGCGGTCATCTCGGCGGACTGCTCCTGCAGCGCGGCCAGTTCCTTCTCCAACCGCGCGAGCCGGTCGGCGCTGGCGGCGTCGTCCTCCTTCTTCAGGGCCTCGGCCTCGATCTGAAGCTGCAGGATCTGTCGGTCGAGCGCGTCCAGTTCCTCGGGCTTCGAGTCGACCTCCATGCGCAGCCGGCTGGCCGCCTCGTCGACGAGGTCGATCGCCTTGTCCGGCAGAAACCGGTCGGTGATGTAGCGGTGCGACAGGGTCGCCGCCGCGACGAGGGCCGAATCGCTGATCCGCACCCCGTGGTGCAGTTCGTATTTCTCCTTGATGCCGCGCAGGATGCTGACCGTGTCCTCGACGGTCGGCTCCTCCACTAGCAGCGGCTGGAACCGGCGCGCCAGGGCGGCGTCCTTCTCGACATACTTGCGGTACTCGTTCAGCGTAGTGGCGCCGACGCAATGCAGTTCGCCCCGGGCCAGCGCCGGCTTGATGAGGTTGGCGGCGTCCATCGCGCCATCGGTCTTGCCGGCCCCGACGAGGGTGTGCATCTCGTCGATGAACAGGATGATCTCGCCGGCGGCGGCGGTGATCTCGTTCAGCACCGCCTTCAGCCGCTCCTCGAACTCGCCGCGATACTTCGCGCCGGCGATCAGCGCGCCCATGTCGAGTGCCAGCAGCTTCTTGTTGCGCAGGCTCTCGGGCACGTCGCCGTTGACGATCCGCAGGGCAAGGCCCTCGGCGATGGCGGTCTTGCCGACGCCGGGTTCGCCGATCAGCACCGGGTTGTTCTTGGTCCGGCGCGAAAGCACCTGCATCGCGCGGCGGATCTCCTCGTCGCGGCCGATGATCGGGTCGATCTTGCCCTCGCGGGCCCGCTCGGTCAGATCCAGCGCGTATTTCTTCAGCGCGTCGTAACCTTCTTCGGCGCTCGCGCTGTCGGCGGTGCGGCCCTTGCGGATGTCCTCGATCGCGGCGTTGAGACCGCGCGCCGACACGCCGCCGGCATCCAGCGCCGATTTCGCCTCGGACTTCACCATTGCAAGCGCCATCAGCAGACGCTCGACCGCGACGAAGCTGTCGCCGGCCTTCTTGGCCACCGCCTCGGCCTCGGCCAGCACCTTGCCCACCGCGCTGTCGACATAGACCTGCCCGGCGTCGCCGCTGACCTTCGGCAGCTTGGACACCGCCATGTCCACCGCCTGCCGGACCCGGGCGGACTGGCCGCCGGACCGGTCGATGAGCGTTGCCGCGAAGCCCTGCTCGTCGTCCATTATCGCCTTGAGAAGATGTTCGGGGGTGAGCCGCTGGTGGCTCTCGCGCATCGCGATCGTCTGGGCCGCCTGGATGAAACCGCGCGACCGTTCGGTGAACTTGTCCAAGTTCATGGTTCTGCTCCTCTTCAAGCGCCCGTTTGCGCGGTGCCCGCGAGGCAGCGCACCGCAGGTCTGGGCCTCGATTGTCAGATGGGGGCCGCGCGACCGCCCCGCAAGTGCCGCATTTCGCGACAAAAGCTAACCGGAGATTAAGGAAGGCCGCGATGCAGACCGATCAGTCCAAGCCGGAACCGCCCGCCCTGCCGCCGTCCGTCCTGCGGCGGCTGGCCGCCCATGACCGGGAGGTCGCCCGCCACGGGGCGAGCCGCTAGGCCGCCGCGGCGCCGGGCCGGCCCGATTGCGCCGGTGCCGGACTGCGTCTAGACGGGACTGGCCGAACCGCCCCGGAAGGACCCGCGATGCCCGCCCAGTCCACCGACGACCGCCTGATCGTCGCGCTCGATCTGCCCAACGCGCTCGAGGGCCTTCAGATTGCCGAAGAGATCGGCCCCGCGGTGGGTTTCTACAAGATCGGGCTCGGGATGCTGACCGGCGGCGGGCTCGGGCTGGCCAACGAGCTCAAGCAGGAGCACGGCAAGCGGATCTTCCTCGACATGAAGCTGTTCGACATCAGCGCCACGGTGGAGGCGGCGGTGCGCGGACTGGCCCGGTTCGACCTCGATTTCCTGACCGTGCATGGCGACCCGCACGTCGTCCGCGCGGCCAAGACCGGGGCGGCCGGAAGTGACCTCAAGATCCTCGCGGTAACCGTCCTGACCTCGCTCGACCGGGCCGATCTCGACGACGGGATGATCCGGGCCGGGGACATGGCCGAGATCGTCGCCGAGCGCGCCGCGCGGGCCTTCGCCGCCGGGGCCGACGGCGTGATCGCGTCGCCGCACGAAGCGGCACTGATCCGGGCCCTGCCCGAGGCAGCGGGCCGGCTCATCGTCACGCCCGGCGTTCGCCCGTCGGGCGCCGACCGGGGCGACCAGAAACGGGTGACCACGCCGGCCGCGGCGATCGCCGCCGGCGCCGATCACATCGTCGTCGGCCGCCCGGTCTGGCAGGCCGGGAACCCCCGCGCCGCCGCCGAGGCGATCCTCGCCGCGTTGGGCTGACCCGCTCCCACGCGGCACACGCCTCCGATCACGATCTCGTGAGCAGCGGAACCGCATCGGCTGCATGCGGCTTTCATCGCTGACTGGCGCGGCCCTGCCCGCGTCCGCAGCGCCGGAGGCAAGGCCATGACCCGCATCCTGATGGACCAGATCCTCTACAACGCGATCGAAGCCACGTTGGACGCACGGGTCGGCATCGTGCCGCGCGGCCGGGCATACGGCCACCCCCGCGCCGCCGCCGGGTCCGGCATCCGCGCGCTGCTCTGACCGTGCAACGAGATCTCCCCGTCAGGTCCGGTCCCTGTCCCTGGATCACCCCTCCCGAGACCTGACCAACTGGCCCGATGCCATTCTCCCTCGGCATCGGGCCTTTTTTCGGTCCCGGACCGGCGGTCACGCTCAGTCGTTGATGTCGCGGTCCCAGACCTTGACCTGGCCGCGGCGGACCCCCATCGCCGCCCGCAGCAGGGCGAATCCCGCCAGCGAGATCAGCGCGAACAGGACCAGCAGCCCGGCGAGCCCGACCCCGCCGAGCCAGCCCAGCCACAGGCAGGCACCGACCAGCACCGCCCCCAGCGCGAAGCCGAGGAAGATGTAGCCCGGCACGACGATTTCGAGGATTCCGAGAACCAGCCCGGCGCAGACCCAGACCCACCAGGCATGGATCATGTCGCCCGGCCCTTCAGCATCTTGAAGGCGTCTCCGAAGGCCTCGAGCGCGCTGGCCGGCACCACGATGGTGTTGGACGACGCGCCGCTGCCCAGCGCGTTCAGCGCCTCGACCTGCTTCAGCGCGACCTGGTACTGCGCGGCCTCCAGCCCGTTGGCGGCGATCGCCTCGGCGATTGTCGACGTGGCATAGGCCTCGGCCTCGGCCAGAACCCGGCGGGCCTTGGCTTGCTGCTCGGCGGCGTAGAGTTCGGCATCGGCCTGCAACTCGACCGCCCGGCGCTGACCCTCGGCCCGGGTCACCTGCGCCCGGCGCTCACGCTCGGCGTTCAACTGCTGAAGCATGGCGTCGCGAGTCGCCTGGTCGAGATCGACGTCGAGGATCTCGGCCCGGGTCACCTCGATCCCCCAGTCGTCCACCTGCTGTCCCAGCTGGGTCTTGACCGCGTCGATCAGCTGCGACCGGTTCGACTGCACCTGGTCAAGCTCCATCCGGCCGATCTCGGACCGGACGATGCCGGCCACCGTGGTCTGGATCGCGCCGTCCACGTCGCGGATCCGGTAGACGGTCTTTTCCGGCTCGATGATCCGGTAGAACACCGAGGTATCGACCTTCACCAGCACGTTGTCCGAGGTGATCGCGTCCTGCGTCATGGTCGGCAGTTGCCGTTCCAGGATCGAGATCTTGTGGGCGATCCGGTCGAGGAACGGGATGATGAAGTTGATGCCCGGCCCGAGCACCGATCGCAGCCGGCCGAACCGCTCGACAACGTGCTTCTCCGACTGCGGGACGATCTTAACCCCGCCGAAGATGCTGACGATGATGAACAGGGCGAGCAGAACCAGGAACAGGTTCTCGCCCAGAAGCTGCAGCACGTAGTCCTCGATATTCATGACAGGCACCGTCCGAACCGTTTCGGTCCTTTCTAGCCCAACGCGCCGCGTTGCGAAGCAGAAAACGCCCGCGCCCGCGCGGCCCGGCCGCCCGCCCGGCGGACCGTCACGCGAGCCCGCCGGTCTCGGCCCGCCAGATCTCCAGCCGCGGGACCAGCACCGGGATGATGTCCGCCAGGGCCCGGACGGCGTCCGGCGTCATCAGCCGCCACTCCTGCCCCTCGTCGCCGAAGACGATCGCAGCCTCCGCGCCGGCCGGCAGGGCGAGGACGAAGAACCAGACCGGCCCGGCGGCGTCGGGTCGGGAGGCGGGGAAGCGGCGGCGCCAGCGGATCGCGCCCGGCGGCGGCCGCAGTCCGAATTCCTCGTCCAGTTCCCGCAGCAGGGTCTGTTCCGGGGTCTCGTCGCCCTCCCGCGCGCCGCCGGGGAAGTCCCAGAGGCCGGGCCAGGGCAGCCCGGGCGTGGTGTTCCGGCGATAGACCAGCAGCCGGCCGCCGATGAACACCGCCGCCTTGGCCCCGTCGAACGGCGCCGTCACGGCGCCGCCGGCATCAGGCATGACCCGCGGCCTCGACACAGAGGATCGTCGGCAGGTGGCGGGCGACCTCGGTCCAGGTGTCGCCGTCGTCCCGGCTGCCGAACACAGATCCCGAATTGGTGCCGAACCACACCCCGCCCGGCGCGGTCGCCATCGCCTGCCGCAGCACCGTGAAGAAGCAGTTCTCGGTCGGCAGCCCGGCCTGGGTCTTTTCCCAGCTTTCGCCGCCGTCCCGGCTGCGCCAGACCGCCGCCGAGGCGCCGGGCGGGAAGCGGCCGACGCTGTCGCCGTTCAGCGGCAGGGTGAAGACCGTCGCCGGATCTTCCGGATCGACCGCGATCGGGAAGCCGAAGGTCGAGGGTAGCCCCTCGGTGATGTCATCCCAGCTGCGGCCGCCGTCCGAGGACCGCCAGACCCCGTGGTGGTTCTGCTGGTAAAGCAGGTCGCCGTCGCCGTTGGCGCGGACCATGTTGTGCACGCAGCCACCAAGCTCGCCGTCGCGGGGGGCGGCCGGGTGGTCGCTGTGGGCGCAGGCTTCGGCGTTGGACAGCCGCGTGCGTTTCTCCCAGGTCGCGCCGCCGTCCTCGGTCGCGAAGATGCCCGCGGCCGAGATCCCGACCCACATCTTCGCCGCATCCTTCGGATGGGTCAGGATCGTGTGCAGGGTCAGCCCTGCCGCGCCGCCCTGCCACTGGTCGCGGCCGGGATGGGCGGACAGGCCCTCGACCTCGGCGAAGCTTTCGCCGCCGTCGGTGGAGCGCAGCAGGACGCCGCCCTTGGTCCCGGCGCTCAGCGCGCCGTGGGCGTGGCGCAGCGACCAGACCGCGCCGAACCGGTCGGCATAGGGCGGCGGCGGGTCGAAGGTCAGCGAGGACCATTCCGCCACGCCGGGGTCCTGCGCCGCCCAGTCGTCGATCTGGCCTTTCGACAGCCGGGTGACGGCCCAGGTCGCGCCGCCATCGGCAGACCGCCAGACGCCGCCGCCGAAGAACTCGTTGCCGCCGCCGGCCCAGATCGTGCCGGTCGCGGGATCGGCGGCGGCATGGTTGATGGTCCAGCCGTCGCAGAACGGTCCGCGCACGGCGCCGTCGTCCGGGTCGACCAGGAACAGGCCCTTGGTGGTGCCGATTATCAGGGATTGGGTCATGGCGGGCGCTCCCTACTTGCCGGGATCAGGATATCACCGGGCCGGCGATTCCGCCTAACGAGTCATGGTCCGGACTGGTATCCTGCCGGCCATGCCCGCCCTGTGCCGCGACTGCCTGCACCTCTTCGACCCGTCCGCCCCGGCGAAAGCCGGACGCTGCCCGGCCTGCCGGTCGCCGCGGGTGATCGCGCACCCCGAACTCTTCGACCTGACCATCGCCCACATGGATTGCGACGCCTTCTACGCCTCGGTGGAAAAGCGCGACAATCCGGAACTGGAAGGCAAGCCGGTCATCGTCGGCGGCGGCCGGCGGGGGGTTGTTTCCACCGCCTGCTACGTCGCCCGGATTAAGGGCGTCCGCTCGGCGATGCCGATGTTCCAGGCCCTGAAACTCTGCCCCGAGGCGGTGGTGGTGCGCGGCCGGATGGACCGCTACGTCGAGGTGTCGCGGCAGGTCCGGCAGATGATGGACGAGCTGACCCCGGTGGTGGAACCGCTCAGCCTCGACGAGGCGTTCATGGACCTGTCCGGCACCGCCCGGCTGCACGGCGCGCCGCCGGCGGTGATGCTGGCCCGGCTGGCGAAACGGATGAAGGACGAGATCGGCATCACCGGGTCGATCGGGCTCAGCCACAACAAGTTCCTCGCCAAGGTGGCCAGCGATCTCGACAAGCCGCGCGGCTTCTCGGTGATCGGGCGGGCCGAGACGGTGGACTTCCTCCGGCCCCGGCCGGTCCGGCTGATCTGGGGCATCGGGCCGGCGGCGCAGGAAAGCTTCGACCGCGCCGGGATCCGGACCTTCGCGGACCTGCTGCGCTGGGACCGGCGCGACCTGACCGACCGCTTCGGCGGCATGGGCGACCGGCTCTGGCACCTCGCGCGGGGCGAGGATCACCGCCGGGTCTCGGCCCGGACCCCGGTGAAGGGGATCTCGAACGAGACGACGTTCCACGAGGACACCGCGGATCCCGACATCCTCGACGGCCACATCTGGCGGCTGTCCGAGAAGGTGGCGGACCGCGCCAAGGCGAAGGACATCGCCGGGCGGGTGGTGACGCTGAAGCTGAAGAAGGCCGATCACCGGATCCTGACCCGGCGGCTGAGCCTTCCGCAGCCGACCCAGCTTGCCGACACGATCTACCGGGTGGCGCGCGGGCTCTACGACCCCGAGGCCGGGGCGGGGCCGTTCCGGCTCTTGGGCGTCGGGATCAGCGACCTCGTGCCCGGCGCGATGGCCGACCGCGAGGGCGATCTTCTCGACCCCGGCGCAGGCAGGCGGGCCGGGGCGGAACGGGCCGCCGACGCGCTGCGGCGGCGGTTCGGCGCCGACGCGATCCTGAAGGGCCGGGCGCTGAAGTGACCGCATTGATCGGGGGGCGCGCAGGCCGCCGCCGGCCGACGGGACGGACGGCGGCTCACGCCCACGGTGACAGGACCGGACGCCGGCGCTACCCTTGGGCCGGAAAGCGGGGGGATGCGGCATGGACATGATGAAGGCGGTCGTGATCCGCGAGGCCGGCGGCCCCGAGGTCCTGTCCCTCGAAACCCTGCCGATCCCGGAACCGAGGCCGGGCTGGGTCCTGATCCGGGTCTGGGCCTTCGGTCTGAACCGGTCCGAGCTCTTTACCCGGCAGGGCCATTCCCCGAACGTGCCGTTCCCTCGGGTTCTCGGGATCGAGGCCGTGGGCGAGGTGGCGGCCGCGCCGGACGGCGGCTTCTCCGCGGGCGACACCGTCGCCACCGCGATGGGCGGCATGGGCCGGCAGTTCGACGGCAGCTACGCGGAATACACCCTTGTCCCCGCCGGGCAGGTGCAGGTGCTCTCCACCGACCTGCCCTGGTCGGTCCTCGGCGCCCTGCCCGAGATGGTGCAGACCGCCTGGGGCTCGCTGCATACCGCGCTCCGCGCGCAGGCCGGCGAGACGCTGCTGATCCGCGGCGGGACGACGTCGGTCGGGCTGACCGCGGCGATCCTCGCGAAGCAGGCCGGGCTGCGGGTGCTGGCAACGTCGCGGCGCGCGGACCGGCGGGACATGCTCCTGAAGAACGGCGCGGACGAGGTCTTTGTCGATGGCGGCCGGATCGCCCCCGAGGTGCGGCAGGCGCATCCCGGCGGCGTCGACAGGGTGCTCGAACTCGTCGGCACGACCACCCTGCTCGACAGCCTGCAATGCGCGGCCGCCGGCGGCGCGGTCTGCATGACCGGGATGGTCGGCAACGCCTGGGAACTCGACCGCTTCAGCCCGATGGGCGCGATCCCGACGGCGGTCAACCTGACGACCTATTCCGGCGGTGCGGAGGATTTCGCCGCCACGCCGCTGCAACAGGTCGTGAACGCGGCGCAGACAGGCAGCTTCGTCCCGCCGATCGGCCGGACCTTCAGCCTCGACCAGATCGTCGAGGCGCACCGGGTGATGGAGGCCAACAGCGCCGGCGGCAAGATCGTCGTCACGACCTGAAGCCGATCGATCGGGGCGGCGGCGGCGGCGGGCTACTCCGCGGCCATCGACATCTCGCCGCTGCCGCCGATCGCGGCGATCTCGGCGATGACCCCCTGCAGGGCGCTGCGGACCGCGTCGAAGCGGGCATTCGGCAGAACCTGCTTCTCGTCCATGTAGAGGGCGCGGTCGATCTCGATCTGGACCACGTGCTGGCGGCGCGACGGGCGGCCGTAATGCTGGGTGATGTAGGCCCCGGCGAAGGGCATGTTGCGGGCGACCCGGAAGCCGGCGCCGGCGAAGGCCGCCTCGACCCGGTCGACGATGGCGGCGGCTGCGGCAGCGCCGAAGCGGTCGCCCAGCACCACGTCGGGCCGCGGCACGCCGGCGGGACCGATGTTCTCCAGCGCCTCGTGGGGCATCGAGTGGCAGTCGATCAGAATCGCCTCGCCGAAGGCGCCGTGGGACTGGTCCAGCAGGGTCTGCAGCGCGTCGTGATAGGGGCGCCAGTAGCCCGAGACGCGGGCATGGGCCTCGGCGAGGGACAGCTTGCCGCGGTAGATCGGGCGACCGTTGGCCACCACCCGCGGGATCACGCCCAGCCCGCTGGCGATGCGCGGGTTGTGCGCGGCGCGGCGGACGCCTTCGATCAGCGCAGGGTCGAGCTCGTCGCAGGCGCGGTTCAGGTCGACCCAGGCCCGCGGCGCGCCGGCCCGCAGGAACGGCGCGCCGAACCGGGGCGCCGCCTCGAACAGCTTGTCGACGAAGGCATCCTCCGACGACCGCAGGTCGAGTTCGTTCAGCACCGACTGCCGCCGGAACTCCGGCGTGTAGTCCCGCCCCGAATGCGGCGAGGCGAAGACCACGCTCGTGGTCCGCGCGTCCGGGCGGATCAGGTGATAGGCGGGGTTCGTCATCCGGTCTCCTCTGTCGGGAAACATAGCGCGATTTCGCGCAGGCCCAAAAGCCCTTGATCCACCCCCCGACTCCTTCTATAGACCGCCCACCTGACGCGGAACCTCCGCGTCCTTCTGCGTTTTGGGGGGACGGGTTTCGCGGACGGACCGGGCGGTTAGCTCAGCGGTAGAGCACTACGTTGACATCGTAGGGGTCACTGGTTCGATCCCAGTACCGCCCACCATGAACCGCGCCCCCGCCGGGGCGCACGAATTTCCACAGGCGCAATCGCGCGCCGCGACCGACGAAGGACCGAACCGATGAAAGTTCGCAACTCGCTCCGTTCGCTCAAGAGCCGCCACCGCGATTGCCGCGTCGTGCGCCGCAAGGGCCGGGTCTACGTGATCAACAAGACCCAGCGCCGGTTCAAGGCCCGCCAGGGCTGAGCGACCCCTCATTCGAGGCAGACAGGCCGCCCCCCGGGGCGGCCTTTCGCGTTTCGGCGGCCGGCAGCGCGGGCTTTCCAAATCACCCCGGCTGGGCCTAGGCTCGGGACAGCACCAGTCCAGCCGAGGTGATTTCCATGACGACACGCGCTTTCCTTCTTGCCGCCCTTCTGGGGGCGACCGCCGGGCCTGCTCTGGCCCAGGCCAACTGCGGCGGGATCGGCGCCGGCGGCATCTGGATCGGCGGCGATGCCGCGGGGTCCGACATCGCCACCGCCGCCTCGGCGCTGGACCAGCTGGCGCTGGTTCTCGCCGGCAACAACTACGTCTCGCTGTTCACCCTGTCGGCCCCTGCCGACGTCCGGCTGGAAGCGGTGGGCAACGGCGCCGGCGACCCGGTGATCGAACTGTTCGATGACGCCGGCATGTCGGTGACCTCCGACGACGACGGCGGCGGCGGCACCTCGAGCCGGATCGAGACGTCGCTCGGAGCCGGCAGCTACTGTCTCGCGCTCAGCAGCTTCGGCGACGCGCCCATGACCGGAACGGTGCGGATCGGCCGCACCGAGCACAGCCCGCTCACCGAGGGGAACGCGGCGACGACGCTGCTGCCGCCGGTGCTCGGATCGGATGGCAGGGGCGGCGGCTGCGGCAACGGCGCGACCATCGCCGACGGCAGCCTCGACGGGGTGCTGCCCGGCATGGTCAGCGTCACCGCCCCGGTCGACCAGGAACCCGGCTACGCCTTCTCGATCTCGCAGCCGATGACGATCAGCATCACCGCCGAGAACGAGGCCGCGGACCCGATCCTCACCCTGACCGACGCCAACGGCACGACGCTCTACGAGAACGACGACTACGACGGGCTCAATTCCCGGATCGACGTGACCACGCCGCTGCCGCCGGGGGATTACTGCATCGGGCTGCGAGCGCTGTCGGACGCCTCCGCGCCGGTCACCGTCACGGTCACCGACTACGACCCCGCCGCTGCGCGGATCATGATGTTCGACCGCGGCGAGGCGGCGCCGCCGCTCGACGGGTCCTACCCGGTCGAGTCGCTGGGCAAGCTGGCGGGACGGGTCCTCACGGATGCCCAGATGCAGCCGGGCAAGGCCAAGTGGTACGCGGTCGATGTCGGCTCCGGCGGGCTCCTCGTGATCGAGGCGATCGCGTCCGGTCCCGGCGACCCGGTGGTGACCCTGTTCGACGATCTCGGCCGGCAGGTCGGCTACAACGACGACGGGCCGACCGGGCTCGACAGCTTCCTCGCGGTGCGGGTGCTGCCGGGAACCTACCTCGTCGCGCTGTCCGACATCTCGGATGATGCCGCGTTGATGCGGCTGGTGGTCGAACGCTACGTGCCGGCCGAGTGACCGGCGCCCGCTGCGGCGCCGGGGCTACCGGCGCTGCAGGTCGGTGATGCTGTCGGCCAGCAGGCGGACCACGGTGGCCTGGTTCAGGTAGCCGGTCGCCGGCAGCCCGCGGGCGTCCTGGTAACGGCGGATCGCCTCGCGGGTCTTGTCCGTGAAGCGGCCGTCCACGGTGCCGGGATCCAGCCCAAGCTCGGACAGCTTGGCCTCGACCAGACGGGCGGTGATCGGGTTCAGACGCAGGTTGCGTTCTTCGGCGCGGGCGGCGGCGATCTGGTCCGGATCGGGCCGGGCGGGGCCCTGAAGCCGGGCGATCGCGGCCTCCGCCTCGGCGCGGAAGGCGCCGTCGGGCTGCTGGCGCAGGTAGCGGCGGTAGCCGTCCAGGCTGGCCTCGCGCTCGGCCCGGCGCCAGTCCTCGCGGTCCTCGGCGGCGGCGGCGTCGCGGCGGCGCGCGTCGATCCGTTCCACCGCGTCGCGGGCGATGTCGGCGAACAGGCCATCCGGGTAACGGTCGAGATAGGCACGGAAGCCGGCCTCGTCGCCGCGGGCGCCGGTCTCCTCCCAGAAGGCGCGGTCGGCCCGTTCGCGGCTCTCGCGCTCGGCCGCCTCGGCAGCGGCCAGTTCGGCCTGACGGCGGATCGCCTGCCCGTCCAGCCGCGAAATCTGTTCGCGGGTCAGGTAGGCGGTCTGCGGATAGCCGTTCTCCTGCTGCCAGTTCTGGATCGCGGCGCGGGTGCCGCGGCCAAAGATCCCGTCCACCCCGCGGGTGTTGAACCCGAGAAGGGTGAGATCGCGCTGGATCTCGCGGCGCTCGGCCACCGACAGCCGCAGCGATTCCTCGGCGAGCCGGGCATCGCGCTCGGGTTCGGCGAGGATCGCCTCGATCCGGTCGCGGGCCTCGCCCGCGCGCAGGCCGTTCGGGAAGCCGTCGAGGTAGGCGCGGTAGCCCGCCACGCTGTCGGCCCGTTCGGCCACCGCCCAGGCCCGGGCATCGGCCACCGGGTCGGGCCGGTCGGGGGCGACGATCACCGGCTCCACCGCCGCGCGGCCCGGCATCAGCACGAAACCGTCGGGCGCGAACCCCGATACCGCAAAGCGGCGGCGTTCCGCGAAGGTCATCAGGTCGGCCTCGGGCCGGGCCAGTTCGTCGCGGATGAAGGCCACCATCTGCTGCACCTCGCCCACCATCACCGTGACCCCCTGCGGCGCGGCCAGATCGCCCAGCCCCTCGCGCAGGAACGGGCCGAAGGCGTCATCGTCGTCGGGGTCGTACCCGATGGCGAGCAGCGCCTGGCCGGGCCGGGTGGCCAGCACCCGCAGCAGGCTGTCCACCGACACCGCGCTGTCGCCCAGGCCGAACAGGGTCGGGTAAGGCGCATCGGCCAGCATCAGCCAGGTCCGGTCGCCGTCGGTGACGAAGCGGCCGGTCAGGGCGACGACCAGGCGCTCGGCCTCCGCCGCGCCGTCGGCGAAATCGTCGAGCAAGGGCACGACCTGCGCCGCCCGCCCGTCGCGGGCCGCCGACACGGCGAATCCCATCTCGCGCAGGTTCTCCTCGGCCGACCCGAACCCGGCCGCGCCCGGCACCCGGCCGAGCCGGTCGTAGCGGTTGTTGCCGAGGATCAGGGCGGCGTCCTGCGCCGCGGCGGCGCCGGCCGCGAACAGGCAGAAGAGGCAGAACAGGGTCGGGGCAAGGCGTCGGGTCATTCGGTTCCCTCAGGTGTCGTAGGTGCGGCGGTCCTCGATCACGAGCCCGTCGCGGGGCAGCCCGCCGGGGGCGACGATCTCGACCTCGGCGCGCAGTTTCAGGATCTCGCGGACGGCCTCGCCGATGGCGGCGGGGTCGGCCTCGGCCGGGGTGGCGGTCTCGACCTGCACCCGCATCACGTCGGCCTCGTCGGCGCGGTCGGCGATCACCCGGGCGCGGTCCACGCCCAATCGGGCGACCAGCGCAGCGACCTGCTCGGGACGGACGAACATGCCCTTGATCTTGGTGGTCTGGTCGGCGCGGCCCATCCAGCCCCGGATCCGCATGTTGGTGCGGCCGCAGGGGCTTTCGCCCGGCATCACCGCGCTCAGGTCGCCGGTGGCGAATCGGATCAGCGGGTAGTCGGGGTTCAGGGTCGTGACCAGCACCTCGCCCACCTCTCCCTCCGGAACCGGATCGCCGGTGCCGGGGGTGACGATCTCGACGATCACGCCCTCGTCCACGATCATCCCCTCGCCCGGCGCGGTTTCGTAGGCGATGTGGCCGAGATCGGCGGTGCCGTAGCATTGCAGGCAGTCGATGCCGCGGCCGGCATACCAGTCGCGCAGCGACGGGAACAGCGCCCCGCCCGACACCGCGGCGGTGCGGAACCGGCTTGGCAGGGCGGCGGCCTCCATCGCCTCGACGATGACCTTGAGGTAGTCCGGGGTGCCGGCATAGGCGGTGCACCCGATCTCGGACGCCGCCTGGGCCTGAAGCTCGGTCTGTCCGGTGCCGGCCGGGAACACCGTCGCCCCGACCGCCCGCGCGCCATTCTCGAACATCATCCCGGCGGGGGTCAGGTGGTAGGAGAAACAGTTCTGCACCACGTCGCCGGGGCCGATGCCGCAGGCGTGCAGGAACCGGCCGAAGCGCCACCAGTCGCGGGCAGTGCGGCCCGGCTCGTAGATCGGGCCGGGGGACTGGAACACGTGTTCGTACGACGTGACGGGCCCGGCAAAGCCGCCGTAGTCGGCGGTCTTCTGGGCCTCGGCGAGGGCCGACTTGCGCAAGACCGACAGGGCGGCGAGCGCGGCCGCCTCGGTGATCGCCGCGGGCTCCAGCGCGTCCAGCCGGCCGACATAGCCGGGCAGCGCCCGGGCGCGGGCGATCTGCGCCGGCAGGGCCGCGGCAAGGTCCGCCGCCCGTTCCCCGGCGGTCCGTGTCTCAAGCTCGTCGTAAGGTGTCATGCGGTCCTCCCTGCCCGTGGCGCCGTCTGTCATTCAATAACACCGCGACGATCCGCGGCCTTGCCTGCACCGGCCATCTTCGCATGAAAGGAAGGGCCTGCAAGGACCGAGGCCGATGACACTGGAAACCGACCCCTTCACGCCGACCGCGCTCGATTCGCGGATCACCGTCGACGAGGCCCGCGAAACGGTCGAGATCGACCTCTCGGGCCTGTATTTCCACACCTCCCGCGACGTGAACCGGCTCTACGACCGGATCGAGGAACGGCTGCTCGCCACCGGCGAATCGCAGTGGTTCTTCGCCGTGAACACGGCCGGCTACCGGATCGACGAGACGGCCTGGTTCGCCTTCGACCGGCGCGGCCAGGAGGTGCGCGAGGCCTACGCCATGGCGACCGTGCGCTACGAGGACACCGACGAGACCCGGGCGCGGATCGTCCGGGACGCCGGCACCGAGCGGGAGGTGCCCAACCTCTTCGGCAGCCGCGACGACGCCCTCGCCCATCTCGCCCGGCTTCCGTCGCAGCGGGTGCAGCGGATCGAGCGTCTGCCCAGCCACGACCGGGACGGCTTCGTCCGGCGGCTGTCCTTCGATCCCGACGCCCGGATCTTCGAGATCGATCTCTCCGGGGTCAGCTTCGAACACAGCCGGGACGTGAACGACATCTACGACTGGCTGGAAGAGGCGCTGCGCGGCGCCGGGGGCAAGTGGTTCTTCCTGATCAACTACGACGGCACCCGGATCCAGTCCCCGGCCTGGGTGCAGTTCGCCGCCCGCGGCAAGGCGCTGAACGAGGCCTTCTCGCTCGGCTCGGTGCGCTACGCGCCGGGATCCGAGACCGAGACCGACATCCGGCTGCGCGCCGAAAGCCAGGGCTTCCGGCCCAACATCCGCAACACCCGCGCCGAAGCGGTGGAACGGATCGAGGAGATGCGGGCCGGGATCGAGGAGGACGCCTCGGCCTGAGCGGCCTCAGCTCAGCCAGCGCTTGCGGCGGCGGTAGGAGCGCACGTCGCGGAACGACTTGCGGCCCTCCTCGGACATGCCGAGGTAGAACTCCTTCACGTCCGGGTTCTCGCGCAGTTCGGCCGCCGGGCCATCCATCACCACCCGGCCGGATTCGAGAATGTAGCCGTAATGGGCGAACCGCAGGGCGACGTTGGTGTTCTGCTCGGCCAGCAGGAAAGACACGCCCTCGTCCTCGTTCAGCCGCTTCACGATGCCGAAGATCTCTTCCACGAGCTGCGGGGCGAGACCCATCGACGGCTCGTCGAGCAGGATCGTTTCGGGCCGGGACATCAGGGCTCGGCCGATCGCCGTCATCTGCTGCTCGCCGCCCGAGGTATAGCCGGCCTGGCTGCGGCGGCGCTCCTTCAGGCGCGGGAAATAGGCGTAGACCATCTCGAGATCGGCCTCCACGGCGGCCTTGCCGTCGCGGCGGGTATAGGCGCCGGTCAGCAGGTTCTCCTCCACCGTCAGGTGCTCGAAACAGTGGCGGCCCTCCATCACCTGGATCACGCCGCGGCGGACAAGCTCTTCCGGCGACAGGTCCTGCACGCGCTCGCCGCGATAGCTGATCGACCCCTTGGTAACCTCGCCGCGCTCGGACTGCAGCAGGTTCGAGATCGCCTTCAGCGTGGTGGTCTTGCCGGCGCCGTTGCCGCCCAGAAGCGCGGTGATGCCGCCCTTCGGCACCCGCAGGGAAACCCCCTTCAGGACCAGGATGACGTGGTTGTAGATCACCTCGATGTTGTTGACCTCGAGCAGGGTCTCCGCCTCCACGGCGGCGGCATCGGGCTTCGGGGCGTCCAGCATCGGAACCGGCTCCTCTTCGAACGGGGCCCCCTTTCTTCGGACTGGAAATATCCCGGGGGAGTCTCCGCCACAGCGGAGACGGGGGCAGCGCCCCCGGAACGGCGCCCCGGCCCGCCACGAGGGCTGCGGGCCGGGGCCTGATTGGGTCAGTTGCAGCCGGGCTCGATGTTGTTCTCGGCGGCGAAGGCCATGCTGTCCTCCATCACCAGGGGCTCGATCACCGACTGGTCGCTCTCGATGTAGTCGGTGAGCGCCACCCACCGGCCGTCAGCGGCGTTCCACTGCTGCACGATGCCGAGACCCGAGCCGCCGTGATCGGCGCAGGACACCGAGAACTCCGGCCCGATTGCCGGGGCGCCCCAGCCCTCCATCGTGGCGGCGGTCACCTCGAGCGCCTCCATCCCGTCGCGCATCATCGCCGGGGTGATGTCGGCCACGCCGTGGATCTCCTGCGCGGTGCGGATCGCCTCGGCGGCCAGCATCGCGGCATACATCCCGCGGGTGTAGAGCACCGACCCGATGTTCGAGCCGTCGCCGGCGGCGTTTCCGGCGGCGTGGACCTGGGTGCGGATCTCCTCGAACACCGGCATGTCCGGATTGATCCGGTTCATGTTCAGCGCCTTGTAGCCGTCCGCCGCCATGCCGGCCGGGGTCACGTCATGCTCGGCGCCCGACCACCAGGTGCCGATGAAGTTCTCCATCGGGAAGTTGATGTTCGCGGCCTCCTGCACGGCGACCTGGTTCATCACCCCCCAGCCCCACATCAGCACGTAGTCGGGACGTTCGCGGCGGATCTGCAGCCATTGCGACTTCTGCTCCTGGCCGGGATGGTCCACCGCGATCTGGCTGAAGCTGAAGCCGTGCTTGGCGGCCAGCTCCTCGAGCGTGCGGATCGGCTCCTTGCCATAGGCGGAGTTGTGGTAGACCAGCGCGATGGTCTTGCCCTCGAGGCTGCCGCCGTTCTCGGACAACAGGTAGTTCACCGCGACCGAGGCCGCGTCCCAGTAGTTCGCCGGGTAGTTGAACACGTTGCGGAAGACCGCGCCGTTGGCGGCGGAAGTCCGGCCATAGCCCATCGTGTGCAGCGGGATGCCGTCGGCGGTGGCCTTCGGGATCAGCTGGTAGGTGATCCCGGTGGACAGCGGCTGGTAGACCAGCGCGCCCTCGCCCTTGGTCGCCTCGTAGCACTCCACGCCCTTCTCGGTGTTGTAGCCGGTCTCGCACTCGATCACCCGGACGGGCACGCCGCCGATGCCGCCGTCACGGGCGTTCAGCAGGGCGAAATAGTCCTGATACCCGTCCGAGAACGGGATGCCCCCGGCGGCATAGGGGCCGGTGCGGTAGCTGAGGTCCGGGATAACGAGGTCGGCAAGCGCCGGTCCCGACGCCACCGCGCCGGCGACGGCCATGGCGGCCAGTTTCATCAGTCTCATCGGTTGTCTCCTCCCTGTGGTGTTGTCCGATGCATCGCTCGGTCTTGGTCTTGACCCTTCTTTCCTTCGGTCCCGCCCGCCCCGTTCAATAGGGGAACGGCCAGAGCCGCAGCTTTTCCTTCGCCACCCGCCAGAGCTGGGCCAGCCCGTGCGGCTCGAGGATCAGGAACAGGATGATCAGCCCGCCCACGATGACGAGCTGGATATGCGCCACGAT